>CAYXNH010000126.1:0-8767 GCA_964466135.1 uncultured Ardenticatenaceae bacterium | reverse complement strand
GTGTACCATCTCCGGGCGATTGACGAAGAAGACAAACGTGGGCGGGGCTACGCCGACCTGCGTGACATAGTAGAACTTGAGCTGCGTGCCTCCCTTCGTCGGCGGCGGGTGGTGGGCCACGATGTCGCGCATCAGGTCGTTTAGCTCGCTGGTGGACAGACGATGATGCCGTGCGGCCTGGACTTCCATCACCGTCTCAAGGATTTTGTTGACGCGCTGCCCGGTCTCGGCCGAGATAAACAACAGCGGCGCGTAGCTGATGAAGTTCAACTCGCGACGCGCCGTCGCCTCGTATGCGGGCATGGTGTGGGTGTCCTTTTCCACGGCGTCCCATTTGTTGACCAGCACGATGACGCCGACGTTTTCCTCCACCAGCATGCCGGCGATGTGGGCATCCTGGGAGGTGACTTCCTCGACGCCGTCAATTAGCAGCAAGGCTACGTCGGCGCGTCGTAACGTTTTGACGGCCCGCAGCACGCTGTATTTCTCGATGCCGGGGTCGATTTTGCCGCGCCGGCGAATCCCGGCCGTGTCGATGATGGTGAACTCCTGGCCATGCCAGCGGAGTTTCTCGTCGATGGCGTCGCGCGTCGTCCCGGCGATGGGGCTGACGATGACGCGCTCCTTGCCAAGCATCTTGTTCAGCAGGGTCGACTTGCCGACGTTCGGCCGCCCCAGGATGGCGATCCGGATTGACTCATCCTCTTCCTCTTCCAATGCGGCCGACGGCGGGATGGCGTCAACGATGGCGTCCAGCAGATCGCCCGTGCCCGAGCCGTGGAGCGCGGAGACGGTGACCACCTCGCCCAGGCCCAGCTCATAGAATTCGTAGGCCGTGTCCCACAGCTTGCTCGATTCGAGCTTGTTGGCGGCGACTATGACCGGCTTTTCTGCCTGGCGCAGGATGGCGGCCACCTCGCGGTCGGCGGCAGTGATGCCTGCCTGGCCGTCCACGACCTGAACGATGACGTCGGCATCCTCCATGGCGATGGCCGCCTGTTGACGGATGAGGGGCAGGAATCGCTCGGAGTCCTCGGATAGCGGCGCGGTGTGGCGACCCTCGGTCACCTCGATGCCGCCTGTGTCGACGACCGTAAAGGTGATTCCGCCCCACTCGGCGTCGGAGTAGAGACGGTCGCGGGTCGTTCCGGCGACATCGGACACGACGGCCAGACGGCGGCCGATGATGCGATTGAACAGCGTCGATTTACCGACGTTAGGACGGCCGACGAGGGCCACGATTGCCTTGTTACTCATTGAATAATCTGTTGTCGCTCACAAATGTTGCCCAATTCCGGCGCCATCATGGCCGTTGATGTCCGGTAGCATAACATGGGGGTGATGCCAGCCGTCCGCACCGGACCAACGGGCGAGGCCGCGCTCATAGCGATCCCTCCGCCCAGGCCACCTGACGTGTCGCCCGGCTCGGGGGTCTCTTCCAGTGCGGGAGAGATGGTGACGGTGACGGCCGCGGGCTGCACCGAACGAATTTCGATGCCCCGGTCGGGGATATCGACGTCGGGTACGATGGAATGGGTTCCCTCGTCCAGACCAAACAGATCGAGCATCACGCGGACGTCGTCTTCCGACAGGGCGTCCAGAACGGGCAACGGGCCAAAAAGCACCACGCGCACCTGGCTGGGCACGACCTCGGCCTGGTAGCCGGCGCGCAAGCCGCGCAGATCGGGCACCCGGTTGTAGGTGCTCGTCGTCAGGATAGGTTCTATCTGGATGGTGACGTTGACGGCCTGCTCCGGATCGACTGTGATGCCGTTGGGCAGCCTGAGAGTGGCCGTTTGCTGGAACGATTCGGTTAGCCCGGTGATGTCGATGGGTTCCGTCATCACCGAGACGAGCCGATTGACCTGGGCTGGGAAACCCTCGACCAGCACGCTCGGCGGATCGGCCGTCACGCTTAGCAGGCGATAGCCGGGGGCCGGCTCGCCCGTCCAGGATACGGTGATGAGCTTGTTGGCGAACCCGGCCGATTCTTCCACCGGAATGGTGACCGTCGCATCGTACTGACTCAATTCCAGGCCGGTGACGCTGGCGACCCGCCCCGAGAGGTCGTAGAAAATCGGGCGAGTGGTCTCCACAAGGGTTTCGTTGGTGCTATTGAGGAAAATAGTCACCAGCGCAAAATCCAGTTCGTTGACGCGGCTGGCTGGGCCGCTGACGCGAATGGTCGGCGGATCAATGAGGGCTTCGCCCTGATTATGGCCGCGGGCGACAGAGCCACGAATGTCGAGGGCGACCGGGATATCGCGCGCTACTTGCTGCTCCAGCAATACGTCGACCTGCTCCGGCGTGATAAACGAAATGTCCGCGCCCGTCCGGAGCATGTTCACGACAATGGGCACGGAGGTCGTCTGGCCCGATGGAACCTGGCTCAAATCGACCGTCGCCGTGAAGTCATCGGACGTATATTTCTGCAAGACCGAATCAGGCCCTTCCAGCCGAATCTGAACTGTCTGCCGGGCGGGGGCATCCACCAGCGCGGAGTCGGCCGGCATGCCGACGAACTCGACGGGCGCTTCCAGAAACCGGGTGCGGACGGGATCCTGCATCTCGGAAGCCGACATCCAGATGAAGAAGGCCAACAGCAGCGCCAGGAGGAAGGTGGCCAGATTCGACAAGGCACTACGCGCGCGGTTCACTTTGTTTTCTCCCCAGAAAATCGGGTTGGCGCGACCCGGTCAGAAAGGCATGGAGGATGGTGTCGAGGCGGGCGATGTCTTGCCGGCGCAGGATGCGCCCGTTGTGGGCGATCGACACCTGTCCCGTTTCCTCTGACACGACCACAGCCACGGCGTCGCTGACTTCACTGATGCCCAATGCCGCGCGGTGGCGCAAGCCCATCTGTCGGTCGGACAGGCTGCTGGTGGATAGCGGCAGGACGCAGGCGGCCGCGATCAGCCGATTGTCGCGCACGATGACGGCCCCGTCGTGCAATTCAGTATGCTTGTTGAAGATGGTCAGGATTAACTCCGGCGACGGCTCGGCGTCGAGGATGACGCCGGTATCGATGTAGTCCTGCAGGCCGGTGTCCTGTTCGAAGACGACCAGCGCGCCATGACGACGCTGCGACAGGCGCAGGGCGGCGTCTTTCAGGGTGACGGCCACCGGGTTGATATCGTCGCCGCGGCGGAAGAAGCGAAAGTAGCGACTGGCCAGGCCCAATTGCTCCAGCGCGCGCCGCAATTCCGGCTGGAAGATCACCGGGATGGACAGGAGCAGCACGGGCAGCATGTTGTCCACCAGCCAGGTGAAGGCCCGCAGGTCGAATATCTGGGCCAGCAGGAAGATGAACGCCGCCAGCACCAACAGACCGCGCAGCACCTGCACCGCCCGCGTGCCGCGGATCAACATCAGCACGGCGAAGACGATCAGCGTGACGAGCAGTATGTCGATGACATCGACGGCGCCGATGAGGGCGATCCGATCCAGAATGTTTTCGAAAATGTCCAAGTGTGCCCGGCCAATCCATGCTCTCGTGTGCGGCGGGTCGGATGTCCGGCGATTGCCGACCCGGAAGCCTCAGGCATACGACTGTTTGTTCCGTGTGGCGGGCGGCCGCGAACGCGAGTGAGCGAATATTCTGATGGGCAAGTATACCACAGGTGAAGCGACGAGACAGCGACGAGAGGCGTGCGCCCGAGCGACGATTAATCCGCCAGGTCGGCCGCCAGCGCCGCCCCAACCGCAGGCAGGGCGTCGAAGGTGCGCGGGTAGATCAGCCGCCTAACGGGGGCGCGGGTGGCCAGGTCGGCGCAGAAACCCATATGCTGGGCCAGCAGCGCCCGGCCGAACAGCCGGCTGCCGACGGTCTGGGCGGCGATGGCCAACGCCGCTTCGCTCTGTCGCAGGGGAACGATAGCGATCCCGTCGCCGGCGCTTTCCAGAACGTAGATAGCGCTCAACGGCAACCGCTCCGGCGCCAGTCGCGAAGGTTGCATCGCGTCGGGCAGCTTGAGTTGCGGGAAGTGGGGCAGAGCGGTGGCAGGCGCGTCGGGGTCCGGCGGGGCCACGGGGAGGGTATCGTCGATGAGCCGCCGCCATTCCGAGCTGCCCTCTCGATCCAGGTAGCGGGCCAGCGTCGATTTGCCCGCGCCCGATTCGCCGATGAAGGCCGCCGTCTTGTCGCCATGGATGACCGCGCTCGCATGGATGCAGAACGTGCCGCGCAGGGCGAGGGCCAGCACGAGCGGCGCGCCCAGGGCGGCCATCGCCCGTATCTCCGGGTCGCAGCGAGAATCGACGGCCGTTTCGACGATCCGGCGGCCGTCGGGCGCGATTCGGTAGGCGCCGATGCCGTCCACCTCCAGCCGGTAGCCCGCGGCCGAGACGCGGCAGACGACCCGCCGCTGCCCGTCGACGATCAGACCCCGGCCGTCGAAGACCGGCTCCCCGCCGTCGTCGTCCGGCGCTTCTCGCCCGGCCGACCAGGCCGTCGGGCCGTCGATCCGGTAGGTTTGCAGGATCGGCAGATCGAGGTCGGTCAGCAGCGTCGCCCCGGCCACGCGATAGGCGCGCGGGATGCCGGGCCGGAAAGAGAGGAGTTCAATGGGGGGCGCGGGGGGCATGGCGGATCAGTTCCAGTAGCGTTGCAGCCAGAGTTCGAGACAGATCGATCGCAGCAAGAGCGACCAGCCGGGCGAGGGATCATACTCCGTGGCCAGTTGCGCTTGCAACCAGTCGCCACGGATGTAGCCGCGTTCGACGACCAAAGGATTGGCCATCAGGCGGCGAATTTTCTCCCTTTCCATGGTCAAACCTTTTCGCAGCAGCGGCACGAAGGTCGTCCGGCGCGACCGCAGGCGTACCTCTTCCGGCAAGAGACCGGCCATCGCCTCGCGATGCAGCCGCCGGTCGTTGCCCGGCCACCCCAGCACGTAGGCGGGCACGGCCAGAACGAACTCGGCCAGCCGGCGGTCAAAATAAGGCTCCAGCACCTCCATGCCGTGTCGATTATATTGGTATCGAGTGGCGGGCGCATAACTGAAACCGCTGAATAGCAGGTCGTTGTAGCGCTGGCGAAAGGCGGGGGGCGTTCGTCTGGGCCACGGCGCGGGCGACAGCCGGTTCGCCAGGTCGGTGCGCTCCAGCAACGCCTCATGGATGCCGGGGGCGAAGGTCGCTGCCTGTCGCGGTCGAATTTGGCGATAGGCCTGGGCAACTTCCGGCGGGATGAGCCGTCGCAGGCCATACTCGAAGAGAGTGTCGCGCCATTTGATTGTATCCCGATTGGCCCATGCTGTGCGGCCCAATGACCCCAGGCGACCGTGACGAACCATGTCCAATGCCCAGTAGTACTGGCCGCTCATCAACACATCGCCATAATAACCGGCCATCAAGGCCCGGATACCCGCCGACCCGGCCGCCTCCTGCACCGACGCCGGCAACTCGGCGAAGACATCGGTGATGACGAAATCCTGCGTCAGCGGCCAGGCGGCCAGGTCCTTGAACGCCCAGCAGTCGTCGCCAAAAACCCAGGTCGGGTCCAGCCCGTAGCGTTCGGCCACCGGCCGGATATAGACTCGCTCGTCGCAGCTCTCCAGCTCGTCGAAGGCATAGGAGAAGGATGGTAATCGCGCCTGGCCGATCGTCGACGGCAGCATCGGCGCGGCCAGCGCGGCCAGCGAAGTCGAATCCAGCCCCCCGCTCAGCGAGATGCCCACCGGCCCGGCGACCCGCAGCCGGCAGCGCACCGCCTCGGTCAGCAATTCGCGATACTGGTCGTCATATTCGCGCTCGTCGCGATAGCGGATTGTCGTCGGGATCGCGTCCCAATAGGGCCATACGTCAACCCTCTCGGCGGTGACGCGCAGGGCGTGGGCCGGAGGCAGGTAAAGAATCCCCTGGTGGAAGGTTTCTTCCGGCCCCGGCAACAACGCGGCGAGGAGGAAGGCGATGCGGTTGTCGTTGATCCGCGGTTCAACCGCGGGATGGGCCAGGACGTGGGTGATCTCGGAGGCGACCAGACACAGCGCCTCGTCGACATAGTAGCACAGATCGCAGGCGCCGAGCGGGTCGCGCGCGGCGAAGAGTTGACGCCGGTCGCCGTCCCACAGGACGAAGGCGAAATCGCCCAACAATCGCTCCGGGCAACGCTCACCCCAGCGCTGATAGGCGGCCAGGATGAGCGACGCGTCGGTTATGCCCGCCGTCTGCGCATCATCCAGCCCCAAAGCCCGCGCCAGTTCCCGACGGTTGTCGAGGCGACAGTCGGCGGCAAAGAGGATGTCGCCCTGAACGATGGGTTGCTGCCCGGGACGATCCTCGGGGAGCAGCATGAACAGCTGGTGGCCGACCGCGGCGGGGCCGCTGAATTCAACCCCGACGCCGTCGGGGCCGCGTTCCGGTCGCGCCGCCAGCACCATCTCCGGCAGGTGACGCTCAACGGGCTTGCCGTTTCGGTTGAACAGCCCGGTTACCGCGCTCATGATCCGACTCGCGTGGTCGATGAAAAGATGTCTGATGCGACAAGCGGAACGGGAGGCCGATAATAAAGACCGTTTCCGGTTAGACCGGAAACGGTCGGAAGGTGATCGTTTAAAATGGCGGTATCACCCCATGATCTGGATGTCGCCGAATCCTGTTGAGGCCGGAACCCGGTGACTTAATGGTTTGGAAGCTTGTTTAAAAGCCCATTCGACGAGGTTCGACCTGGCCGCTTTCTGCTTGCGGGGCCTTGGTTGGCGCGAGGGTACGCGTGCGAATGTCGCCGAACCGTGTCAATACCGGCATTGAATAGGGTCTCTTCGGTTTGGGCGCTTCATCCCGCGCCGCACGCGATTGTAGTTCAATTTGTGATTTCATATGCCACCAATCCCTCCGGAATCGATCGTTCATTCACTAAACGACTTAACCGCAAGTATAGCCGACAGGTGGCAATTTCTCCACCACCTGTCGGGAATCTTTTACATTTCGGCTACCGCATGACCACCGTGGTCGGGTCGCCCAGGATCGTCCAGCCCAGCAGCACATCGTGCATCTCCGGATGAGTCTGCGCCAGGCTTGCCTTGGACAGCTGCATCGCCTCGCCGATCGTCATGCCGGGCTGAGCCAACTGGGCCATCATCAGCCGGCCGAGCTGGCGCTCCGAGCTGCTGTTGGTCAGTGTGGTGGAGCCGGTGACCAGCGCCGCGCCGTTCATGCCTGACAGCAGGAACTTGTGTCCCATCGTGTTGTAGGTCGGATCGACGTAGTAGGTGTTCCAGCAGCCCCATTGGGTGACGAGGATCGGGTTGACATTTGTCAGCGCGGCAGCGTCGCCGGACAGGAAGAGCGGATTGAAAGTCCAGTTATTCTGGCCGGAGTGGCCGACAAAGCTGGCCAGTCGTGGCCCGGCATTCAGGCCGGCGATAAGCGTTGCTCGAGCCGCGGCGTTGCCCATCGATTGAATATAGGCTCTCTGAACGGTCCAGCCCGAGTTGACTAATGGAGAAGCGAAGGCTTCGCTGTCGTTCTGGAAACCATAGTCGGCAGCCAGGACGGCCGTCTGCACGCCGGTCTGTTCATCGTATAGCAATGTCTTGTCGACCATCAATTTCATCTCGGCGACGGTGCGCACCGGGAAGCGACCGAGGGCTCGATCGGGCACGTTGTCGCCGTCGATATCGACGTACAGCGGGTCGACAGGGGCGAGCTTCACCGGGTCGAGCGTGTTGGCGTATAGCGACGGGATGAAGCTGATGCTATTCACGCCGCTGTAGTTGCGGTAGTCGTAGGTGTCCGCGCCGACCAGCAAGACATACTCGACGCCCATCTTGTCGATGGCAACCCCGAGGTAATCCCGGATCGCCTGCGGGTCAAAGATGCCGCCGCCGAACTGCGCGTACACCTCATTTACATTGACGACCTTCACCGCATAGCCTTGGGCCTGGCGGGCCTGAACCAGCCGGTTGAGGTCGCCGTTGATGAAGTTCGGGTGGGCGATGATCAGCAGGTCGGCCGAGCCGCCGGTGATGTCGGCCGCGGCCGGCGTCAGGGCGATTTGCGGCGTCAGCAACGCGCCGACCGTCGAAACAAAGTAAGTGTCATTCTTGCCGCCGGCGAACCCGGCGCTGTATCCGTTGCCGTCGGCAGCGACCTTGACCCCATTGAGTCGCGCCGGGCGACCGCCATTGAGGCGGTAGACCACGACCTGATCGCTGTCCAGCCCCGTCACCTTGAAGGCGCGGGCGTCGGCCTTGGCCTCGAAATCCAGTCGCCCGTCCATCGCCACGAAGGCTCGCGGATAGGTCAGCCCGTAGGATTCGACTGCAAACGTGTCGAAATCCGCGCCGCTGTCGACCGGGGCCGTCAGCCGCAAGGTGTTGAGGCCGTTTTGCAGCACATTGTTCGGCAGCGGGGCGTCGATGAGCTTCACCTCGTTGCCGTCAAACCATACGTTGGCCGCTTCTGCTCCGTTAACGGCCACCAGCGCGTGGTGGTCCGGCCCGGAGATTACGTTCGAAGCGCCCCACAGGTCAAACTGGACCGAAGCCGCCGCACCGGGGACGTAGTCGCTGATGCTGATCGGGAAGTCCGTGTATTTGATGGCCATGCCCGGCGTGAGACTGATAAACGTGTCGGCCCACGGGTCGCCGTTGGGCGAAAGGTAGGAGTAGATGTTGTTGTTCTCGACCGTCGTCGTCTCCATGTAGTAGGGGGCGACGGTAGCGCTGGGCGACGGACGGCCCTGCACGGCCGTGACGCGGCTGGCCATGGCGCGATCGACCACCAGCCGGTAGACGTTGGTGTCGGTGTAGAGCGTGTCCAGCCC
>CAYXNH010000125.1:0-8806 GCA_964466135.1 uncultured Ardenticatenaceae bacterium | reverse complement strand
GATTTCTGCGATGGCACCGGAGCTATTGACTGGGCACGCCTTGTCCAGGCTAACAGCCAGAACTTTGATCTAACGAACTTTCTCCCTGAAAACTAGTCCCTTACTTAATAAAAAATTGCGCGACGGAGCTTTTCAACCCCGTCGCGCAACGACGTTCTATTCAATTCAGGGCGGGCCGTAGTCCCCTGTAAAGGGTGCACCCTGATGTAGTGGCCGCTACGGCTGCTGCGGGAACCCCGGCATCTGGGGTATCTGCTGGCCCTCTTCAAGCCCCTGCTGCGTGTTCAGCGTGGCCGGCCGTTGGCCCAGGGTCAAGGGCAGGGTCGTCTCCTGGCCGTCGCGCAGAATGGTCAGCGTAACCGACTGGCCCACTTGCGTCTGCTGCACGATGTAGCCGAGCAGGTCGTCGAACTCGCGCACGACCAGGTCATCGATGCCGATGATGATGTCGGCGCCGGTCATGGTGTCCGGGTCGAGGCCACGCAAGCCGGCCAACGCCGCCGGGCCACCCTCGGTCGTCTCGCTGACGAGCACGCCGCGGGTATTGCGGGACAAGCCCAGCTCTTCGGCCGCGTCGGGAGTCAGCGTGCCGCCGGCAATGCCCAGCCACGGATAGCTGACGCTGCCGCTCTCGCGCAACTGGCTGATGATGACCTTGACCACATTGGACGGCACGGCGAAGCCCACACCGCTATTGGCCCGCACCGGGGATTCGATGGCCGTGTTGACGCCTACGACTTCGCCCGACATGGTCAGCAGCGGGCCGCCCGAGTTGCCAGGGTTGATGGCCGCGTCGGTCTGGATGACGTCGGGGGTCTGGTAATTGGTGGTCAGGCCCAGCTCCTCGACCGGCATCTGGCGGTTGAGGCCGCTGATGATGCCCGTGGTCAGGGTGTTGGGCAGGTTGAACGGCGCACCGATGGCGATGACCGATTGACCCACCTGCAGCGCGTTGGAATCGCCCAGCGGCAGGGCGATCAGATCGCCTTCAGCGGCGTCGACCTTCAGCAGGGCGATGTCGCCCTGGGGGTCGGTGCCCACCAGTTCGGCCGTGCGCACGTCGCCGTCGTGGAAGTAGACGGTGATGGGGCCGCCCTCGGCGATGACGTGGTTGTTGGTGACGATATAGCCCTCGGCGTCGATGATGAAGCCCGACCCGCTGCCGTTGGTCATGTAGATGGTGACGACGCCGGGATTGACGCGCTTGTACAGGTCGATGAGCGTCTGCTCGTCGCTGGTGATGGGCACGGGAACCGGCTCAATGACCGGCGGGGTTTGCTCCACCACTTCAGGCTCGGCGGTGGGGTTAATCTGGGACACGGTCTCCAGGGCGGCCCCGGCCTGGCTGGTGATAGCTCCGGCGGAGGCGGCGACGGTGGGTAATTGCTGCCCGACGGTGTCGGCGACTGTGTCGGTGACGGTGCCGGCGACTGTGGTGGCCACATTGCCGACGATCGGCAACGCAGACGACGCCATGTCACCGAGGCTACACCCGGTCAGAAGCAGGGCCGCCAGCGCGGCCAAAGTGAACAAAACAGAAAGGCGTGATCTCATTTTTTCTCCATTAATGATTGCAGTGGAAACCGGTTTACCAATAATACGCGGCTTCCGACAATAAAGTTTCCCGATGATTACAATTCTTCATTTCCGGCTTTCGTGGATTCAGGCGGCCGACCGGCGAGACGTTTGGAGGAGGACGGAGGAAGTTCGCCGACCGGTCGTCTGTTTCCATGCCCAGTCATTCGGGCATGATGTTAGTTTGCAACGGAAACGTAAAAAATGTGTAATGCCCGGCTTAGGATTGGATGAAAGGCCAACGGCCGCCGGGCAGGCCTTTGCCAAGGCTTCGGTTCTGTTTTTCCGTGGGGTATAATGGCGACCTATGATGAATTATCCCGGCGGCAACACGGCTCGGCGGCTCTGATGGCCGAGTGGCTGGAGAAGCAGACGGTCTATCAGGGGTCTATCCTGACCCTCAAGCGCGGCCGGGTTCGTTTCAGGGGAGGCGAGATCGTCCCGTTCGATGTGGTCGAGCATCATGGCGGTGTGGCCGTCGTGCCCTTCCTGGGCGACCGGGTCGTCCTCGTGCGCCAGCCGCGCCCCGTGGTCGGCCGCGACCTGCTGGAGATACCGGCCGGAAAGCTGGAAGGCCCCGATGACGACGTGGTGGCTCGCGCCCAGGCCGAGCTGAGCGAAGAGGTGGGCTATCGTGCCGGGCGGCTGCTGCCCGCGGCCGAGTTCTACGTCTCGCCCGGCTATTGCACCGAGCGCATCCATGTCTTTCTGGGGCTGGACCTGGTTGAGGTGGGGGCCGCGCCGGAGGCCACCGAGGAGATCGAGCGGGTGGAGCTGACGCTTGACGAGGTGCGGCGGATGCTCGACGGCCGCGAGTTCCACGACAGCAAGACCATCATCGGCTTGCGTGAACTGCTGGCCTACCTGGATTGATCGCTCTCCGGCCCGCCACACGCCAAAAAAACAAAAACGGAACGCGGTCAATCCACGTTCCGTTTTTGCTTTCCGTCCCTCCGGAATTAGTTGGTAAGTAATTATACGCTTTTACTGCGCGAACGCGCCACTGCTTTCCAGATTTCCACAAAAACGAGCACCAGCAGGCTGATGAGGAACGACAGCCCCAGGTCGCGCGCGGACAGCGCCTCCAGATGGAAGAGCCGCTGGGCCGGGCCCCAATAGACGAGAATCAGCTGCAGCAGGATCGTCACGACGATCGCGCCCAACATCGGCTTGTTGGTCAGCAGGCCGGTGCGGAACAACGATTGCTGCTCGGAGCGGACCGACAGGGCCATCGCCAGCTGGGAGAAGACCAGGGTAGTGAAGAGGGCCGTTTGCCAGCCGGTGTCGCCTTCATGCCACAGGGAGTAACCCATCACGATGGCCAGGATGCTGAGCACAACGCCAAAGATGCCGATGAAGGCCGGCATGCCCCGACCGAAGACGCTCTCCGTGGCCGAATAGGGCGGCCGTCGCATGACGTCCTCCTCCGGCGGCTCGATGCCCAGCGCCAGGGCCGGCAGGCCGTCGGTCACCAGGTTCATCCACAGGATTTGCAGCGGCAGCAACGGCAGCGGCATCCCCAGGAACGGGCCGATGAGCATGACGGCGATCTCGCTGGCGTTGCAGGTGAGCAGGTATTTGATGAAGCGCCGGATGTTGTCGTAGATGACCCGGCCTTCCTCCACGGCGGCCACGATGGTGGCGAAGTTGTCGTCCAGCAGCACCATCTCGGCCGCGCTCTTGGCCACGTCCGTGCCGGTGATGCCCATAGCCACGCCGATGTCGGCTTTCTTCAGGGCCGGGGCGTCGTTCACGCCGTCGCCGGTCATGGAGACGATATTGCCCTGTTTCTGGTAGACGTCGATCAGTCGCAGCTTGTGTTCCGGCGAGACGCGGGCAAAGACGGAGACGTTCTTCACCCGTTCCTCCAGTTCGCTGGGAGAGATGCGATCCAGCTCCTGCCCGGTGATGAAGTTGCCGTTATCGCTGATGCCGATCTGCTGGGCGATGTGGCGGGCGGTCAGCGGGTGGTCGCCGGTGATCATGACCGGCCGAATTCCCGCAGCCTTGCAGCTGGCCACCGCGTCCTTCACTTCCGGTCGTGGCGGGTCGATCATGCCGAACATGCCCAGGAAAATGAGGTCGTGCTCCAGTTCCTGCTCGGTTGTCTCGGCCGGGGGCTGATCCCAGGGCTTAATGGCCACGCCCAGCACGCGCATGCCTTTGCCGGCCATGTCGTCGTGGGACTTCATGATGCGCGTCCGCCAGGCCTCATCCATCGGCTTGATGGTTCCCTCGTCCCACAAGGTGGGCGAGATATCCAGCAGGCCGTCGATGGCGCCCTTGGTGAAGGCGATGTAGGGCGGCCGCTCGTCGTCGGCGGTGAACTTTTTCCCCCAGATGGCGGCCACCGTGCCCGGCAGTTTTTCGTCGTTTTCGGGCAGCTTGTGGAGCGTGGTCATGCGTTTGCGCACGGAATCGAAAGGCAATTCAATCACGCGCGGGAAGGCGCTCTCCAGCTCCGGCTTGGGAAGACCGGCCAGCGCGGCAGCGTGGACCAGAGCGGCCTCGGTCGGGTCGCCGATGGCCAGCATGGTGTCGCCCTCGGTGCTCAGCGTGGCGTCGCTGTTGAGCGCGCCGCCGATCAGCAGCAGGTCGAGCGTCGGGTTGTCCTCCGTAGCCATATCGCGGCCGCCGGATCGCTCCATCTCCAGTTGATTGGTGGTATCGTTATGCTTGAAGCGGTAGGAGTGGTTGGCCATGTCGAGCACCTGGACGGTCATGCGGTTCAGCGTCAGGGTGCCCGTCTTGTCGGAGCAGATGATCGTCACCGATCCCAACGTCTCCACGGCCGGCAGGCGCCGGATGAGCGCATGGCGCTTGAGCATCCGTTGCGCGCCCAGCGACAGGGCGATGGTGACCACGGCGGTCAGGGCCTCGGGAATGGCGGCCACCGCCAGACTGACGGCCGTCAGCAATAGTTCCTGGATGTTGTCCGTGCCTTGCTGGAGCAAGCCCAGGACGAAGACCAGGATCACCAACACCAGCGCGCCATAGGCCAGCACCTGCCCCAATCGATGAAGGCGGTGTTGCAGCGGCGTATCTTCCTCTTCCACGCCCTGGATCAGGTTGGCGATATGACCCAGTTCCGTGGCCATGCCGGTGTTGCCGACGACGAATTCGCCGCGGCCGTAGTTGATCAGCGTGCCGCTATAGACCATGTTCCTGCGGTCGCCCAGCGCCCGGTCGGAGTCGAAGACGCGGTTGTGGTCTTTCTCCACCGGTTCCGATTCGCCGGTCAGGGCGGCTTCTTCGGCGCGCAGGTTGACGCCGTTGATGACGCGGCCGTCGGCGGGGACGATGTTACCCGTCTCCAGTACGACGATATCACCGGGGACGAGATCGCGGGCCGAGATCTCGCGCAACTTGCCGTCGCGCCGCACGCGCACCACGGGCACCGACATCTTCTTCAGCGCGGCCATGGATTGCTCGGCCTGGTATTCCTGCGTATAGCCGAGGATGCCGTTGAGGACGACGATGACGAGGATGGCGACGGCCTCGATCCAGTCGCCCAGGAACATCGAGACGAGGGCGGCCAGAATGAGCAGCACGGTCAGGATGTTGGTGAACTGCTCCCAAAGGATTTCCAGTCGCGAGCGGCCGCCTTTTTCCTGCAGTTCGTTGGGGCCAAATTCGGCGAGTCGCTTGTCGGCCTCGGCCGTTGTCAGCCCATTATCGGCCGAGGTGCCCAGCGCTTGCAGCGCCTGCTCGACGGTCAATTTATACCAATCTTGTTTCATTAATTTGTTTTCCTTGCTCCATCATATACGGAGACGGACTCATGGAGAACCCGCCATTTAGGGTTTTCAGAGTGTAATAATAAACATCACTCTTCATTGGGGCAATATTCCTGAGAGATTTGGCAGGGTTACCCGGTCGCCGGCAACCGGGCCGGGAAGCAGTATAACCGCCGGAGTATTGCTATGTGTCCAACAGACCGGTCAAAATGAGAAAGAGCGCCGGAAGCGCGCGATGGGGGAGTTCCCTGGCTTGCGTTTCCGACGCTCCTGGTGAGGGGTTTGAAACCTTGGTTGAAGGCGACCTGTCAACGGACGGCCGCCGCCTGTCGGTCGTAAAGCATGGCCTTGATCTCCATCAGGTCGCGCCGCAATTGGGGATCGGTGTCGGCCAGGCCGGCGATTTTCTCGCAGCCGTGCAGGACGGTGGTGTGGTCTCGCGGTCCCATCATCGCGCCGATCTGCGGTAGCGAGGCGTCGGTCTCCGTGCGCGACAGGTACATGGCCACCTGGCGCGGGTAGGCGATGGCGCTCTTGCGGCTGCTGCTGATGAGGGCCTCGGAGGAGACGTCATAGTAGCGGCAGACCATATCAATGACCTGTTCCACGCCGACGCGCTCCGTCCGGCGCAGGCTGTCGGCCAGGGCCATCGTCGTCAGCTCCAGGTCGACCGGCCGCTCGGTCAGATTGGCGAAGGCCACGACCTTGTTGAGCGCCCCTTCCAGCTCGCGAATGTTCTGCCGCGAGTTGTGGGCGATGAATTCGATCACGTTTGAGGGGACACGCCAGCTTTGCTCCTCGGCCTTGGCCAGCAGGATGGCTCGCCGCGTCTCCTCGTCGGGCGGCTGCACGTCGGCCGTCAGCCCCCACTCGAAGCGCGACAACAGCCGCTCTTCCAGCGTCGCTAATGATTTGGGCGGCCGGTCGCTGGAGATGATCACCTGCTTGCCAATGCTGTGCAGGTCGTTGAAGGTGTGGAAGAACTCTTCCTGCGTGCCTTCCTTGCCGGCGATGAACTGGATGTCATCGACGAGCAGCACGTCCACCTTGCGGTAGCGGTCGCGGAACTCCTGCGTCTTCTTGTCGCGGATGGCCTGGACCATATCGTTGGTGAACGCTTCGGCCGAGATATAGCGCACGTGGAGGCCGTCCTGGAGGCAGCGATGGCCGATGGCGTGCAGCAAGTGGGTCTTGCCCAGCCCCACGCCGCCATAGATGAAGAGCGGGTTGTAGGTCTGGCCGGGGTTCTCGGCGACGGAGAGGGCGGCGGCGTGGGCCAGCCGGTTGTTGGCTCCCACGATGAACGTGCCGAAGGTGTAGCGCTGGTTGAGCAGGGGGCCATCCGTGGCGCGCTCCTCACTCATGATGATTGGGGAGTGCCGGGCGGCTGCGGGCTTCAGATCGACCTTGCCGTTGGCCGGAACCATGGTGGTCGATGGGGCGATGATCTCATCCGACCAGACGACGAAGCGCACGTTGAGCCGGCGATTGGCCGCGCCCGACAGGGTGCGCTCGATCAGGTCCAGCAAGCGATTCTCCAGCCAGTCCTTGGCGAAGTCGTTGCGTACGCCGACGACGAAATCATCCTCTTCCCAGGAAAGCGCCCGCGTGCCCTGGAGCCACGTGGTGAAGGTGGCCCTGGTCATTTGCATTTCGAGTTCTCCCAGAGCGGCCTTCCAGACCGCTTCCGGCGACAATGTTCCTGTTCCCATTCCACAACCTCTCGGCAAGCGGCCGCTTGGCAAGTATGAATCTCGGTCTAACCAACCGCTTACATTGATCTATCACGGACAAGAGGGCGCAAGATTCCACGAGCGAGGAGGTGAATCCCTCTTTCACAACCCCGGCGGTTCTTCGTTCAGCCACACGGGCGCGGGCTGTCCGGCGAACCGGGCGTCAACGATGTCGACGACTTATCGGCAACATCATCGCTGCCCTGTCTCGATGGTGAAGCCATTCTAGCACAGCCCAGGAAGGGGCACAATGGCGATTCCCCGGATTTGTCTTAAAACCTGCGAATTTTTTAGGAATCGACTTTGTTAAAGAAAACAGTGAGCGCGGGAGGGGTTCGACAGCTTCCTCAAACGTACCAACAATTAGGTGTGCCGGTTGCCGGATACCCCTATATATAGCCGTGGTTGACCATAATATACCCCCTGATCCCGCTCTGTTGGATACCTTATGAGTCGCGGTTTTAGGGCGCTCCTAATGCATGGTTCAAACACTACCGGCAATAGAAACGCGCAACTGCTGAAAATTGTTGCATTTGGGATGACATAAGGACGGTGGTTTGTCCTTACCCTGCGGCCCGGCGGCGACGCGCGACGCGGGCCGGTCGCTCCGGCTGCATCGACAGGAAAAGCCAGCCGGCGACGAGGACCGCCATGCCGCCCAGACCGATCCACAGCCAGTTATTTCCTCTTGCCGGGTCGATTTCGACCTCGAACGTGACCTCGTCGCTCGTCCCTTGCGCGCCCGTGGCCACGACGCCCACGCGCCAGGCTCCTTCGCTCACCCGGCCGTTGAATTCGGCCGCGTAGAGCAGCTGGTTGACACTGTCCGTCCCCGCCACCTCGCGAAGGATGACGGACGGATCGTCCATCGAGGTCATCGTCACGGCCACCTCGACGCCGGAGACGATCATCTCGCGCGTGTCGGGGTCGATGACGGCCACGACCACATGGGTTTCGTCGGCCCGCAGGGGGTCGGGATCGGTCCAGGCCGACAGTATATAAGGCCCGGCGGGGGCGTTCAGCACCTGGGGCGTGCCGATGCCGTGGGCCAGAGCGGCCGGGAGTCGCGACCCGGCCAGGGCAATGGCTAACACTGCGGCGGCGGCGATGGTGATCAAGGCGGTCGGTCGTCGTTTCATTGTGTCACCCGGGGAAGATCGTGCCGCGCATTTCCATCGGCAGGTTGAACGTCAGCAGCGCGGCCGCGGCCATGGCCAGCCACACCACCAACCAGGGCAGGATGACCCGCATGGCCACGGGGCGTGATTCGAAGTCGCGGCGCCCGATGCGATTGCCCACGTAGAGGCTGCCGGCGAACCCCAGCAGGACGATGACGGTCTGCAACGGCAGAATCCACTCTCCGGGCAGGATCGGCCCCAGCGTCCAGTCGGGCGTCAAGCCCATGATCGTCACGCCGTGGTCGAGCAGGAAGGTGTGGAAGACGGGGATGATGGCCAGCGCCCCGGTGACGAAGTGGAAGCCGTAATGGGCCAGCCAGATGGCGAACCCCACGGGCATGATGGCCGGCATGAAGCGGCTGAAGGAGATGCGCAGCGGCTCGGCCCGCCCGGCGGCGGCGCGACTGAGCCAGGCTGCGCCCAGCCCCACGGCGGCGGGCAGCGCCAGATTGAGCAGGCCGAAGGTCAGCCCCAGCAGGATCAGCTCGTTGGGCGTCCCCAGCGCGCCCGCCAGCCACAGCTGCCAGTCGTAGAACGGCGGAACCATGCCGAAGGCGTTACTAATCGAGGCGAAGGCGAAGAC
>CAYXNH010000124.1:0-8817 GCA_964466135.1 uncultured Ardenticatenaceae bacterium | reverse complement strand
AGCTTGCGCTACAGCCGGGTCGGCAAGCTGAAAGCTTGCGCTACAGCCGGGTCGGCAAGGTGAAAGCTTGCGCTACAGCCGGGTCGGCAAGGTGAAAGCTTGCGCTACAGTTGTTCCTTATGATGGGGGATCGGGTATACTATACAAAACAGCGCAGCCCTGCCTAGCGCCCGACCAGGTAGAATGCCATGAACGTGTTCCAGCCCCTTGATCAGAGCGAAGTACGATTGTTCAGCGGTCGTTCCAACCCGCGCCTGGCGGCGGCCATTGCCGAGAGCCTGGGCATCGAACTGGAGCAGACCCACTTCTCGCGGTTCAGCAACGATAATCTGTTCGTCCAGCTGGGAGCCAGCGTCCGCGGCCGCTCGGTCTACATTGTCCAGTCCCTTGTGCCGCCGGTGAGCGATCACCTCATGGAACTGCTGATGATGCTCGACATCGCCAAGAGCGCCGCCGCCCGCGAGATCCACGCCATCATCCCCTACTTCTCCTACGCCCGCTCCGACAAGAAGGACGCCCCGCGCATCTCCATCACCGCCCGGCTGGTGGCCGACCTGCTGACCACGGCGGGAGCGACCCGCATCATGACCATGACACTCCACTCGCCGCAGGTGCACGGCTTCTTCAGCGTCCCGGCCGACCCGCTGACGGCGCGCGGGCTGTTTGCCGACTACTTCCGCGATTATCGCTTCAGCTCGGAGGATACCATCGTCGTGGCCCCCGACATGGGCAGCGCCAAGTCGTCGTCGCGCTTCGCCGAGATGCTCGATCTGGGCTTTGCCACGGCCAACAAGACCCGCGTCTCCGACACCCGCGTGCAATACAGCGGCCTCATCGGCCGTCAGGTGTCCGGCTTCCGGCGAGCGATCATCCACGATGACGAGATCGCCACCGGCGGCACCATCGTCGAACTCACCCGCCTGCTGCTTGACCACGGCCTTGAGGAGGTCTATGTCGTCTGTACCCACGGGGTGTTTCTGCATGGCGGGCTGGAGCGGCTGGAGGCTGTGCCGGAGATCCGGCAGATCATCACCACCGACACCGTTCCCCAAACGCCCGGCCCGGGGTCGAAGCTGGTGGTCCTGTCCACCGGCCCTGTCTTTGGCGGGGCCATCCGGCAGAATTATCACCACCGCTCCATCGGGGAACTGTTCGACTTTGGCGTTAAAACCCAGTTGGATGAGACCTGATCGCTTGGCCTAGTTGCCGTCCGGCAGGGCAGCACAGGGGCGACCAAGCCCTTCCAGCAGCCGGCAGTCCAGCCCCGACTCGCGCCAGGCGGCCGCGTCCACCCAAATGCCGTTGATGAGCAGGTCCCAATGCAGGTGGTTGCCGGTCGAAAGCCCGGTGGTGCCCACTTCGCCCAGCAGATCGCCGGGCGCGACCTGCTGCCCCGGCACGGCGTGGATGGCCGACATGTGATAGAAGCCGGTGTAGATGCCCAACCCGTGGTCGATGATGACCGTGCCGCCGCGCACGTACAACGTCTCGGCCAGCACGACCGTTCCGGCGGCGGGGGCCAGCACGGGCGTGCCGCCGTAGGCGCTGAAATCGACCCCTTCGTGATAGGTCAGGTATGGCCCGCCGTTGTAGGAGCGTCGCGCGCCGTAGTTGGCCGAGACCTCCAGGAAGCTGTCCAGAGGGATGCGGAACGGCCCGTCCCATAGCGGATCGGGACCGGTGACGGTCCATATAGCCCGCAGCCGGGCGCGTTCCTCGTCGCGGGCTTGCTGGTCGATCTGGGCCGCCTCGCCGGTCAAGGTCAGTTCCTGATACTCCCACTCCCGTTTGGCAAAAGCCCAGGGCTGGACCCAGGCCGGGGCGCCGGCGACGCGCATGATTAGCTCCGGCTCGCCGCCGCTGTAGAACGCGCCGGTGCCCACGACGCCGATGAAGCGCTCGCCGGCCGTGCCGAAGGAGACGGGCAGCCCGTCCAGCTCGGCCGAGACAGCGGCATCGGCCGTGTTCGTCGTCCCCCACAGGCCGAGAGCCATCCCCGGCTGTGCAGGTACGGCCGCCAGCTCCAGCGCGGTCACGCCCACCGGCAGGTCGCGGATGCGGCCGTCGCCGGGCACGACCAGCGGTCGGTGGAAGAGGGGCGTGTAGGGGGACGGCAGCCCGTTCCGCAGGGCCAGCGCCCACACCGGCAAGCCCAACCCGACGGCCGACGAGACCAGCCCGCCTTTGGGCCGGATGAGGCGGCCGGTGCGCTCCATGGCTCCCGCCGGCAGGGTGACGTCGCGGCCGATAGCCGGCTGGCGGGCGGCGTTCATGTGGGGGTTGAGGGCGCGCAGTTCGGCCGTGTCGCTATTGTAGCGCAGGGCCAGCGCCGTCCACGTGTCGCCGGGCTGGACGGTGATGACGACCGGCGGCGTGTCCTGGGCCGATGTCCGGGCGGGCGTGGCGGCGGCCAATGTGATCGTCAGCAGGAATAGCCGGAGCAGGGTGGCGCGGCCATATGGTCGTGCCTTGGCGCTAGTACTCATGGGGCTATTTTACCGGGGCCGCGGCTTATGGCCAGAGGCAGATCGGTTCACCCCGTTGACACTCATGACGCAGTGTGTTATAAATATGTATAATAATGCAGTGCGTCATATTGGACATTTTTAACAGAGAAAACAGGATTCTCGGCGGGTGGTACATATGAGCTTGATATACCTGAGTCTGGGATCGAATCTGAACGACCGTTTTGCCAATCTGCGACGGGCGATCGACGAGTTGCAGCAAGTCGTCACCATCACCGCCGTATCACCTGTCTATGCCACCGAACCGTGGGGGGAGGTGGATCAGCCGCCTTTCCTCAACATTTGTGTGGCCATCTCCAGCGATCTGTCGCCCCACGATCTACTCCATCACGTCAAGGAGATCGAGCGCCGACTGGGCCGCGTGGAGAGCTACCGCTGGGGCCCGCGTCTCATCGACATCGATATCCTGTTTTATGATCGGCTGGTCGTGCAGGATGACGAACTGACCATCCCGCACCCGCGAATCGCCGAACGAGCGTTCGTTCTGGCCCCGCTGGCCGTGCTCATCCCCACCTTTCGCCATCCACAGACCGGCCTCACCGTAGAGGAGATGCTGGATGAGGTCGATACGACCGGTGTGGAGCGCATGGTCGAATTGCCGTTTCCCATCGCAAATCCGCAGACGGTCGCTGCGCAGGCCTGATTAAGGAGATCCGCCCAATGCACCCGGACTCACACCGCAACATGCCCGAATGGGGCCATCGCACCTACGTCATGGGTGTCATCAACGTCACCCCGGACAGCTTTTCCGGCGACGGATTGGTCGCCGCCGGCGATCCGGTCGACGTTTTCGAGCGGGTGGCGCAACAGGCCGCCCATTTTGCCGAGACGGGGGCCGATATGCTGGACATCGGCGGGGAGAGCACGCGACCGGGCAGCGTGCCGGTGACGGCCGACGAGGAACTGACCCGCGCCATTCCCGCCATCGCGGCCGCCCGCGCGGCCGCGCCGGGGATGATCATCTCCATCGACACCTACCGGGCCGAGGTGGCCGCCGCGGCGCTCGACGCCGGGGCCGACTGGGTCAACGATGTGTGGGGGCTGCGCATGGATCCGGCCATGGCCGGTCTGGTGGCCGAACGCGGCTGCCCGGTCATCATCATGCACAACCGCAGCAAACCCAAGGATGTGAATCAGGAGGCGCGTCTGGGCGGCCGCTACATCGGCGTCCATTACGACGACCTGCTGGGCGACATCCGCGCCGAGTTGACGGCCCAGGCCGCCATCGCCCTGGCCGCCGGGGTGCGACCCGACCGCATCATACTCGATCCCGGCATCGGCTTCGGCAAGACGGTGGAGCAAAATCTGGAATTAATCGATCGACTGGGCGAGATCAAAACGCTGGGCTATCCCGTTTTGCTCGGCTCGTCGCGCAAATCGTTTATTGGCTACGCGCTGGACCTGCCGCCCGACCAACGGCTGGAAGGCACGGCGGCAGCCACGGCGATTGGCATCGACCGGGGGGCCGACATCGTCCGCGTCCATGACGTGGCCATGATGGCCCGCATCGCTCGCATGACCGACGCTATCGTTCGACACGTGTGAAATCGGCGGATGCTTTCTCAGGCAACCTGTATCGGCCTTTCTCTGTCTCGGCCGGTGATCGGTGAAACCCGGAGATGCATTCCAAAATAGAGTTGTGGAGGAGTTTCCCATGTTGGATTTTCGTCCGGATGAAGAACAAAAGATGCTGACGGAGACCATCGCCCGCTTCGCTCGCGAGCGCGTGCGCAAGGTCTATCGCGAGGCTGAGGAGGATGGCGCGATTCCCGCCGCGACGGCCCGCGCCGGGTGGGAGATTGGCCTGTTGCCGACGGCCGTGCCCGAAGCCTACGGCGGGTTTGGCGACTACTCGGTCGTCACCGGCGCGCTGGCGATGGAGGAGTTTGGCTGGGGCGACCTGGCCGTCACCTTCAACGTCATGACTCCCAATCTCCTGGCCATTCCGCTCATGTTGTGCGGCACCGAGGAGCAGAAGGCGGACTATCTGCCGCTGTTCACTCAGGAAGCGCCGCCCAAGGTCACGGCCGCCCTCACCGAGCCGGTCGTGCAGTTTAACCCCTACAAGCTCAAGGCGACGGCCGTCCGCGACGGCAACGCCTATGTGCTGAACGGCCGCAAGACGCTCGTCCCCCTGGCCGACGAGGCGGAAACGATCCTCGTCTATGCCGCCGAGGACGGCGTGACCCAGGCCTTTATCGTGCCCACCGGCGTCGACGGGCTGACCATTGACGCGCGCGACAAGCTGATGGGCGTGCGGGCGCTTTCGACCAATCTGATCACCCTGACCGATGTCCGCATCCCGGCGGCCAACAAGCTGGGCGGCGAGGCGGGGATCGATTTCAGTCTGATCCTCAATCACAGCCGGGTGGCGTTGGCCGCGGCCGCCGTGGGGCTGGCCCGCGCCGGGTTCGAGTACGCCCGCGACTACGCCAAGCAGCGCGTGCAGTTCGGCGAGCCGATCGCCCACCGCCAGTCCATCGCCTTCATGCTGGCCGACATGGCCACCGAGATCGATGAGGCCCGGCTGCTGGTCTGGGAGACGGCCTGGTTGCTCGATCAGGGCAAGGACGTCACCCGCGAGGCGGCGATCATGAAACATCAGGTCGACCGGATGGTCATGCAGGTGGCCGACCGCGCCGTGCAGACTCTGGGTGGCTACGGCTACATCCGCGAGTACCCGGTCGAGTTGTGGCTGCGCAACGCGCGCGGTTTCACCACATTCGACGGTCTGGCGATTATTTAGTGCGTGAATACGAACGCGAACAGGAGCCTATTCCATGATCAGTTTTGAAATACCTCCCTTCATTGAGAATCAGATGCAGTTAATTCGCATGGTCGCCGAGCAGGCGATGCGGCCGTATTCGCGCCAGCTGGATGAACACGAGCACGAGCGGCCGGAAGCCTTTGTGGCGATGACCTGGCCCTTCACCCAGGAGATGGTCAAGCGCGCCCTGAAGCCGCTCATGGCCCAGATCGAAGCCAACGGCAACGGCCACAATGGGAACGGCCATAGTGGCAACGGCAGCGCCAAACCGAAGAAGGAAGGCGTCGACTACGGCATGCTGTCCTTCATCTTCATGATCGAGCAGTTGAGCTGGGGTGATGCCGGACAGTACCTTTGCCTGCCGCACCCGATGCTGGGCGGCGCGGCCGTCGATTCAGCCGGGACGCCCGAGCAGCGCGTCCGCTTCCTCAGCAAGTTCACCGAGGGCGCTCCCAAGTGGGGGGCGATGGCCATCACTGAGCCGGGCGCCGGCTCCGACAACAGCGCCATGCGCACCACAGCCGTGCTCGACCCCGCCACCAACGAGTGGGTGCTGAACGGCGAGAAGATCTTCATCACCAATGGCGCGCTGGCGCTCAAGGAATCCGACGGGCTGTGCGTCGTCTGGGCCACCGTCGATCCGACGGCGGGGCGGGCGGGCATCAAATCCTTCGTCGTCGAGGGCAACACGCCCGGCGTCAGCATCGCCAAGCAGGAGCACAAGCTGGGCATCCGCGCCAGCGATACCGTGGCCCTCCATTTCGACAACGCCCGCATCCCCTTCGAGAACGTGCTGGGGGATCAGGAAGTGCGCCAGACCGAGAGCCGCAAGGGTTTCGCCGGGGCAATGAAAACCTTCGATGCCTCGCGTCCCGCCGTGGCCGCCAGCGCCATCGGCATCGCTCGCGCCGCCATGGAGTTCACGATCGAGAAGTTGGCCGAAGAGGGCATCACCGTCGATTACACCAAGCCGCTGCATGAGCTGACGGCCGTCGAGCGCGATGTCATGGAGATGGAAGCACGCTACAAGGGGGCCTGGCTGCTGACCCTGCGGGCGACGGCCCAAATGGCCCACGGCGAGAGCAATCGCCTTGAGGCCAGCATGTGCAAGTATCGCGCCGGGGACGCCGTGACCTGGATCACCCAGAAGGCGGTCGAGTTGCTCGGCCCCAAGGGTTATTCCCGCGAATGGCTGGCCGAGAAGTGGATGCGCGACGCCAAGATCAACGATATTTACGAGGGCACCAAGCAGATCAACCAGCTTATCGTCGCCCGGAGCATCCTGGGGTATTCTCGCCGGGAACTGAAGTAGCCCCCGGCTCAAATCAACGTCTATAATCGGTCCGTCCCGGTTTGTGTTTCAGCCCCGGGACGGACCGACTACACGCGGAAAACCAAATCATCAGGTTCAACAGGAGCGCGTATATGACCTATCGAATCGACAAGGTGGGCATCGTCGGCGCGGGAACGATGGGCGGCGGAATCGCGGCCCATTTGGCTAATATCGGCATTCCCGTCGTCCTGCTCGATATCGTCCCGCCCAACCTCAGCGACGCCGAAAAGAACGTTCCGGCGGCCCGCAACAAGATCATCAATTCGCTTTACGACCGCATGGTCAAGGCCCGCCCGGCCAATCTGGCTCGTCCCGACCGCGGGGACCTCATCACCCTCGGCAATCTGGAGGACGACTTCGACAAGTTGGCCGATTGTGACTGGATCATCGAAGTCATCATCGAGCAACTGGCCCCCAAGCAGGCGTTGATGGAGCGTCTGGAGACCATCCGCAAGCCCGGCTCCATCATCAGCAGCAACACATCGGGCATCCCCATCGGGCAGATCGCCGACGGCCGTTCGGCCGACTTCCGCGCGCACTTCCTGGGGACCCACTTCTTCAACCCGCCGCGCTATCTGAAGCTCCTGGAGATCATCCCCACGGCCGAGACCGACCCCGACGTGGTCGAATTCATGAAGCAGTTCGGCTCGGAGGTGTTGGGCAAGGGCGTGGTCGTCTGCAAGGACACGCCGAACTTCATCGGCAACCGCTTCTTTGCCGTGGCCTCGTCCTACGGGCTGGAGCACGCCCTGCAGAATGGCTACTCCATCGCCGAGGTGGACGCCATCACCGGCCCGACCATCGGCCGCCCCAAGACCGCCACCTATCGTCTCATGGACCTGGTGGGGCTGGACGTCATGGCCCATGTTAACGCCAATCTCTACGAGGCCGTGCCCCACGACCCCTACCGCGCCATCCTGAAGCCGGAGAAGACCTCGGTCCTGATGTCGGCCATGCTGGAGAAGAAATGGCTGGGTAACAAGACCGGCCAGGGGTTCTACAAGCAAGAGCGGGTCAACGGCGCGCGCGAGTTCTGGACGCTCGACCCGGCCACCATGGAATACGGCCCGACGCCCAAGGTGCGCTTTGACTCTATCGGCGCGGTGCGCAATATCACCGATCTGGGCCAGCGGCTGCGCAAGCTGCTGGAGTTCGACGACCGCGCCGCCAACTACGCCCGCGACATCCTCTATTACGGCTTCGCCTATGCCGCGCAGGTCGCTCCGGAGATAGCCTACAAGCTTTCCGACGTGGACGATGCCATGCGCTGGGGTTTCAGCCACGAGGCCGGCCCCTTCGAGATGTGGGACATGCTCGGCGTGGCCGAGACGGCGGCGAAGATGGAGGCCAGCGGCCTCACCGTGGCCCCCTGGGTAAAGGAGATGCTGGCCACCGGTCACGATGCTTTCTACAAGGGTGACGGCCGTCAGGTCTACGATTTCGACTCCGGCAGCTATCGCGCCGTCGAGCCGGACAAGAACATCATCCTCGTCAGCGATTTGCATGCCGCGGGCAAGACTGTCCTGTCCAATGACAGCGCCAGCCTCCTCGATATGGGCGACGGCGTGGCCTTGTTCGAGTTCCACGCCAAGATGAACGCCATCGACCAGGACATCATCGACATGGCCTTCCAGGCGCTGGAGCGACTGGACAGCGACTTCGACGCGCTGGTCATCGGCAACAACGGCGAGCATTTTTGCGCCGGGGCCAACCTGTTCGCCGTGGGCGTGGCCGCCGCGTCGGGCCATTTCGACCAGCTGGACAAGATGATCAAGGCCCTCCAGACGGCCACGTTTGAGCTGCGGCACGCGCCCAAGCCGGTCGTCACCGCGCCGCATCAGATGGCTCTCGGCGGCGGCGTCGAGATGGCCATGGCCGGTTGGGAGGCTGTCGCCGACCACGAGACCTACATGGGGCTGGTGGAGTTCGGCGTGGGGCTGATTCCGGCCGGAGGCGGCTGCAAGGAGACGCTGCGTCGCAAGGTGAACCCGACGATGCGCGCCGCCAACGCCGACGTACTGCCGCCCTTGCAGGAGGCGTTCGAGCAGATCGCCCTGGCCAAGGTGGGCACGAGCGCCTGGGAGGCGCGCGGCTTCGGCTATCTGACGCCGCAGGACACCGTCGTCATGAACAGCGACCACCGGCTGGCCCGCGCCAAGCAACGCGCCCTGCAGCTGGCCGCCGCCGGGACG
>CAYXNH010000123.1:0-8912 GCA_964466135.1 uncultured Ardenticatenaceae bacterium | reverse complement strand
GACGCGGCCGTCGTCGCTCGCTACAGCGGCGGTGACAACGCCGGACATACTGTGACGATCGCCGGGGAGATCTTCAAGCTCCACCTCATTCCCTCTGGCATCATCCATCCCGGTGTCATCTGCCTGATCGGCAACGGCACGGTCATCAACCCCGCCGTCCTGCTGCGCGAGATGGACATGCTGGCGGCGCGGGGCGTGGATGTCTCGCCGTCGCGGTTGAAAGTGAGCGGCGGCGCGCACCTGATCACCCCGGCCCACATCGCCATGGACAAGGCCCACGAGCGTTCGCGAGGCCGGGAGGCCATCGGCACGACGATGCGCGGCATCGGCCCGACCTACACCGACAAAGCCCGTCGGGAGGGGTTGCGGGCCGAACTGTTCGCCGATCCCGAGGCCTTGACTGAGGCGGTGACGGCTCACGTGGCGCTGAAAAACGAGGCGCTGGTGGGCGGCTATGGCGCGGAGCCGCTGGACGCGCGAGCGATAGCCGCCGAATTCGCCGATCACGCCCGCCGTCTGGCCCCCTATCTGGTCGACGGCCCCTTACTGGTCGATGAAGCCTTGCAAAACGGCGGGATGGTCCTGGCCGAGGGCGCGCAAGGGACACTGCTCGATATCGATCACGGCACCTACCCGTTCGTCACCAGTTCATCGCCGACCTCCGGCGGGGCGATGATCGGGCTGGGCGTGGGACCGCTCATGGTAGATCGCGTCATCGGCGTGGCCAAGGCGTTCACCTCGCGCGTGGGCAGCGGACCGTTCCCCACCGAACAGGAAGGAGAGACGGCCGTCCGCCTGCGCGGGACGGGCGATAAGCCCTGGGACGAGTTCGGCACCACAACCGGGCGGCCGCGGCGGGTGGGCTGGCTCGATATGCCTATTTTACGCCACGCTCGCCGGGTCAACAGCGTATCGGAATGGGTGCTGACCAAGCTCGACATCCTGAGCGGACTGCCGGAAATACCTATATGCGTGGCTTATGAGTTGGACGGTCGCCGGGTGGAGTCATTTCCTCACGACCCCCGGGCGTTGGCCCGATCCCGACCGATCTACGAGATGTTGCCCGGCTGGGAAGAGGATATCATGGGCGCGCGCCGGCCGGAGGATCTGCCCGATGCGGCGCGACGCTACGTGGAGTTCGTGAACGAAAGCACGGGCACGCCGGTCAGCTTCGTGTCCGTGGGGCCGGGGCGCGAGCAGTTTATCGAAATGGGTTGATCGAACGCCCCTCCACGAGTAAACCTCGCGACCGGACGCTCGATCGGCTTTTGCTCCGCAGCTTGGGATTAATCCGTATCAACGACGATGGGCATATCGCCGATCCCTTCCTCGACCGGCATCGGCGCCGCATCGGCATTGATCAGTGCCGCTTCCAGCTTCACCAGATCGACGGTCATGGTACCGTCCTCTTGTCCGACATCGACGATGGTGCTGCGATCGATGACGCGCTTGGCGGCAAGTGGCCCTTCGACAAACGTCTTCGAGAGGGCGTAGGCGGTTATGCTGCCGTCGGTATCGACGATGACGTCACCAACGATGCCCAGGCGGGTCCCGGCGGGCGAATTCACCTCGCGGCCGATCAGCTTCTCGCGGCGCAACCAGCTCTTGGCCGCCGGCGTCGCGCTGTCATCGGTGACGGCCGCGCTGTTGTTCACGAGCACGGCATCCGCACCATAGACAGAGACGTCGCCGGCGAGGATCAGTTCCGCCTTGCGCCGCACCAGTCCCTGCGAACCGATATACAGGCCAAGCACAGCCTCGCAACTGGAATCCAGATAAAGGTCCTGCACCTTGCCGAGCAGTTTGCCCTCATCGATGGAATAGATGGGTTTGTTGATCAATTCTTTAGCAAGTCTCATGGTATTCAAAATCCTCCGGAAGTTATATTCAAACTATATTGACATATTTTTTATTATATCGCTATTGCGCCAGAAATTTGACCGCTTCCTCGACGCTTTCCTCAGGGCTGATCTTCAGTCGGATATCCTCGATCGTCCCGTCCGCGCCGATGATGGCATGACCGCGCAGGATACCCATGTAGGCCTTGCCGAACATCGATTTTTCGCCCCACGCGCCATAGGCTTCGGCCACCTGATGGTCGGGATCGGAGACAAGCGTATAGGGCAAACGCTCCTTGGCTTTCCATTTGGCCAGGGCTTTCGGCTGGTCGGGGCTTAGGCCGATCACGGTTGCGTTGGCCGTCTCGATGCGCGGGAACGTGTCCCGAAAACCGCAGGCTTGTTTGGTGCAGCCGGGGGTATCTGCTTTGGGATAGAAGAACAGCACCACGCGACGGCCGCGCAAATCGGACAGCCTGAGCGAGGTATTTTGGTCGGTAAGCAGCTCAAAGTCGGGGGCGATATCGCCTACTTGTAACATATTCGTTCTCCTGAATTCCTGACGGAAGTGAATTGTTCCATTCCCGCCTGATTATAATTCATGATTTTGAATTCACGACACCGTCGAGCTTGTGCGTTGGGCGCGGCGTTCTTCCAGCTCATATTGAATCGACTCGTATGACTTGCGGTCGATCGGGAACCGCCAGGCCAACGCCAGCGATAACGTCAGGGTGATGGCGGGCAAAACGGTGACCAGCATACGCATAACATTGAGAGCCGACGCGGGTTGCTCGATGAACTGGCCGCCATTCGTGGAGCTGATGAAGCCTCCAATCGACAGCAACTGCCCGACGCCGAAGACGAGGATACCCGTGCCGAACTTGCGCAGAAACACGAGATAGCCGGTATAGAGGCCTTCGCGCCGCTCGCCGGTCTGCAATTCATCCACGTCCACGACATCGGCGACGATGGCCCAGGGGATGATGCTCATGGCCGCAAAGCCGATGCCCGCCGGTACGACGCCGAGAAATATCAGGTTCCCGCCGCCCACCGGCATAAACGCGCCGACAACCAGCACGGCCACCATAAAGCCGATGCCGATGAGATAGGCCATTCGTTTATCGGTTCGGCGCATGAGAGCCAGCACGAACGGGATGCTCAGCAGCGACGTTCCCAGCACCAGGGCCAGCACGAGGTTATCCAGCCCCGGCCGCAACTGGACGTAGTCGATCAGAAAGCGGACGAAGATGATCATGATGATATCGCCCGTCGTGAAACAGAGCAGATAGATGAGCGCCGCCAGCCGGAACGGCTTGTTGCGAAACACTTCCTTGAAATCCTTCACCGGCCTGACTGGCGACTCCACCGGCTCGCCGTCCGGCTCACGAATGACCAGCGCCAGCACGATCAGCGGCACAGCCATACTGATCGCCCACAGGCCCGCCGCCAGCGCGTAACCCATCCGGATCGCCTCCGGCCCGCCACCGAACCAGGGCGTGAAGACCTGTTCCGCCAGCAGCTTGAAACCGCCGGCCGTCACCAGTTGAGCCAGGAAAGAGAAGGCGATGCGCCATCCGGTCAGGCTGCTGCGATCGTCATACCCCTCGGCCAGCTCCGGCACCAGGGCCAGATAGGGCACATTGACGATTGTGAAGAGCGTGTCGTAGAGCAGAAAGACCACGCCGAAATAGATGGTCAGCGCCGTCCGGGACTCAAAGGGCGGCACGATAAACAGCATGAAAAAGGTCAGCGCAAAAGGGATAGCGCCGAGGAGCAGGAACGGCCGCCGCCGACCCCAGCGCGAACTCAACCGGTCGCTCAGGCTGCCGATGATAGGGTCGTTGATCGCGTCCCACAAACGGCCGACGAGCCACAACCCGCCCGCCACCCCCGGCCCCAGACCGACGACATTGGTCAGAAAGACGAACCAGAAGACATTGCGGGCCGTGGAAGCGGCCGATGGCCCCCAGTCGCCCATGCCGAATATGAGCTTGGTCGCCTTGGGCAGCCGCGACGTAACGGTCAAGTTAGCAGCGCTCATGGTCCGAAATCATCGCGACCATCACCGCCACGACCTGATCTGTGAAGTTGAACATGGGAGCCTCCGCCGATCAGATTTCATGATGCAGAAGTATGTTTAGATGCTACCACGACCGGGGCCGGATACCAATTTCCTGCATCTCATATATTTGCCATTCATTATAAGTGGAGTATGATTTCTTGCTTACCCCCAATCATCGAGGTAGAAACGAACGCTATATGGGACAAGTGAAACCACTCTCTGCGGACAATCTTCGGCTGGTTTGTGATCCTGTTCGCCTGCCGTTCGAGACGACGGCCGACGTGGAGCCGACAACGGCCATCATCGGCCAGCCAAGAGCCACCCGGGCGCTCGAATTCGGCATGGGGCTGAAGAGCAAGGGGTACAATATTTTCGTCATCGGCTCGCCGGGAACCGGGCGCAGCGCGGCGATTCGTCACTTCCTGCAAGAGCGCTGCGGCGCGGAGCCGACCCCCGACGATTGGCTCTATGTCCACAACTTCGAGGTCGACCACAAGCCACAAGCCATCAACCTGCCGCCGGGAGAAGGAACGATCTTCGCCGACCGTATGAAGCAGCTGATGGAAGCAGTGGAGATCGCGCTGGTTCAGGTGCTCGAGAGCAGTTCCTATCGCGACGGAGTGCACGCCCAGGAACAAAAGCTTATCGGGCAACGCGAGGAATTGCTCGACGCGCTTGAAATGAAAGCGACCGAGCAAGGCTATACCCTTCAGGAGACGCCCTCAGGCTTGATCGTCACTGAAATGGCGGATGAAGAGGGCGAGGGAAACGCCGCCGCTGATGAGAACGGCGAAGGCAACGACGATCATCCATCGCGTGACCTTGCATCCCGGCGTGACACGCTGCGCGCGTTGCAGGTGGAACTGCAGGATATTATGCGCCAGGTGCGCATCATGGAGCGGGACGCCCGCGAGGAACGCCGCCAACTGGATCGTCAGGTGGCCGAAGCAACCATCCAGGACGAATTCGAAGCCATTCGCGAGCAATACAGCGAGCAAACGGTCATCCTCGACTATATCAACGCCGTTCGCAAGGATTTGCTGGAGCAAGTGACGCGAGCCGCCCCGACACTGGACGACAAGGATTTCGATCAACAGTTCGATTTGCGACGTTACGACGTCAACGTGCTGGTGGACAACAGCGCGGGCGGTGGCGCGCCCGTCATCGTGCAGCTTAATCCCACTTATGAGAATATCTTCGGCCGCCTTGAAGTTGAGTCGCAAGGCCACTCGATGACCACCCATTTCACCCAGATCAGAGCCGGGGACCTGCACCGGGCCAACGGCGGCTACCTGGTGATGTACGCGCTGGATGTAGTGCGGCAGCGCGACACCTGGGAAGCGTTGAAGCGGGCGCTGAAGTCGGCCGAGATCGAGATGCGGCCGCCCCACCCCGACGGCCCGGCCATCGCCAACTCCCTTTGGCCGCAGTCCATCCCGTTGCTGCTCAAGGTCATCCTGTTGGGCAGCCCGCATCAGATTCATACCTATTTTTCGGGCGATGAGGAGTTCAACGATCTGTTCAAGGTGCGCGCCGATTTCAGCGACACGATGCCGCGCGACGACGAACATGAGATGTCCTACGCTCAATTCGTGGCCGCTCGCATCCGGGAAGAGAGTCTGCGCCCCTTCGGCCGCGATGCCGTGGCCAAGATCATCGAATACGGATCGCGATTGGCTGAACACCAGGGCAAGCTGAGCACGCGCTTTGGGATCATCACCGACGTGGCACGAGAGGCCGACTATTGGGCGGGCATCGCCGGCCGAGAGATTGTGACCGCCGCGGACGTGCGCGAAGCCCTGAGTGAGCGTGTCAACCGCGTCAGCCAAGACTCCGAACATTATCGCGAGTTGGTCCTGGAGGGAACGATCTTCATCGCCACCGAAGGCAGCGTCGTCGGGCAGGTCAACGGCCTGACGACCTACGACGTCGGCGAGTTCACCTTTGGCCAACCCGGCCCCATCAGCGCCCGCACCTTCATGGGCGACAGCGGGGTCATCCACATTGAGCGCGAGATCGATATGGACGGGCCAAACCACGAGAAGGGTGTGCTCATCCTGAGCGCCTACCTGGGCGGCATCTATGCCCAGCACCAGCCGTTCTCGCTCAACGCCAGCCTGACGTTCGAGCAGGCCTACATTTGGGTGGACGGCGACAGCGCCTCGACGTCGGAAATGTACGCGCTACTATCCAGCCTGAGCAAGCTACCCATCCGGCAGAGCATCGGCGTTACCGGGTCGGTGAATCAACGCGGCAACATCCAGCCTATCGGCGCAGTAAACGAAAAGATCGAGAGCTTCTTCGACATCTGCTCCGCGCGCGGCCTGACCGGCGAGCAGGGCGTCATCATCCCGGCCAGCAACATCATCAATCTGATGCTGCGCGAGGACGTCGTCGATGCCGTGCGGAATGGCAAATTCCACATTTGGCCTGTGCGTACCATCGATGAAGGCATCGAGCTGCTGACGGGCGTTCCCGCCGGCGAGCCGGACGAAGAGGGTGAATACCCGGAGGGTACAGTGCACGCCACCGTCAAAAAGCGCCTGCGGGAGCTGGCGACGGAACTCAAATCATTTGGGGAAGATCGCGACAGTTCAAGTGACGGCAGCGGCGGCGAAGAAGATTAGCCCGTCGTCAGGCCCAAGTAATGAGCCGCGCGCAGGATGGCGACGGCGCTCTTCGCGTCTTCAAGCCGTCCATCCAGAGACATAGCCACGAGTTCGTCGAGCGCGAAGGGCACGACCTCGATCTCTTCGTCGATGTCCATGGGCAAGGGATCGGCCGACAGCCCCGTGGCCAGGAAGAGCGCCATGCGCTCATTGGACGATCCCGGCAAGGGCCAGACTTCGCCCAGGCTGGCGAACGTCTCCGCCCGATAGCCCGTCTCCTCCTGCAGCTCACGTTGAGCGCATTCCAGCCAGGGTTCGTCCCCTTCGCGCGTGCCCGCCGGCAGTTCCAGGATCGTCTCCTTGAGCGCGGGGCGGTACTGGCGCAGCATGAGGATCTCATGGCGGCCGTCTTCTTTCTCCACCAGCGGAACCATCACAACCGCGCCGGGATGCTCGATGATGCCGCGCTCGTATTGCGTTCCGTCATCCTGTTGGAAGGTATCGACGCGGACGCGCCATTTCCCCTCCCAGACCATGCGAGAGTGAAGTAATTTCATGGGGCTATCAATTACCCGGCAAAATCTCTTTCAGGTTGCCGGGCCGGATTTAAGGCTTGGGTGGAATCCTGATCTGCTGCCCGACTTCAAGCCGGTCGGGATTGGCGATGCCGTTAAAGGCGGCCAACTCCTGATAGGTGAAGCCGTAGATCAAGCCGATGCGATACAGATTATCGCCGGGCTGCACGATATGGATCGTCTCGCCTGTCGGCGATGTCTCCTGTCCGGGAACGGCCGTGGCCTCGGCCGGAGGCGCTTCGGCGGGCGCGCCGGCCGGATCGGGCGTCGCGCTGGGCAGGATCGCGTTGGGATCAAGCGTGGGCGCAAATGCAGGCGTCGGGCTGGCTGCCATAGGGGGCAGGAGCGTCGGGCTCAGCCCAGGAAGGCCTGGCGTGACCGTGGGTGGGACCACGCTGTTCGGCGCGGGTCGCTCGCAGGCGGTCAACCCGAATAGAACCAACAGTGTCGTTATCAGCATTAAGAGCGTAGTGCGTTTCACGCGCGACCTCCTCATTCGGTCCTCGTTATCGCCGCCTTCTCATCCGACGGCCATCAAAGGCTGCGGTGGGCTATCAGCCCGGTTATAGTGCGATTCGCCATCCGGAACAAGGGGTCGGCTCATCCGATGACGGTGGCGCATATCGCCACGTTGCCATGATAATATGCAACATGTATACATAACGCAGTCTATCATAGTGAGTGGCTCAGGGCAAGATGAAGGCGGAAACATTCCTCAAGGTCAGACGAGCTCAGATAGCCGGGTTAGGTCCGCAATTCTTTCATGAGATTGTCTCGGGCTTCCATCGCGTTTCACTTTCACAAGCCGGCGGACAGGATATAATGGAGCATCATTACCATGACCACCTGGGCCATCATCCCCGTTAAACCGCTCCACGAAAGCAAGCGCCGTCTGGCGCACCTGCTCTCGGCCGACACACGCGCCGAACTCATTCTTCAGTTCATCGACAACCTGCTGGCCGTCCTGAACGAAACGCCGGGTATCGACCACACGCTCGTCGTCACCGGTGACCCGACGGCGATGGCAATGGGGCAGAAATACGGCGCGGAGCTGCTCATCGAACCGGCCCCGACCGGGCTTAACGCGGCAGTTTCGCGGGGCGTCGAACATGCCGTCAATCTGGGCGCGACGACCGCCCTCATCCTGCCGGCAGACCTGCCTTTCGCCTGCGTCGAGGATATCGAGGCAATGCTTCAACCGCGGGAAGGCCGCGCATCATCCCTGATGGCCATCTCCGGGGACGCGGTCGAGGATGGCACCAACGCCCTGCTGCTGACCCCGCCCACCGGTTTCACCTTCCATTATGGCCCCGGCAGCTTCGCCGCCCACCTGGCCGAGGCGAAAGCACGCGGCCGGACAGTTCACCGGGTCAACGCACACGGCCTGCGTTTTGATCTCGACACAGAAGCCGATTGGTTGGCCTATAACGGTCAGCCGTCGGCCGTTACAGATTAACAAGGGCAGGCCCGGTACCCGCCCATCGGGACCTGACCGCTTATTGGCGATTCGTTCCGAGTTCGTCATTTGTCATTCGTCGTTCGTAATTCATTTGAAGGAGATTACCCATGGACCGCGCAGCTCTTTATTTACAAGATGCCCATTCCCTGCAGGAAGGTATGGAATTGGCGCAATACGCCGAGGCCCACGGTTTCGAAGCCGTCTGGCAGGCCGAGAGTCGCCTTGTGCGCGATGCGATCGTGCCCATGGCCGCCTTTGCAGCCGTCACCGATCACATCAAAGTCGCCAGCGGCGTCATCAATAACTGGACGCGTAACATCGGCTTGCTGGCTTCCACGTTTTTGACGCTGGACGACCTGGCCCCCAACC
>CAYXNH010000122.1:0-8963 GCA_964466135.1 uncultured Ardenticatenaceae bacterium | reverse complement strand
CAAGCTCCTTGGCCAGCGACTTGGAGAAGCCGATGATGCCCGCCTTCGACGCGGCATAGTTGGTCTGGCCGGCCTGCCCGACGATGCCGGACACCGACGAGATGTTGATGATGCGGCCGCCCTGTTTGCGCCGCACCATCGGCCGGGTCACGGCCTTGCAGGTGTTGAAGACGCTCTTCAGATTGGTGGTGATGACCGTGTCCCACTCCTCTTCCTTCATCGACAGGAGCAGGGTGTCGCGCGTGGTGCCGGCGTTGTTGACCAGAATGTCGACCGCGCCGTAGGCTTCGATGGCGGCCTTGATGAGGGCGTCGGCCTGGGCCGCGTCGGCCGCGTCGGCCTGGACGGCGATGGCCGTGCCGCCTCTCTGCGTGATGGCGCCGACCACTTCCTCGGCCGCGGCGGCGTTACTCAGATAATTGACGACGACCTTGGCTCCCTCGGCGGCCAGTTCCTCGGCGATGGCCCGGCCAATGCCGCGCGAGGCTCCCGTGACGACCGCAACTTTATCGGTTAGTAACATTCAAGCTCGCTCCTGAGGACGGTTCGACCCGGCGCAGCAAAAGGGCGATGGCGGGCCGGCTACTCTATTATAACTCGAATTTGACGCGGCGCGCCTCTCTGTCGATGCGCTTCACCAGCCCCAGCAACACATCGCCGGGGCCGACTTCCAGACAGGTATCGACGCCCTGCGCGCTCAGATAGCGGATCGACTCCGTCCAGGCCACGGGCGAGGTCAATTGGGCCTTCAATTCGAGGCGGATCTCCTCCGGCGTTTGGATGGGGCGGGCGGTGACGTTAGCCACGGCGGGGATGCGCGCGGCGACGATCGGGGTGGCGTCGACGGCCGCGGCGAACTCCTCGGCCACGGCGCCCATCAGCGGCGTATGGGCGGCGATGGAGATGGGCAGTCGCACGACCTTGCGCGCCCCGGCGGCGGACAGGGCCTCAATCGCCGGGAGCAGCGCGGTCTCATGGCCGGAGATGACGATCTGGCCGGGGCAGTTGTCGTTGGCGATGGCCACATAACGCCCCGTCTCGGCCGCGACACGGGCGCACAATTCGGCGACGACGTCGGCATCGAGGCCCAGCACGGCGGCCATCCCGCCCGGCTGTCGCTCTCCGGCCAGCTTCATCAGCTCGCCGCGGCGCCGCACCAGGGCCAGCCCGTCGGCAAACGAAAACGACCCGGCGGCGGCCAGGGCGGAAAATTCACCGAGGGAGTGCCCGGCGACATAGGCGGCGTCGGCCTGGCCTCGCTGCTGCAGCACGGCCCAGGCGGCCAGACTGGTGGTGAACAGCGCCGGTTGCTGGACGGCGGTGTCGGTCAGCGCCTCTTCCGGCCCCTCGAAGCACAGCCGCGACAGGGCAAAGCCCAGCCGCTCGTCGGCCTCATCGAACAGGGCGCGGGCGGCCGGCTCGCGGTCGACCAGGTCGCGCCCCATCCCGACGGACTGGGAGCCCTGGCCCGGAAAGAGGATCGCCGTCGACATCGTGATCGCCGTGGGGTTGTTGAAAGATCGAGGGGGAGTGAGAGGAACAGAATCCGGATCGTTCGGTCGATGGGGACCGCGAAGTCCCGCCCCGAGCGACCCGGCTCAGTTCCCGTGTGATCCGGTCCGGATTAGTCTTCGGTGTTCTCGGGCATGATCTGGCGGCCGTTGTACTTGCCGCAGCTCGGGCAGACATGATGCGACCGCTTCATCTCGCCGCAGTCGGAGCAGGGCACGAGATGAAACAGGCTGAGGGCGTCATGCGTGCGTCGCTTGTCGCGGCGCGCTTTGGAAACTTTTCGCTTGGGAACTGCACCCATGATATTTCTTCCTTAATCCATGATATTCACGCCGGACACCGTGGCCCGACGACAGACAACAAAAAATCAGCGGCAACACGGCCGCGAAGCATGATTATAGACGGAAAGAGGTGATCGCGTCAAGGCGAAATTGGCGGCCTTCACGGAGAAGCCGGGGCGGCGAATGACGAAGCCGTCCTGGGAGAGCTATGGGTTTTCAATCGGCCAAGCGCCCCGCTCAGGCATGTCGCAAGCGCCGCGCGCCGAAAACAATCAGAACGAGGACAAGGCCCACCAACGCGAATCCCCAATCCTCAAGGCCGGTTTGCGGCAGGGTGGTCGGCGGGGTCGGGGTGACGGTCGGCGGTGGGGCAACAGTGCCGGTTGCCGCCGGTGTCGTACCCGTGGTGGTGGTTGCCGTAGCTGTCGGCGCCAGGGTGGGTGTGGCTACGGCCGTCGGCTGCCCCGGAGCAGTCGTGGGTTGTTCAGTGGGGGGTGTGGTGGGCGCGACGGTTTCGGTGGCCGGGGCGACAGTGGGCGGCGGCGGGGTTTCGCCGGGCGGGTTGGGAGTTGCACCACCGACAGGTGTCTCCGTTATGCTGCCAATCGGCGTGGACTGATCGCCCACACCGCCCCCTCCGGAATCGGACGGGGTGGCCGTGGCCGCGCCGGGGTAGCCGGAGCCGGGCGGTTCGGCTTCCGGCGTGGCCGGCGGATAGCCCTCGATCTGGCTGGTCGGCACGGGCGTTTCCACTTCGGTTCCGCCGGCTACGGTCGATGTCGCTGTTACTTGCGGCGCAGCCGTCTCGCCCGGCGCAACCGGTGTGGCCGAACTGCCCGCGGCCGTCGGTTCGATTGTGACGCCGATGATGACGACGGTCAATTCAGGCGTCACGCCAGGGGTCGATGTCGCCGCGGGGATGGGGGTTATCGTCGGCTCGCCTCCGGTGGACGGGGGGGCGGCCTCGGTGGCCGGAGGTGGGGCTTCGGTGTTGACGGGAGCGGCCGTAGCCTCGGCGGTCGCGACCTCGGTGGTCGCTTCCGGCTCATCGGTTGGTTCCACGGTGGCGGCCACGGTCGGCGCCTCCGTGGGCGCTTCGATTGGGGCGCTCGTGGCGGTGGCTACGTCGGCCGTCGCCGCAGGTTCTGCGGTCGCAGGTTCTGCGGTCGCGGCTCCGGCAGTTGCTGTCGGGGCGGAAGGCGGCGCGGGTGTCGCCCCTCCGGCGGCAGCGGTGACGGCGGCGATGAACGTAGGATCGGCGGCGATGGTGGCCGCGGCCGAAGTTGCCGCCGACGACAGGGTGGGATTGGCGGCGATGGTGGCCAGGACGCCGGCCGTTGCCGTGGCATCCACCGGAGACACGCCGCCCAGCAGCTTGGAACCGCCGACGATGTCGCTTACCTCCGAGGTGGCGCCTGTCGGAGCCGTCGAGGCATCGGCGATTCCGTTAGCCTCTTCGGTGGCCAATTGCTCCATCTCCATAAATTCGATGGTTTGGGTGACGGCGGCGTTGGTGGCCATGATGACGGCGTTTTTCGTCTCGATGACCGCCACTTGCTGGGCGCGGCTGTTGGCCCGGCCGGTTACTAACAAGCCAAGCGTGCCGAGGGAGAAGATCAGGAGCGTGCCGGTTAGCAGGGAGGCCAGAACGAGAAAGGTGCGATTGTTGGCATCCACGACCGGTGCGGAACCGTTGGCGCCGTTTCCATTCTCATCGTCGTTAACAATAAAATCATCCGAACCCATACCATTACCTCTCACGTTCGGGCTTCAATTTGTAACCACGGAACTTACACACCCCGCGGATCTATCTTGCCGGACTATTCAACTTGACGTAACATAACGAATGCGGTCAGTATAACATGTTTGATCAGGGGTGTAAAGCAAGCCTATGCGCGTCAAGGTCATCATCAATTCACGTTCGGGTCGCGGCCGAGGGCGCGAACAGACTGACATCATCAACACGCTGGGGCGTCGTTACGGCGAGCTGGATATTTTCCCCACCCAGCGGCCGCGACACGCCACCGAGCTGGCCGCCGCGGCGGCCGATGAGGGCTACGATCTGGTGGTAGCGGCCGGCGGTGACGGTACCGTTCACGAGGTCGTCAACGGTCTCGTGCGCGGCGGCGACAAGGCGACCTTGCCCATGGGCATCATCCCCATCGGTTCGGGCAACGACACGGCCTTTGGGATGGGATTCCAGGAGGAGGCCGAGGAATCCGTGGCGCGCCTCTTCAATGGAACGCCCCGCCCTCTCGATCTGGCCCGGGTGGTTGACGGGCGCGGCAAAACCGAAGTCGCCATCAACAATTGGGGCATCGGCTTCGACGCCATCGTCGTCATGCGCACCGAGACGATCACCCGCGTCCATGGCTTTGCCATGTACTTTGGGGCTGTGCTGCAAACCATCCTGTTTTACTATCAGATCCCCTACCTGGAGATCACTTTCGATGAAGAGCGCGTCAACCAGCAGTCGCTCTTTCTGTATGGCGGGTTGGGCACGCGCGGCGGTGGCGGCTTTCTGTTGACACCCGATGCCAAATGGGACGACGACCTGATCGACACCTGCCTGGTGAACCCGATCGGCCGCTTGCGGATGTTGCAGATGTTGAGCAGCGCCATGAAAGGCACCCACGTGACGTCGCCTCTGGTCACCATGCGCCAGAACAAACACATCACCGTCAAATCCTCCATGCCCATGCCCATCCATCTGGACGGCGAGATGTTCGCCTATCCCCGTGATAACGTCCGCCAGGTGACCGTCACCAGCCTGCCCGCGGCCATTCAGGTCATGACCTGAGCCAAACCCACTCATGCGTACCCTGGAATCCGCTCTGTCGGAGCACGAACTGATCGTCCTGCGCGTCATCGGCGAATGGCATGGCCTCGACCTGACGGGCAAGGATAAACCGCGGGCGGTCGGGGAGCTGGTCGAGCGACTGCTCCAGCTCGACCTTCTCGATGAGATGGAATATCTGGAGCCGGAGGAGTCGATGGCCCTGGCCGATCTCGTCCGCCAGGGCGGCCGCGCCCCCGTCGGCGTCTTTGCTCGCGACCATGGCGAAGTGCGCCAGATGGGGCCGGGGCGTATGGAGCGCGAGGAGCCCTGGCTGGATCCCGTCGGACCGACCGAGTCGCTCTGGTATCGGGGCTTCCTCTACCGCGGCTTCGACCAGACGGCCGAGGGGATGCTGGAGTTTTATTACCTTCCTCAGGAGTTATTCAGCCGGTTGGCGCCACCTACCCCGGCCCGCGTGGCGGAGACGGCCGTCGCGACCTATCCCGTCCTGCAGCCCGTGGATGCGCCCGACGCCTCCGTCGCGCCGCCCATCGACGCGGTCGACGATCTGACGACCCTGTTGGCGTTGGCCCAGCGCACCGGCTTGCAACCCGACCGCCTGCCTGACCTCGACAACCTGCTCGTGAATCCCGACCGCGATCGGCGCTCGTTGCTGCTGACGCTGGCCACGGAGATGGCCTTGTTGCGGCGTGTCGAGGATCTGCTGCGACCGACTCGCGCCGCCATCGAATGGCTCCAGGGCAGTCGTGAGGCCCAATTACGGTCGCTGGCCGACGGCTGGAGCCGGAGCATCTGGAACGATCTGCGCCATACCCCCGGCCTCGTCGCCGAGGGCGATAGCTGGCAAAACGATCCCTTGCCGGCCCGCACGGCTTTGATGGATGTGTTGCCGGCCGACCCTCGATGGTACCGGATCGCCGATGTCGCCGCCGTTGTTAGGAAGCAAGACCCGGATTTCCAGCGGCCGGACGGCAACTACGAGACGTGGTATATCCGCGATAGGGACACGCAGATCTACCTCACCGGCTTCGAGAACTGGGATCGGGTCGAGGGGCGGCTGCTCCACTTTCTGATCAGCGGGCCGCTGCATTGGCTGGGCATGACGGAGCTGTCGTCCGGCGGCGAAGACGAGGCGTCCTACCGGCTGACGGCGCGCGCGTTGGCCTGGCTGGACGACGAACCGGCGGCGGCCGACGAGGTGCGCGTGCCGTTGGTTGTCCAGCCGGACGGCATCCTGCTCGTCCCCTACAATGCCGGTCGCTACGAGCGTTTTCAGGCGGCGCGCATCGCCGATCCCGAACCGTTGTCGCCCGGCAAGCCGTATCGCTACCGGATCACCCCGTCGTCGCTGGCCGAGGCCCAGGGGCAGGGCATTTCGCCGGAGCGCATGGTGCAATTTCTGGAGAGCGCCGGCGGCCGTCCGGTGCCCGCCAGCGTGCGGCGCGGCATCACGCGCTGGTCGGAGAGAGGGGTGGAGGGACGATTGCAATCGGTCGTCGTGCTGCGCGCGGGCAATGCCGACATCCTGGAGACGCTGCGCGCCAACCCCAAGACCCGCGACTTCCTGGGCGAGGCGTTGGGTGACCTGGCCGTGGTCATCCGTGAAGGCGACTGGGAGGCGTTTCAGCAGACGGTGGCCCAATTGGGGCTGCTGCTGGACGTGGAACGCCGCGATCGACGGGATTAACGGTCGGCCGTCGCCACCAGGATCAGCCGGTCGCTTTCCTCGTCGAACGGCGAGCCGTCATAATTACCGAAGAGAGCCGCCAGCCGGAAGCCCGTCAACCCCAGCAGCAGGTCATACTGATGAGGATAGAAGTAGTGGTAGCGGAGGCGGGCTTTCGTCATCGCCTCCTCGCTGCCCGCCGGCGCGTCTTCCAGTTCATACATCCAACTGACATCGACGATTTGCTCGGCCGAAATGGACTCGTAGGCGGTGTATTGCCGGACCGTCCGACCCGCCCCGGCATCGACCAGCGTATCTTCCAGCACAAAATCGGGATCGTCGCCGGCCGTCGCCAGGATCATGGGATTCATCACGTCGATAAGCAGGCGGCCGCCCGGGCGCAGCAGCGGCCGCAACCGCTTGAGGGCCGCCCCCGTGCCCGCCTCGCCGAGGTGCATAAAGGTATTGTTGCCGAAGAAGATCAGCCCGAACTCGTTTTGAGCCGAGAGATCGAGCGCGGTCACGTCGGCATGGATGAACCGGATGCGCTCGCGGACGTCCGGCGGCTGGGCCGATACCCTTATCCCGGCGCGGGCCATCATCTCCGGCGAGTTGTCGAGGCCGATCGCATCGTAGCCAGCGCGGGCCAGCGGGACCAGCAGGCGGCCGCTGCCGCAACCGACTTCCAGCACGGGGCCGCCCGTCCCGGCCGCCTGTAACAACAGGAAAGGGATATCGTCGATCAACTGGTCGTGGCTCAAATCGTAGTAGCGGGCGATAAGATCATACATGGCGGATCAGGGTAGGTGGGTTATTGGGTTTGTTTCCGGTTGAAGTCCGGCGGCCGTTTGGCGACGAAGGCTTCCATGGCCTCGATATGGTCGGCCGACGGCCACAGATCGACGAACAGTTGCGATTCCAGGCGGTCGGTGTCGGCCGGGGAGAGGCGCGCAGCGGCGTGGACGAGCATCTTGGTCGCCGCCAGGGCGTGTCGCGGCAGGGCGATCAGTTCGCCGGCCCATTCATAGGCCGTGTCGAGGATGTCCCTTTCCGGTGGCGCGATGCGCTGGATCAGCCCCAGCGATTGGGCTTCGGCTGCGTCAACCGTCCGGCCGGTCAGTAGTAACTCCATCGCCCGGCTCTGGCCGACGAGGGCCACCAGCCGGCTCGTGCCACCCCAGCCCGTCGTCAGGCCGTTCTGAATCTGGCGGAAGGCGAACCGCGCCCGGCTGCCGGCCAGACGCAAGTCACAGGCGGTCATGATCTCGCAGCCCCCGCCGACCGCATCGCCATTGACGGCGGCCAGCACCGGATAGGGAAGTTTGGCCAGCCCGGCCAGGGCGGCGCTCATGACGCGATTCAGGCGCTCCCCCGCGGCCGCTTCGGGATGGCGCGACAGCTCCTTCAGGTCGCCGCCGGAGACAAACGTGCCGTCGGAACCGGTGATGATGAGGACGCGAATGGACTCATCCTGCCCGGCGACGACCACGGCCTCGGCGAAAGCCTCTTGCGCCGCGTACGAGAGCGCGTTGCGGGAGGCGGGCCGGACGACGCGCAACACGGCCGCGCCGTCGCCATTCACGCTAAACTCGATGCCGTTACTCATGCCGGTACGATAGCCGAATTACGGCAAGGAGGCATGTCACTAGGGTTGGAATCGCTCCGCGCGCGCCAAATGGGTTAACTCGTTCAGCAGCGGTTGCATCTCTTCCGGGGCGTCCCCTTCCAGAGTCTCAACCGTGCGCTGAACGCCGGCCAACTCGACCGTGACCTTGTAACAATACCGATCGGCGCCCGAAACTCCTTCCAGCCCGGTGGTGATCTTCTCCGGGAGGCAAAAGAAGTCGGACTCATCCAGTTTTTCCAACAGGCTGAGCGCCTCTTCCGGTGGTAACTGATTGGTATCGATCACCGTGGAGACGCCCCGCCCCATAAACCCGCCGGTTCTTTCAAAGTAGATTTTCATTGGACTACCCTCGTTTTCTCGACCACTTATCTCGGACCGAATAACGAACGGAAGAGGCCCGTTAGCGAGCCTGCGCAGCCCGGCCGACCGCCACCGTCACCGGGATCACCGTCGCCCGGATCAGGTCCCCCCTGCTGGATATTGATTCCCACTTCCGCCCAACCGGCGCGCACCGCCTGTTGCTCCAGACTGCCCAGGCCGTATAGCTCTCCGGCAGCTTCATAGGTTTTGGCCGCGGCCGTGGCGAAGTCGGCCGTTTCGCTTAGCTTGCTCTTCAGCGTTAAATACCAGATCTGCCCTGCCTTCTCCCAGGCGAAACCGCCCAGATTGACCGCCGTCACATGGAAAGCGTGATTGGGAATTCCTGAATTGATGTGAACGCCGCCGTTGTCGGAGGTCGTCTGGACGTAATCGCGCATGTGGCCCGGCTGAGGGTCCTTGCCCAATACCGGGTCGTTGTAGGCTGTGCCCGGCGCCTTCATGCTGCGGATGCCCGCGCCGTTGACATTGGATGTGAACAGACCCTCACCGATGATCCAGTCGGCATCGGCCGCGGAGTGGCCCAGCAGCCGTTGTTTCACCAGCGAGCCGAATACATCGGACATCGACTCGTTGAGCGCGCCGGCTTGCCCCTGATAGATCAGATTAGCGGTGTGCTGCGTCACGCCGTGGGTCAGTTCGTGGCCGATGATATCGACGGCGATGGTGAATCGATTGAAAAGGCGTTGTGCCTCGGGC
>CAYXNH010000121.1:0-8996 GCA_964466135.1 uncultured Ardenticatenaceae bacterium | reverse complement strand
TCGGGCGTATACTTACGGTCGCACACCTTGCATTTGTAGCGTTGGCTACCGGAGGGGTTACAACCCACTTTGACTTCCTCTTCTTCTCGTTGGCAATGGGGACATGTACTCATAAGCATTATTATCCCAATACCCCGATATTTAGACACTCCCCAGGTCAATCCCCCTACCCAACCCACGCGGATAGATGTATCCTTGCGACACTAATCTCTAACAGGAGCCTCACCCCCATGAACCCCGATTTCAATCGCCAACTGGACACCTACGCCGATCTGATCGTCAAGGTCGGCCTGAACCTGCGCGCCGGGCAACGCCTGTGCGTGCGCGCCCCGCTGGAGGCCGCCCCGCTGGTGCGCCGGGTGGCCGCCCACGCCTACCGCGCCGGGTCGCCGCTGGTCGACGTCATTTGGTCGGACCCCGAATTGCAGCTGATTCGCTTTCAGGACGCCCCGCCCGATTCGTTCCAGACCGTCGCCGACTGGCCGGTGAAGGCCGGGCTGGAGTATGTCGGCAACGGCCACGCCCTGCTGTCGATCACCGGCGTCGATCCCGACTTGCTGCGGGACGTCGATCCCCAGGCCATCGCCGCCCAGCGTAGCGCGGAGGGGCGGGCCATGCTGCCCGTCTCGCGCCTTGTCTCGGCCGACGCCATCAACTGGTGCGTCGTCGGCTATGCCACGCCCGGCTGGGCGGCGCGGGTGTTCCCCGGCTTGCCGGCCGAGCAGCAGGTCGACAAACTGTGGGAGGCCATCTTTCGCACTGTGCGGCTGGACGCGGCCGACCCCATCGCCGCCTGGGAGCGCCATTCGGCCGACCTGCTCGACCGTTCCGCCTACCTGAACGGGAAACAGTACGACGCCCTGCGCTTCACCGGCCCGGGCACCGACCTGACCGTGGGCTTGCCGCGGAACCATCGCTGGATCGGCGGAGCCGCACCGACGGCCGTGGGCATCACCAACATCGCCAACATTCCGACCGAGGAGGTGTTCACCGCCCCCCATCGCCTGCGCGTCAACGGCACAGTGCGGGCCACCCTGCCGCTCAACTACTCCGGCAACCTCATCGAGAACTTCAGCCTGACGTTCAGGGACGGCCGCGTGGTCGATCTGACGGCCGAGAAGGGGGAGGCGCTGTTGCGGGCACAGATCGCCATCGACGAAGGCGCGGCCATGCTGGGCGAGGTGGCCCTGGTGCCCCACAGCTCGCCCATCTCCCGGTCGGGCATCCTGTTCCTCAACACCTTGTTTGACGAGAACGCCTCCAGCCACATCGCTCTCGGCCGCGCCTATCAGAACTGCATCGTCGGCGGCGAGGGACTGGATGAGGAGGGCTTTGCCCGTCTGGGCGGCAACTCCAGCGCCACCCACCTCGATTTCATGATCGGTTCGGCCGCGGTGGACGTGGACGGGCTGGCCGCCGACGGGACGGCCGAGGCGGTGATGCGCGGCGGAGAGTGGGCGAGTTAGGAATCAGGAATTAGGAATTAGGAATTAGGAATTAGGAATGAAGAGCGGCCGCCTGGTGCAACATCAGGCGGCCGCTCTTTTTTGATCCGGCAAGTTTGGGGAACTCCCCCGGCGGCAGACTACTGCGGCGGGATGTTCACCACCACGTCGGTCGTCGGGGCGCCCTGAGTGACGACCGGCACGCCCACGGCCGAGGCGTACAGCACCTGCTCGCCCAGCAGCACGCGCGCCCCCACGACATAGGCCCGCGCCGGATCGATGGTGACGGCCGCCAGGGAAATCTCGAACGGGATCGGGAACTGCTGGCCTTCCAGCGCCTTGGAGATCGTCAGGATGGGATCGCCGGTCGTGCCCGCCTCGCGGAAGTCCACATAGAGCACCGCGGCGGGGTCGAGGGCGGTCGGGGCGTCGGTAGTGACTACGCCGGTGATCGACCCGGACGCGGCGGGCGGCGCGGGTGCGGCGACGACCTGCGCGGTCAGCGACAGGCTGACGTCCGTGACCGGCGCGCCCTGGGTCAACACCGGTGTGCCCATGCCGTCGGAGGCGAAGGTCCGCACGTTGTTGTCGATGATCCGTGCGTCGAAGATGTAGGCTCGATTGGGGTCGATGGTCGCCGGGTCATAGCCCAGTTCAAAGCTGACCGGTAGCGAAAGTCCAGCCAGCGGGATGTAGCCGAAAGCGGTTGCCGAGGCGCCGGCCACCATCGGCTCGCGAATCTCCACGTTGAGATAGGCGGGCGAATCGGCGGCCCAGGTCATCGGGGTGTCGCTCGTCACCGTGTAGCGCAAAACGCCGCCGGCCGGGTCGGGCACCAGGGCCACGGGCACGGTGATCTCCGAGGCAGGCGCGCCCTGGGTCAGCACCGGCCGCGTGGCCAGCGTCTTGTAGAGCAGCCGGTTGCCGGCGATGACCCGCGCGTCGACCACATAGGCACGGTCAGGGGCGATAGTCGCCGGGTCATAGGGCAGCTCGAACGAGACGGGGAAGGTCAGCCCGGCCAGCGGCAACTCGACGAAGGCCGTGGCCGGGGCGTCGGCCAGCATCGGCTCGCGCAACGTCACCTGCAAGACGGCCGTGGGGTCGAGCGTCTCGGGCGGCCGCGGCGTCGTCACCGTGCCGCGAATAACCCCGCCTGCCGGCTGGGCCGCCATCTGGCTGACCAGAATCTCGACGTTGCTCGTCGGCGCGCCGTTGGTCAACACCGGCACGCCCGTCTGGGAGGCGAAGGTCGTTTGGCCGCCTTCGCTGATCCGCGCGCTGAGCAGGTAGGTCCCGGCCGGGTCGATGGTTGCCGCGTCGTAGGGCAGCTCGAAGGGGATGGGCACCTGACGGCCGTCGGCGTTGAAGGTCTGCGTGGCGATCACTTCCACCATGCCGGTGGAGGCGTTTTGCAGGTCGACGGTGATGGATGCATCGGGGGCCAAAGCGATCCGCTCCAGATAGGTCACCGTGCCGGTCAGTTTGCCGCCGGCCGAGCCGGTCATGACCGGTCCTACCAGCAGCTCAAGCCCTTCGGTCGGCGCGCCATTGGTGATAACCGGCGTGCCGCTCTGGGAGACATAAACCGCCTGGCCGTTCACCAGGATGCGCGCCGCTACCATATAGGTTTGGGCCGGGTCGATTTGGGCCGGGTCGAAGGGGATCTCGAACGGGATCGGCACCTGCCGCCCCGAGGCATAAGTACCTGCGGTGGCCAGCACAATGTCGGGGTTGCCGGGCGATGTTTGCAGCAGATCGACCTCGATCGTGGCGTTCGGGTCCAGCGGCGCCGGGGACAGGTAGAGGACGTTGCCCTTGACCAGGCCACCGCCTGCCGGGGTATCGTTCGACTGGCCCGCCTGGTTGCAAGCCGCCAGGGCGAGGGCCAAAATGAGGCCGACGGCCGCCAGTGACCCTATCTTTCGTGGATGATTATTCATTGGGAGTACTCCTCGCATTTTTGACATTCGAGTCGAATATCGTTGAGAGAATAATAGAGATCGTTAACAATCGATGCAACTCTCTTCATGATTGGCCCATTCTTTTTTACAATGTGTGGCGGAATCGGCCGCTTGCGGAGCCGGAGGCGCGAATTCGACGCCCCGCGCCACGCCGTCGGCCGAAACGAGGTGTTTCATGCTCGAAAAAAGACGACTCAACCAGCCGGTCAACGAGTTTTACACGCTGGGCGAAGAGATCGCCCACAGCGTCACCCACGGCCTGGGCGCGATTCTCAGCGTGGTGGCGCTGATCGTGTTGATCATCCTGGCCGTGGCCCACGGCACCAAGTGGCATATCTTCAGCTACGCCGTCTATGGCGGCAGCCTGCTGGCCCTCTATCTGGCCTCCACGCTCTACCATAGCGTCCAGAAGCCCCGCTTGCGGCCGATCCTGCGCAAGGTCGATCACAGCTGCATCTACCTGCTGATCGCCGGCACCTACACCCCGTTTGTGCTGATCAGCATGCGCAGCTCGCTGGGGCTGACCGTGCTGACATTTATCTGGGCCATGGCCGTCTTCGGCATCGTCTACAAGATCTTCTTCATCAACCGGCTGGCCGTGCTGACCACGCTGGCCTATGTGGCCATGGGCTGGATGAGCATGTTCATCTGGCGCGAGATGGTGGCCAATATTCCCCCGGCCGGGCTGACCTTCCTGATGATCGGCGGGGTTCTCTACACGCTGGGTGTGGTGTTCTACGCCATGACCAAAATCCGCTACACCCACGCCATCTGGCATCTGTTTATACTGGCCGCCAGCGCCTGTCATTTCGTGGCGGTGCTGTTTTTGCTCAATCCGGTGAGTTGAGTCGCGGGGCGGGCGTGGCTATGCGCTCGATGAGACCAGAGCCGCGTCCAGCAGCTCCGCGTTGCGGCGTTTGCCCTCGGCGTGCAGGCTCCGGGCAGCGGCGGTGAAGAATCTGTGCTCGCGCAGGAATTCGACTTGCTCGCGCAGCCAGTGTTCCCGCCGGATGGGCTGCCCCGCGTAGTGCCGGACTTCGGCCAGCAGTTCGTCGTTGCGCCTCAGGAAATCCCCCCGACCCAGCAGGTCCAAATCGGCGTCGCACATCAGCTCCTGCAAGAGACTCCGGGGAGCTTGCGGCATCTTCGTGGCGCCGATGATGTCGCAGATGGCGTCGATCTGTTGCGGCGAGTAACCGAATTGGGGCAACACGGCGCGCGCCAGGCTCATGCTGTGCCTCTCGTGGTTGTGGTAGGCGATGAGGAAGCCGCTGTCGTGGAACAAGGCGGCCGTGTTGAGCAGCAACTGATCTTGCTCGCTGAGGTTGGCGGCCTTGCCCAGCCGGTCGGCCGCGGGCAGTACGTCTTCGGTGGTGTGCCGCAGAGAGTGATAGGTCAGCCAGGGTGACAGCTCACGCGCCATGCGTTCGGTGATGTAGCGTCGGGCCTCAATGAAATTCGGTTCCATGCGTGCGTGCCCCAATTTATCTGTGGGATTTTACCTATTTATATTTGGATTGCACAACTAAAAATCTCGCCGATAATTGGCCAAACCCGTTTGGCCGAATCGACCGAGAGTGGAACCATGCGCTATCTTGAAAAACTCCATGCCGCCCAGCAAGCCAACAACTCCTGGCTGTGCATCGGGCTGGACCCGCAACCCGAGCTGATGCCGCTCGACGCCCTGAAATGGGATGAGCCGGTGCTGCCCTTCAACCGGCGCATCATCGACGCCACGGCCGATCTGGTGTGCGCCTACAAGCCCAACCTGGGCTTCTACATGCAGTGGGGCGCGGCCGGGGTCATCGCCCTGGAGCGCACCATCGCCGCCATTCCGGCCCATATCCCCGTCATCCTCGACGCCAAGATCGGCGACATCAGCCACACCCAAGCCGCCTGGGGCCGGGGTCTGTTCGATGAGTGGGGCGTCGACGCCATCACCGTCAACCCTTACGTGGGGGGCGACGCCGTGCGGCCGCTGCTGGCCGGGCAGCCGGAGAAGGCGGTCTATGTGCTGGCCCGCACCTCCAACCCCGGCGCGCGCCAGTTCCAGGGCGACCTGAACACCGGGCGCGGTCTGTCGGCCGAGGTGTTGAGCGCCGGCGGCGACTGGACGACGGCCGACGGCGGCCATGTCGGCTTCGTCGTCGGGGCCACCTACCCCACCGAGCTGGCGATCGCCCGCGAGCTGGCCCCCCGCGCGAGCTTCCTGATCCCCGGCATCGGGGCGCAAGGCGGCAGTCTGGCCGCGGCCGTCGCCCATGGGTCAGACCGCGTGGCCGGACCGGTCATCAACTCCGGCCGGAGCATCCTGTTCGCCTCCTCGGGCGCGGACTTCGCCGAGGCCGCTCGCGCCGCCGCCCTTCTGCTGCGCGATGAGATCAACGTCCTCCGAGGGGGATGAGTAAATCGCCTGTTGCGATTTTTTTATGCCGATTTCCGTATAGAATATCAGGATTAATAACCTGTGGTTTATGAGGTCTCGTTATGTTTTTCGATCCCAATTACTTTTTCTACGTATTCATTCCCACGATGCTGCTGTCGCTGGGTGTGCAGATCTATCTGAAGCGGGCCTACGCCAAGTGGAGCAAGGTGGCCAACAGCAGCCGGCAGACCGGCATGCAGGTCAGCCAGACGCTGTTCGGCCGCACCGAGCTGATGGACATCCCCGTCGAGGTCGTGCCGGGGCAGTTGAGCGACCATTTTGACCCGCGGGCCAACGTCGTGCGCCTGTCGCAGGGCACAGCCACCCAGCCCAGCGTGGCCGCCATGGCCATCGCCGCCCACGAGCTGGGCCATGTGCAGCAATATCAGACCGGCTCGGCCCTGATCAAGGCCCGCAACTTCCTCGTGCCGGCGGTGCAGATCAGCCCGATGATCTCCTACGGGGCCATCATGGCCGGGTTGTTCCTGCAGATGAACGGCTTGTTCTGGGTCGGCATCGCCTTTTTCGGGGTGATGGTCTTCTTCACCATCCTGACGCTGCCGGTGGAATTCGACGCCAGCCGTCGGGCGATGGCGCTGCTGAACGAGTCGGGGCTGATGCAGTCGAAAGAAGACCGGCAGGGGGCCAAAACGGTGCTGCGCGCGGCCGCGCTGACCTATGTGGCCGCGGCCATTTCCTCCGTGCTGCAGCTTCTCTATTACATCAGCATCGCCAACCGCCGGCGGTAGAGGGCGATTGATGCCCGCCTAATCCCCTATTCGCCGACCCACAGCAGACCGGGCAGAAACAACCGGTAGTTGAGGGCCATTCCCGACTCCAGGTAGGCGCCGGGACCGCCGCCGCCGACCGGTCGCGTCAGTCCGGCGCGGTCGTTGGGCACGTGGTTGGCCGGATCGCCCGGCGGGACGGCCGGGGTGAACGAGTCCCAGGCCGGAAAGTCGGGCAGGGGGTAAGTGGTGATCCCCGCCAGGCTGCCCGAAGCAGGCCGGAAGTCGCCGCCGTCGGGATCGATCAGTTCGGGTTGCGTTTGGTTGATGTGGTTGTCGGCCCTTAGCTGGGTCTCGTTGCAGGTGGGGTTGGTCGGGCGGCAGCCTTCGCTGTCGTACTCGATGCCCAGCGGCAGGTCGACCGGGCCGTTCCAGATGAGATTGCCGCGAATCTGCAGATTGTTGTCGGTGCGACTGGGGTTGGGGATGCCCGTGCCCACCCCCGGCTCGCGCGGGCCGTAGATGGCGAAATGCTCCCACTCGCTCTGGAAGCCGGGCGGGTTGTAGAGCAGATTGTTGTAGACGTAGATGTTGCGGTTGGGGATGGGTTCCTGGGGACCGACGGTCACCGGCCCCCAGCCGCCCAGCGCGCGGTTGGCGGTGCAGCGATCCGTGTCGCCGTCGCAGCCCCGCAGCCCAAAGACGAACTCCATGCCGTGGCTGCGGCTGCCCACCCGGTAGAGGGTGTTATGGGCCAGCAGGATGTCGTAGCCGCCGTTGACGCCGAAGCCTGCGCCGGTGGTATCGTGGATCACATTATTGAAGAACCTGATGGCGTAGGCCTCGTAGTGGAGCCAGGGCGAGACCATGAACTCGAAGCCGGTGCCTTGTCCGGCCACGAAGCCGCCCGTGCCGCATTGGTCGATCTCGTTGCCGGCCACGGTGAAGTAGGCTGAGCCGCCCTTTAGATAGATGCACCAGTCGTCGGCATCGTGGATGCGATTGTTGAGGATGTGGCCATATTGCACGGCCACAAAGTCGATGGCGTTTTCCTCGCTGCCGCCGATGTCGCTGTCCTCGATGTAGACGTATTGCGACTGGTTCATCTTGATCGTCTCGTGGGCCTGCCGGTCGGGGCTCCAAAAGGCGCTCTGCCGGATGAGCACGTGATCGCACTGCTCGCAATGGAAGACGTCGCCGTCGTTCTCCAGCCGCAGCCCCAGCAGGTAGAGATAATCCACGTCGTAGACGCTCATGGAGTTGCCCAGCAACCGGGCGGTGCCCGGCCCGTCGGCCGCGGTCAGGATGATGGGGAACTCCCGCGTCCCGTGACGGTCTTCCCAATAATTCGGGAAGGTGTCGGCCGGATAGTCGCCGGGCACCAGCAGGATGCGATAGCCGGTGGATTGCAACGTTTGGCCGCCGGGGATGCGGTTCCAGGCTTCGCTGATGGTCGCCAGGGCCTGGTCGCGCGTGGCTCCGCTGTGGCCGTCGTCGCCCTGCAGCGGATCGACCCACAGGTCGGCCAGCACAGGCGAGCCGATGGGGTAGGCGTCCCCGGAGGCTATGCCGGCGGCCGCCGACGACGGGACTGGCGTGGACCCCAGGACTGGGGTAGACCCCAGGACTGGGTTGGACTCCAGGACTGGCGTTGACCCCAGGATTGGGGTAGCCGACGCTTCCGGCACGGCCCGCATGCAGCCGATCAATCCCAGCCAGAGAACAAAGACGGGCCATTTGGCCCTGAAAATGAACGTGAGCGACGCGGCGATTGTGATCATTTGGCGCATCATACGGCGCGCCGGCCGGGTCGTCAAGGATTGGCCGGCATGATTTGGCGCTCCGATTTCTCCACCGGAGAGTATCCCCTCCGGTGGAGCCGCGCCGCCCTCGACTCAATCATCCTACGGCCGGAGCGTCACTGGGGTGAACGCCTTGAAAGGCATGGATGTGGGCGAGAAGCGCCGGATGTAAATATCCCATTTATTCGTCAGATTGGTGCCGTCGTTCCAGGCCACGACGGGATCGCCATTGGGGCTGATGGCCAGGGAGGGATGCATGGCGTCGACGACGCTGTGGCTGATACCGGGGCCGGTGGCCGAGCCGATGCTCACTTCGACCCAGTCGGAGTTGTTCCAGCGTCGAGCGTAGACCTGATAGTTGTTGCCGTCGCTCTGATCATGCCAGGCGACGATCGGCGCGCCGTCGGAGCCGATGGCCAGAGAAGGCTCAACGGAGTCGCGGGCATTGTCGCTGATGCCGCCACTGGTGGCCGAACCGCCCAACTCTGCCCAGGTGGATCCGCTCCAGCGTCGGGCATAGATCTCAAAGCCGGTACTGCCCAAATGCTCCCAGGCGACGACGGGCGCGCCGCCGGAGGCGATGGCCAGGGAGGGTTTTCGGGACCAATTGCCCAGATGGCCGGTATTACTGA
>CAYXNH010000120.1:0-9079 GCA_964466135.1 uncultured Ardenticatenaceae bacterium | reverse complement strand
AGCCGAAGACGATGGTGACGATGCCGGGGCCGTGGGATTCGCCCGCGCCGGCGACAGCGAAAAGAGGACCGCCAAGAAGTTCCATGCCTGAATTATGCTATACTATGGCTATGGCAACAATAACGCTTGAAGTCCCTGATGAGTTGGCCAGAAAATTGGAAGATGTAGGCGATGGGCTGCCTGGTCTGCTGACCTATGCGCTTGATTTGGCCGGGCTGCCCAAAAGGATGAACGCTTACGAATCAAGCCGGAGATCCCCCTGGAACGAAGTGTTCGCGTTTCTGGGTGGCGAGCCAACCATAGAGGAGATTATGGATTTCAAGATTTCGGATGAAGCTCAGGATCGCCTGGAAGATCTTCTTGATATGAATCGTGAAGGAACCCTGACCCAACAGGATAGCGATGACCTCGACGCTTTTGCCGAGGTCGACCATATGTTTATCCTGCTGAAAGCGTATCTCCGCCGAAATCGCCCTGTTGTTTGAAAGGCTGTGGCTCGGATCTATATTTCCGCCCCTTTACGCGCGCTTGTCTTTGAGCGAGCCGCCGGTCATTGTGAATACTGCCGCGTGCATCAGGCAGACAGTTCCAATCGCCATACGATGGATCATGTCGTTTCGCTGGCACATGAGGGCGAGACCGACGAGCAAAACCTGGCCCTGGCCTGTATGCATTGTAACAGAGCCAAAGGCAGCAACCTGTCCGGGATTGATCCATTCACCCGAAGGGTTGTTCGACTCTTTAATCCACGCCGGCAACGCTGGAATACCCACTTCGGGCTGGAAGGCGCAGCGATTGTTGGCCGCACCCCTACCGGTCGGGCAACAGCGAAACTATTGCGAATGAATGAGCCAAAAAGGCTGGAGGAGCGCCTTTATCTCCAACTGATAGGTCACTATCCCGAGCGGTGAACCTGCGGGATATTTCGGCGGTTTAGCTTGAGGTCAGAAACGCTCCGGCGAACTGCTGAATGGCATTCAGGTGCTCATCAGCCGTCCCAAACCCCGACCCCATCGTATTCAAACTGACATGCGTGGCCCCGGCGGTGCGCCAGCCCTCCAGCGTGCGGCCGAGCGCGTCGTCTCTGAAACGAACCGAAAAGTACGCCCGGAGGGACTCGAACCCCCAACCACTTGGTTCGAAGCCAAGTACTCTGTCCGATTGAGCTACGGGCGCAAAAAAAGCTGACGAGACGCCCCATCAGCTTTCAGGGCGAGTGGTGGGATTTGAACCCACGATCTTCTGGGCCACAACCAGACGTGTTAACCCCTACACCACACCCGCCATGGATGCATCGAACCGATGCGTAAGGAGCTAGTTTACCCTATAAGGACGCCGGGGGCAAGAAACCCGAATTCGCGGGTCAAACCGCTTCGGTTGAACTTCTCCGCCTGCGATGCCATAATTGCCTCCAATGCGCGCCATAAGAATACCCTGCTTCGTTACAGGCTATTCCTTGCCAAACCGGACGCATACTTAGGGACACCATGACACAACTATTCTCCGACACGCATCCCAAGATGGAAGCCCTGCAAATCCAGCTATGGCGGCAGGCGACTCCCACGCGCAAAATGGACATGTTGGCGCAATTAAACAGGGCGGCGCGGATGTTGGCGATGACAGGTTTGCGCGCGCAGTTCCCCCAACTTGGCGAAGACGAACTGCGTCTCAAACTGGCGGGCTTGTTGCTTGGAGATGAAATAGCGCAAAAAGTGTACGGAGCGCATGGAGAATCCGAACATGCAAAATGAGCCTGTGGAAGTCACGCTCAAAGTAACAGGCGTGCTTGAACGTCTCAACGTTCCCTATCTCATCGGCGGTTCGCTTGCCAGCATCCTGTATGGCATGGTGCGTACCACGCAGGATTCCGATATTGTCGCTGAAATGCGTCTCGAACATCTTCGGCCGTTTGTTTCCTCATTGCAGGATGAATTCTACCTGGACGATGAGATGATTGCCGAATCGATTCAACGGCATTCAAGTTTCAATATTATTCACCGCGAGACCATGTTCAAAGTGGATGTATTTATTCCGCGACCGCGCCCTTTTCTTCAATCGCAACTTGCCCGCGCCAAAAAACAGGTCTTTACCTTTGAAACGGAAGTCAGCGCAAAATTCGCCAGCCCCGAGGATACGATTCTTTCCAAACTAGAATGGTATCGCATGGGCGGCGAGGTCTCCGACCGTCAATGGCGCGACATTCTGGGTGTGCTGAAAACCCGCGCGGGCGAACTCGATTCGGGTTACCTGCGAAAGTGGGCACACGAACTTGAAATCAGCGATTTATTGGAACGCGCCCTGAACGCAGTCTAATGCAGGGGCAGCGCTTGCAGAACGGCGCCGCCCGTGGTGACGATGCCGGGGCCGTGGGAGTCACTTACCCCGTTGCCGCTCGAGGGCTATTTGTTCTTCGCGCCGAGGGCCGAGCCGAGACCGACGCCGATGGCCAGCCCCATGCCGATACCCAGAGCGAGGTTATCCATGATCACGCCGAAGGCCGCGCCGAGGGAAATCCCCAGCGCGATGCCCATGCTCAGATAGGCCGCTTGCCTGTTTTCCGGCTCCTTGGGGTCTTTTTCGTCCATGTTGGCTACTATCTCCCGGTCATATGATTTGAAGGCCTGCCCTTGCGGAAAGGCGACCTCCCCATCATCTTACACACAAGGAACCGACGACGCCAGACTGCGACAGCTATCGCGGCCGCCGGATCATCATCCACAGCCGCAGCGGGTGGCCCGGCACATCCCCCTCATGGGCCACGTCGAAGCCGTGCTTGCGATAGAAGCCCACGTTGCGCTCGCTCTCGGTCAGCAGATAGCAGGGAAACCGCTCGTCGTCGGCCTGCGCCAGGACGGGCGCGAGGAGCAGGCCGCCCAACCCTTGCCCCTGCCGCTCCGGCCGGATGCCCAGCACCCACAGCTCCCAATAGAGCGAGTCGCCCAGCAAGCGCTGCTGCACGCCGTCGCCATAGGCCACGTAGGCCATGAATCGCCGTCGGGCCTCGGCCGGGAAGGCCATCACCGACCGGTGGAAGGCGAAACCGATGCGGGCGCTGTCGCCAAACGCGACGGGGTGGCGGCCGGGCGGCATCCACAGGGCCACGCCTCCGGCGTCGGCCGAGGTATAGACATGGCCGGGGATCATCGCATTGCGCAAAATCGACCGCCAGAACGGCGGCAGATAGCGCGCCCGGTCTTCGGCCGCGGGAAAGACGCAGGTGTAGATCGGGTCGGCGTCGAAGGCGGCCGTCAGCGTGTCCGTGGCCGCGTTAAGTTGAGAAGGAAGGAGTTGGGTGATCAAAGCAACTCCCGCGCGTAACTGACCTCGTGCTCCACACGCTCGAAGCCCAACGCCTCATAGATCGCGATCGTCGCCGCCGAATCTCCCCACGACTCCAACCGAACGGGCCGCGCCGCTTGTGCACGCAGCCAATGGGCGGCAGTAAGGGCCAGCGGTGCGTGCAGTTCCGCGTCTCTGGCGGCGGGGATGACGCCCGGCTGGTCGAGGATGTGGGGCGACGAATCATCCGCGGCCGCCAGCGCCCGACATTGCGCGACGTCGTTGCCCGCCGTATCGCGCACGATGAAAATCCCGGCCGGATCGAATTGCTCCAGTATTCCGGCCAGATGGGCCTCGTCCATCGCGCCGGGGAAATTCTCCCAATGACCCCATTGATCGCCAAAAGTCCGATTGCAGAGCGCCACATGCGCGCCGAGGTCGGGTGAATCAGCATAGGTTGTCACATGGTAGCCGTCGGGCCAAAGCGGCAGCGGCAGTTGGACGGCAGGCGGAGCGACGAGCGCCCACACATCCCCACGAAAGCGGAAGCCCTGTGACAGCAGAAAGCGCAGGGCTTCCTGATTGGTCGCGGCCACATCAATGACCAAATAGCGCGCTCCCAGATCGGCCGCCTTGTGCGCCATGGGGTCGATCAGGCGGCGACCAATGCCCAGACGACGCAGGGCCGGATGAACTCGCACGTCGCCATAGCAGCGCTGTGGCATCTGGTGGTAGATGACGCCATAGCCGGTAAGCGGGGCCGAACCATCCGTCGCGCCGGCATCCGATGCGACGGCATCCGGCGCGACGGCCACCCAGCGATAGAGGCCGGGGATGTCGAGCAGGCTCTCCAGCCGCTCGACGGTGAGCGATGGCTCGCGCCCTTCGGCCGTTTCAATCAAATTGACCAGATCGACCAGGGGGATGAGATCGGTGGCGGGCCGAAACGGTCGAACAAGGTTGGCGTTCAACTATTTTACCTTGCGCGCGATTGCAAAAAGGTGGGCGGTGCGGGAGGGTTGCTCGTCGAGTCCGCGCGATTCCCAACGGTTGATGAGATTGCCGGCCATCGCCTTGGCCGTAGTCAACGGCCGCCGCGGGGAGAAGGATGCCATGCCCCGCACGCGGTGGGGGCCGGTCTTGACGCCCCAGGTTACCGCGACCTCGTCATAGTGTCGCGAGAGCAAGTCGCGCAGCTCGTCGCGGCGAAAATGCTTGACATGGTCGGGATTATAATGGGGTGGGACGTTGCGAATGTAGTCGCCGTTGGGAGTCGTCAAGTAGAGCCATCCGCCCGGCTTGAGGACGCGAGCGGTCTGCCTGATGAAAGCTTCATCTTCAACGACGTGCTCAATGACTTCCACGCACAGGATGCCGTCGAACGTGTCGGACGGCAAGGTGGAACGGGTCATGTCCTGGAGGATAACCTCGGTGATATTGCTTCGCCGTTGACTCAACTCGCGGTGAATCTCATCCGTCAGGCCAAGGTTAAGCCCGTGCTGGACTTCGGATTCACGCGGGATGTCCAGAATGATGATGTCGGCCGGTAATCCGACCGAATAGGGCGACTTTCGGCCGCCGACATCCAGCACCCGCGGCCGTGTCCCGGCGGAATCCGACAGTAATGAACGCACGTCGCGCCCGACCTTGCCGTAAAGAACCGGCAGAAAAGGCGTCATCATGCTGTAGACCAGCTCGTATGGCGTCATGGAATGACCTGTCAATCGTCGATCCGGATGAATGATACCATCCTCACCACTTTTCCTCCAGTATCTCCCCGACCACCGTCTCCAGGTCAAGCGCCGCCCCCGCCGCCAGCCCGGCCTCAACCTCCTCCGGCGGCAGACCCAGCCGGGCGATCTCCTCGTTGATCTCATGCATAACCTGATATTCCAGCGCCGGATGGGCGCGGGCCAGGCCGAAGAGGAGCAGCCCTCGCGCCTTCTCGCCCGCCTCGGCCATGATCTGGCCGTGGAGAAAGACCGCCCACAGGACATCGGGCAGGGCGCCGAGCGAGCGGGCCAGCTGCAGGGCCTCGGAGGCGCCGCGGCGGGCGGCGGCGACGTCGCCCAGCTTCAGCTCAGCCTGGGCCACGTTGCCAAGCGCAACCATGCCATGCACCGGCATGCCCATCTCCTGCATCCGTTCTTCGCCTTGCCGTCCATAAGTTCGCGCTGTGGCGTAGTCGCCCAGCCGGTAGGCGAGATCGCCGAGGCCGAGAAGCGCCTGGCCTTCGGCAATCAGATGGTTAGTCCGGCGGGCCGCCTCCAGGCTCAGCAGATAATATTCCCTCGATCGTTCCAGCTCGTGCCGCTCGCCGACGACGGTGCCAAGCGTAAGTAGGATATTACGCTCGCCGGCCGGATCGCCGTCAGTCCGGCTGGCCGTCAGCGCCTCCATTGCCCGGCTCTCGGCTCCATCCAGATCGCCCATGGCAAACAACACCTCGGCCGCCTTGGTCAGCAAATTTACCAGTAACGGCCGGTCACCCAGGGGGCGACCCAACCGCAGCGCCTCCTCGGCCAGCGCCAGCGCATGGCTGTAGTCGCCCTGTAACCTGGCGTTAAGAGCCAGTCTGCCCAATACCTCGGCTTCCCGGGCGCGGTTGCCACTGGATCGTACCCCGACCAGCGCGCGCTCCAGCGCTGCCTCGGCCGCCGCATAGTCACCCAAAGCCTGACCCGCGCGGCCGATGCTGATCAGCGCGGCGTCGACGGCCGAGCCGCCACGCTCACCGGCCGCTTCGCGCAAGGCCAACGCCCGCTCCAGCATCGTCCGCGCCACGAGGTACGCACCGACCTGCATCGCCTCGTCCCCCGCCCGCTCCAGCAACGCCGCCGCCCGCAGCCCCTCCCTGGCCTGGATGTAGTGCTCGGCGATGAGGGTCAGGTATTCGCTCAGCCGCTCGCCGGCGTGGGTTTCCAGCCAGCGGGCGGCCCGGCCGTGATAGGCGGCCCGCCGATTGAGCAGCACCGTCTCATAAGCCACATCGCGCAGCAGGACATGCTTGAAGATGTACTCGTTCGTCCCGACGAAGGCTGAGCGCTCGCGGCGAAAGATGAGTTCCCGGCCGCGCGCCGCCTCCAGCGCCGGCGTGACAGTCTCGCGTTCGACCTCCAGCAAGTCGGCCACGGCGTCGTCCCAGAACAGCCGGCCGACGACCGACGCTCGCTGCAACGCCTCGCGCTCCAGCCGCGGCAGCCCGTCCAGTCGCGCCTGAAGCAGCGCCGTCAACGTCGGCGGCACCTTGAGCGTGGCCAGCTTGTCCACGCGCACCCGCCATTGGCCGGCGGCGCGTGCCTCTTCATTCGTCATTCGTAATTCGTCATTCGTAATTCCTCTTTCGATAATTCCCTGCTCAATGAGCATCTTGACCATCTCTTCGACGTAGAATGGATTGCCTTCGGCGGCGTCGGTGATCAGATCGCGCAGGCTATCGGGCACTTCGTCGACGCGCTTGAGGATCTCATCCACCAGCGCCCGGCTGCTGCGCTTGGGCAGCGGCATCAGCGAGATACGACGAAAGACCGTCCGCCCCTCGTCCCAGTTCGGCCGCCGCTCGAACAACCTCGATCGGGTGACGGCGACGAGAAGCAGACGCGCTTCCGGCAAGGCCGTCGCCAGATAGACCGCCAAATCCAGCGACGAATCGTCGGCCCAATGGATGTCCTCCAGGAAGATGACCGTCGGGCTGTCCGCGGTCAGGGCGCGGAAGTAGCGCATCAGGAAAGCCCGCGCCGTCTGCATCAGGCCGGATCCGCCGAGCAAGCCCTGGACGGCCTCGCTGCCGGAAAAGTCGAAGCCCAGCCAGTACCCGACTATATCGGCCGAGTCCGGCTCCAGCGCCCCGGCCATGCCGCGGCGGAACTTGTCCAGGGCAGTGGCGATGGGATCGCTCTCCAGAATCTCGAAGCGGTTGGCGAACAGGTCGCGGAACAGGCTGTAGGCCACGTTCTGCGTGTTGGATGTAGCGCGTCCCTTGAAATACCAGATCGTCTCCGGCCGCATTTCGATCCAGTTTTCGAACTCGTACAGCAGCCGGCTCTTGCCCACCCCCGCCTCGCCGACAACGACCGCCAGGCGCGTCTCGGCCGACTCCATCACGTCCAGGTAGGTGTTCTTCAGCGTTTCCAGTTCGGCGTCGCGGCCGATCATGCGCGTCTCGACACCCTCCACGCCGCGCGTGGCCATACGGAAGGCCCTCGGCTTGGCCCGCTGCACCACGTAGGTCCGCACCGGCTCGGCCTTGCCCTTGACGCTAAGAGGGTCCTGCGGCAGGACGTCGAAGATGCCGCGCACCTGGCTGTAGGTGTCGTGGCCGATGAGGATGCCGCCGACCGGCGCGGCGTGTTCCAGTCGCGAAGCCACATTGACCGCGTCGCCCATGGCCGTGAACTCGGCCGTCGTGCCCATCGCGCCGAACACCACCGGCCCGGTGTTGATGCCGATGCGCATGGCCAGGGTCATGCCGCGTGTCTCGCAGAAGCGGGCGACGGCCGCCTGCATCGCCAGGGCCGCCCGCACCGCCCGCTCCGGGTCGTCCTCGCGGGCTGTATCCGCGCCCCACAGGGCCATAATCGCATCGCCAATGTGCTTGTCGATGCGGCCCTCATGGTCGGTGACGGCCCTGTCGACCTCCGCCCACAATTCGTTCATGACCCCGGCCACGACTTCGGCATCCATCGTCTCCGACATGGCTGTGAAGCCGGAGACGTCGGCGAACAACACCGTGGCTTGCTTGCGCTGCTGTTGGGATTGGCTTCGGGATTCGAGGGCGGCCAGCTTTTCACGAGCCGGGCCGAGCATGGCCTCGACCATTTCGTCGCCCAAGGTGGCTCGCTGGGCTTCCAGCGCGGCAATTCCGGCCTCCAGTTGCGCTCTCTGCTCGTCCGATGATGGCATGATGGTTCCTCCAGTCAGCGACTGGAGAAATTATAGATCGTGTGCCATGCTTTAGTAAAGATCACAATTGCGGAGTGATTGATCCACCGCGCCGGAATGAACCCGCAACCGGGTTGGTGAAGCAGAGGGCGTTCACCGGGTTTGGAATGGGGGCGGCGTCAATTGCCTTTTCGTTTCATCAGATAAACCGCTTCGCCGCCGATATAGCCATCAAAACGACGCTCAACGATCGTCTCCACCTCAAACCAGGGGCCGAAGTCCGCCTCGATTTCTCCCGGCCTCATCGACCCGCCACCGCCCATCAGCCGGATGAACGGCCCCTCCCACCAGCGCGGCGGCCATTGATGGACGTAGATGAAGAACTGACTGCCGGGATTGGTCAGCGGCAACACGTTGTGCAGATAGGCACGGCGGTCCCCCAGGCTCAAGTCGTCGTAGACACCCCAATCCACCAGCAGATCGTAGCGGCCGTCGATGTGTTGCAGGTTGGTCAGGTCGTCCTCGATCCAGCGGACGGAGACGCCGGCGGCCGCCCCCCGCTCCCGGCCCAGGGCGATGGCCGCGGACGAGTAGTCCGTGCCGGTGACGTCGAAGCCGTGCTGCGCCAGAAAGATGGCGTTGCTGGCCGTGCCGCAGCCCAGGTCGATGGCCCGGCAGGGCTGGAGGAGGCCGCTCTCCACCGCCTCCACCAGCTCCTTGCGCGGGCCAAGGTCCCAGGGTACGCGGTTGTTACGATACATCCAGTCGTAAAGTCCTTTGCGCATGGTCTTCTCCAAAGTCGCCTACGCCGTCCACCCCTTGAGCCAGATCTTGCCAAGCAGCATCGTTTATTATGATTACTGAATCAACGCCTGAATCTGCCCCAGGTGCGTGCTCTCGTGCGCGGCGAAATAGCTGA
>CAYXNH010000119.1:0-9079 GCA_964466135.1 uncultured Ardenticatenaceae bacterium | reverse complement strand
TGTCGTCGGCGTCCAGCGCGGCCAACACCTCATAGGCTTCCTCCAGGAAGCCCCCGCGCATGCTCTGGGGCGTCTGTTCCTGGTCCCAGGGACAACCGCCCGGACTGCGCAAAATGGCGACGGTTTCGGCCAGCGTCGGCAACCCGGCTTTGACGGGCAACGGCGGAATGTACAGACTCGTCAGGTGGGCGATGCGCTCGCTGCGATCGATCTCATACAGCGGCATCCACTCAACATCGCGGGAGGCATCCCCGGCGGCATGAACCAGGGCAACCTGATGCTCGGCCGGGTAAATGCTCATCAGCGACAGCTTCAGGTCCCCGGCCACCATGCGGCTGTAGACCTGGCCCAGCAGCGTCGGGACATCCGGGTTGAGGGGTGGGTAAGACATGGCCGCGAGTTCGATCGCATCAAACAATTGGAGACCGTCCAGACCATCGACGCCCACCGAGGCCAGCATAGGCTCGACAAAGCTCAGGCCGGCGATAACCTCCACGGGAATACCGGCCGCCGCTGCGCCTTCGACGATGGCGGTCACCGTCGTCTCGCCCACGAACGGATTGCCAGGGACGGCATAGATAAGATCCTTCTCGGCTCCCAATCGCAGGATTTCAGCGGTGATGCGCCGGTAGACCTCGGCGAACTCCTCCGAATCGCGGTAGACGTCATCGAAGGTATGCAATTGGAGATGGGCGGGCAGCTGGGCGGCCGCAGGGTGGCGACCGGTTCGGAGATAGACTTCATCGGCCGCGGAAAGGAGATGCCAGGCCTGACGGGTAATCAGGCCGGCATCTCCCGGGCCAAGACCAACAATCGTGATGGTCATATTTCAATGAGTGGCCGGCCCGATGGCAGTCGCCATCCGGCCGAGCCTTGCACCAGGCGCGAATTAACGCTTGGTATAGGTCGGAGCCTTGCGGGCGCGCTTGAGGCCGGGCTTTTTGCGTTCCTTCACGCGGGCATCGCGTGTCAGATGATCCCCGGCGCGCAAGGGCGTGCGCAGGTTCTCGTCATACTTGACGAGCGCGCGGGCAAGCCCCAGACGCACGGCGCTGGTTTGGCCGGTGATGCCACCGCCCTGAACCAGAACCGTCACATCGACCTTGCCCATCAGCTCACTATCTTCCAGCGGGCCGATAAGGGTCTGGAAATCGCCATAGCGCGGGAAGAACTCTTCGACCGGCTTGTCGTTGACGATGAAGGACGGGCCTTCGGCCGCGTCCGCTCCCCGAAGGTAGATGCGCACGCGCGCGGATGCCTCTTTACGGCGGCCGATTCCCTCAAAATATTCACTCATAATAATTCCTCTTGCCTGGCTGTGATCCGTGAACTACAGCTCCAGGGGCTGTGGCTGCTGCGCCTCATGTGGATGCTCGCTGCCGGCATACACCTTCAACTTCTTGAACATTTTGCGGCCGAGCGTGTTCTTGGGCAACATGCCGCGTACGGCCGACTCGATGACGCGCTCCGGGTGCTTCTGCAGCTGGTCGCGCAGGGTAATTTCCGACAGGCCACCGATGTAGAGCGAATGCCGGTAATATTTTTTCTGGTCCATCCGGTTGCCGGTGACGGCGATCTTGTCGGCATTGATCACAACCACGAAATCACCGCAGTCCACCGAAGGACTGTAGATCGGCTTGTGCTTGCCGCGAAGAACCGTCGCAATACCCGACGCCAGACGGCCGAGCGTTTGCCCCTCGGCATCCACAACGTACCAGGCGCGCTCAATGTCTGCCGGTTTCGTCACGTAAGTTTTCATCATATTCCTCTCCACCGGCTGGTGGCCGGATAATCAGGTCCATTTCAATCGTTATATTCTACTGATACCAAATACAGGCCATGGGCCGGCGCGGCTGTCGCCGAACGGCTTCGCTGTCGCGAGGCCATAGCCGCCGCAAAATCATCGACCGACCACTTGCCGCAGCCAACCTCTTTGAGCGAGCCAACTACGCTGCGCACCATGCGCTGCAGGAAGGCATTGGCGCAGATGCGAAAGATAGTTCGATCGCCTTCTCGCCGCCACTCCGCGACAAACACCTCGCGCACGGTGGAATCGCCCACCGTCGGCCGTCCGAACGTCGCGAAATCGTGCGTTCCGACCAACAAGGCGGCCGCCGCGTTCATCGATTCCAGATCCAGCCTTTGCGCCACTTGCCAGGCACGATGCCTGCTCAACGGTTGTCGTATCGGAACGTTGAGAATGTGATACTCATACGTCCGTCGTCGGGCGTCATATCGCGGGTGAAACCCCGCATGCGTCTCGACGAGTTCCGTTACGGCGATGTCTCGCGGCAAGTTGGCGTTGAGCGCTCGCAAAAGCGTTTCGACTCCATGCCGGTTTGGCCACTCAATTGTAAAGCCTATGACCTGACCCAGCGCGTGAACGCCGGTGTCTGTCCGCCCTGCCCCGATAACCCGGGCCGATTGGCCTGTTACGCGAGTCAGCGCTTGTTCAAGTTCCGCCTGTACCGAAGGCACGCCGCGCCGTTGTCGCTGGAAACCGTAATAAGCAGTGCCATCATATTGAACGACAGCTCGATAGGTCCCGCGCTCATGGCCGTGCTTGTCCTCCGACTCAGGCGTCACACGTATCGATCACTAATCCTCGACCAGCATCAGCACGGCCATGTCGGCATTGTCGCCGGAGCGACGGCCGATCTTGACCATGCGGGTGTAGCCACCCGGTCGATCAGCATAACGCGGCGCGATCTCATCAAAGAGCTTGCGCACAACGTCTATCTCTTCAAAGGTGCCGTCCTCAGCCTCCAACATCCGCGAGTTGGGCAGCCGCGCGGCAGCCAGGCGACGGGCATGAACGACCGACGCAGCCTCGCCATCAGCCAGACCGCGCTTGGCCAGGGTGATCATTTTCTCCGCGGCCGGGCGAATGGTTCGTGCCTTGGCCTCGGTGGTGGTGATCTGTTCGAATACCAGCAAATCGGCGATCATATTCCGCCGCAGTGCATTGCGATGGCCGGTGTCACGATTCAACCGGCGGCCATGTACTTTATGACGCATCGTAAACTCCTCTAACAGCCATCGGAGGCTTAGGCCGACCGCTTGGCATCATCCTCTTCGGGCAGATAACCCTTAAGCCGCAGCTGCTGTTTCAACTCATCCAGCGATTTATCGCCGAAGTTGCGAATGGCCAGCATCGTCTCTTCACCGCGATCCAGCATCTCCAGCATCTCGCCGACTTTGGTGATGCCGGTGCGTTTCAGTGAGTTGAAGACGCGGACGCTCAGGTCAAGCGACTCGATCGGCGTGTCGTAGATCTCGTTGGGAATCGTCTCCTCTTCCCGATCTTCCTCGACGGAGATGAATGTCTCTTCGCTGACGCCGGCGATCGGCCGCAAGTGCTGAATCAGGAGCTGGGCCGCCTGGGCCAGCGATTCCTCGGGCTTGATCGTGCCGTCGGTCCAGATTTCCATGACCGTGCGGTCATAGTCCGCCGCCTGACCGACGCGGGTCTTCTCGACCTCATAGGCCACCCGACGAATCGGGCTGAAGATGGCGTCGACGGGCAACTCGCCGATGGGCAAGCGGCCGCGTTCCTCGGCGGGCGAATAGCCGCGGCCGGTCTCGGCCATCAGCTCGATCTCCAGATACGTATCATCGGAATCGACCGTGAACAGGTACAGGTCCGGATTGATGATCTCAACTTCCGGCGGAACCTGAATGTCAGCCGCGGTGACCGGACCGGCGCCCTGCACTTCCAGACGCATGCGAGCGATATCCGTATTGACCAGCTGCAACCGCAACTGTTTGATATGCAGAATGAACTGCATCATATCTTCGCGCACGCCGGGGATAGCCGAAAACTCATGCGGTACATCGGTGACGCGAACGGACGTGACGGCCGCGCCGGGCAACGACGCCAGCAGGACACGCCGCAGCGCATTGCCCAGCGTGGTGCCATAGCCTCGCTCCAGCGGCCCAATCACGAAACGGCCATATTCAGACGACATAGCCGTCCCTTCGACCTTCGGCATGACAAGATTATTAATAGTCAAGGCAATTACCTCCCTGTGGGGAACCCGCCGGCGGAATAGTTATGAATAAATTCCTTCCCACCGTGCTCGTCGATTCCCATACATCGGTTTGTTTCAAGATGAGCAACTGCCGTTAACGGGAGTAGTACTCGACGATCAACTGCTCGTTGAGCGAAACGTCGATGTCCTCTCGAGTCGGGACGTGCAACACACGACCGGACAGGTTCGCGGGTTCAACCGCCAACCAGCGCGGAACGCGACGGTCGTCCAGGTTTTGGCGCAAATCCTTGAAATAGGTATTGCGACTGCTCTCCGACCGAACGGACACGACATCGCCTGTGGAAACCAGAGCCGATGGGATATTTGTCTTGCGATTATTCAGCATGATATGGCCGTGCTGAACCAGCTGGCGAGCCTGGGGACGCGAATCGGCCAAACCCAGCCGGTAGACGACGTTATCGAGGCGCTGCTCCAGGATGGCCAACAGGTTGTAACCGGTCAGACCCTTCTGGGCCGAGGCACGCTCGAAATATCGATTAAACTGACGCTCCAGGACACCGTAAATACGGCGTGCCTTTTGCTTCTCGCGCAACTGCAACAGATAGTCAGACGCGCGACCGCGGCGGAACTGATTCTCGCGCCCATGCTGACCGGGCGGGTAGCCGCGACGCTCGACCGAACATTTGGGGGTCAGACAACGCGACCCCTTCAGGAATAATTTTTCGCCCTCGCGCCGGCAGAGCCGACAAACAGGGCCAGTATATCGCGCCAACTTAGGTACCTCCTATTAAGTACCGTCCGCCACAAGCGACATCTTGTCGCCGAGCGGTCAGGGTCGGGAGAGGTTTACAGGCTTGGCCACCCTTCTTCCCTCTCGACAACACGAATGATTAAATACGACGTTTCTTCGGCGGCCGGCAACCGTTGTGGGGCACCGGCGTGATGTCCTGAATCGACGTCACGCGAATGCCGCTGGCCTGAATCGAACGAATGGCCGCCTCGCGGCCCGGGCCAGGCCCCTTGACGACGACGTCCACTTCCTGCACGCCGTTTTCGACGGCGACACGGGCCGCGTTCTGGCCGGCCAGACGAGCGGCATAGGGCGTGCTCTTGCGAGAACCCTTGAAGCCGGCCGCCCCGGCGCTGGACCAGGACACGGTATTTCCCTTGGTATCAGTTATCGTCACAATGGTGTTATTAAAGGCGGCATAGATATGGGCCTGCCCTTTTGGCACCATCTTTTTGGCTTTCTTTCGCGTCGTTTGTGCTTGTCTTCTGCGTCCCATCTTTCCTTATGCTCCGTCTATCCGGCGTATGGGGCGTTAATTCGCCCCATATGCCGGCAGATCTCAACAATTATTACTTGCCGCCCTTGCGACGACCGCGCCCGGCAACCGTCTTCTTGGGGCCTTTACGCGTTCGCGAATTGGTGCGGGTGCGCTGGCCACGAGCGGGCAAGTGCCGCCGATGGCGCAGGCCACGGTAGCTGCCGATCTCGCCCAGGCGCTTGATGTTCATCCCCACCTCGCGACGCAAATCGCCCTCGACCGTGTATTCCTTCTCGACGATCTGGCGCAAGCGGGTCACTTCGGCCTCGGACAAATCACGAACACGCGTGTCCGGGTTTACTTCGGCCGCCGCGAGAATCTGGTGGCTGGACGTCCGGCCAATGCCATAAATGTACGTCAGACTGATCTCAACGCGCTTGTTGCGCGGAATATCAACCCCTGCGATACGAGCCATTCTCTATCTCCCTTAACCCTGACGCTGCTTGTGGTTCGGATCAGAACAGATCACACGCACCACGCCATTACGCTTGACGATTTTGCATTTCGGACAACGCCGCTTGACAGATGATGTTACCTTCATGATTCAATTCTCCTGCCCGGACACCAGCCCCGGCAATAACCCTCAGGAAGCCTGCTCGATCGCCCGATGCAACTCCTGCTGAACGGCCTCGATACTTTGTCCGCCGTTCACATTGACCACCAGACCGCGCTGTTCATAATAGTCCAGCAGCGGCTTCGTCTGTACCTCATAGACGCGCATTCGGGTTCGGATTGTATCTTCCGAATCGTCAGCGCGCCCCTCGATTTGCGCCCGCTTCAACAGGCGCTGAATCAATTCTTCGTATTCGACGACGATGTTGGGCACGACGGTGACTCGGCCGCCAATCTCGCCCAGCAATAGTTCCAGCGCGTCGGCCTGAGCCTGGGTGCGCGGGAAGCCATCGAGGATGGCCCCTTCGGCCGCATCCGGCTGCGCCAGACGATCTTTCACCATCGCCACCGTCACCTCATCGGGTACCAGCTCACCCTTGTCCATATAGCTTCGGGCCAACTTCCCCAACGCGGTCTCATTCTTCAGATTATAACGAAACAAGTCGCCAGTCGACACTTGGGGCAAGCCAAGTGACTGTTCCAGCATCTTGGCCTGGGTGCCTTTTCCGGCTCCCGGCGGGCCGATCAAGATGATGAACCTCATGACTTGATGAAGCCCTCATAGTGACGCATGAGCAACTGCGCTTCCAGCTGGCGCATGGTGTCGATAACGACGCCCACGACGATGATCAAGCCGGAGCCGCTGATGACCAGCACGCTTTGCTCCAGACCCTCGATCCGCAGCAGCTTCGCCACGACAGCCATGATGCCGGGCAGGATGGCGATGACGCCCAGGAACAGCGCGCCAACCAGCGTGATCCGGCGCACGACGGACATGATGTATGTCTCCGTCCGCTTGCCGGGCCGAATGCCGGGGATGAAGCCACCCTGGCGCTGCAACGTCTCGGGCAGGTTCTGCTGCCGGATCATGACGTCGGTGTAAAAGAACGTGAAGGCGACGACCAGCAAAAAGTAAAGGATCCAGTAGGCCGTAAAGGCAAACGGCGCGACAGTCGGATCAGTCACCGTTCCGAACTGGGCGACGCCACTCGCTATCCGGTCAACAAATCCACCGCTGCCGGTAATGAACAGACCGGCGATGAGCGGGAAGAAAGTCAGGATCGACTGGGCGAAGATAATCGGGATCATGCCTGCCGTATTGACCTTCAACGGTACATGGGTGCTCTGACCCTGATAAATCTTGCGTCCTCTCACTCGCCGGCCATACTGCACTGCGATTCTTCGCTCACCCTCCTGGATAATAACAATGACCAGCACTGTCAGAATCAGATAGATAAAGAAGGTGACAATCGAGAACACGCGCGCCGTTGTTTGCTCCAGCGTGAACATCTGGGCCAGAGAAGGCAGGATACCGGCCACGATACCGCCGAAGATGATCAGCGAGATACCCTGGCCGACGCCTTCCTCGGTGATGCGCTCGCCGATCCAGATGGCGAACATTGTGCCGCCGACCATGGCCACCAGGGTCGTCAGGGTCGGCAATAAATTGTCCGCGCTGAAGCCGAAGTTGGGCATGATCGACTCGACGCCGCCGGCCAGGCTGAAGCCGACGAGGCGAATCTGACCGATTGCTTGCAGAAACGCCAACGGCACCGTCAGGTAATAGGTATATCGGTTCAGCTTGTTGCGGCCCGTTTCACCTTCCGATTGCAGTTCTTCAAGCTGCGGGATAATCGGCGTCAGCAATTGGATGATAATTGACGCGGTGATGTATGGATAGACGCCCATCGCCATGATCGAAAAATTGCTGACCGCGCCGCCCGACAACAGGTCAAGAAAGTCAACTACCGAGTTTCCGGTCCGCTGCGATGTGAACAGCAGCCACGCCTGGAGGTCGAGTCCGGGAACCGGAATATTGGCCAACAGGCGATAGATGACCAGCATCCCAATAGTATACAGGATGCGCCGCCGCAGGTCGGGCAAGGTAAAGGCCGCGCGCATTGATTCTATCATTACGTGTCTCCCACAAAGTCATGAGCAGTATCGACGAATTGCGATCGCCGGCCTGTCAGGACTAGGCGCTGAATGGAATTACCTCCGCCTTGCCGCCGGCGGCTTCAATTTTCTCTTTGGCCGTGGCCGAAAAGCGATGGGCCTGAACATTGACTGCTCCCTCGATCTCGCCGTCACCCAGGACGACGACACGCTCGGAAGCCTTCTTGATCAACCCAGTCGCGGCCATCAGCTCAGGCGTCACCGTTTCGCCGCCAAAATCGAACTCGGCCAACCGATGAAGGTTAACAGCCTGATATTCGACGCGACGAATGTTGGTGAACCCGCGCTTGAAAGGCAGACGACGTGCCAACGGCAGCTGGCCGCCTTCAAAGTAAGCGCCCTTGACGCCACCGCTGCGCGCGCCCTGGCCCTTGGTGCCACGACCGGCGGTTTTGCCCTGACCGGCCGAGATACCCCGGCCCACGCGCTTGCGAGATTTCTTTGCGCCCTCGTTCGGGCGTAGATCATTAAGTTTCATCTTACCGGACCTCTTCAACCGTCAGCAGGTGGTTGATCTTCTGGATCATCCCCCGGATGGCCGGCGTGTCTTCGTGCTCAACCGTTTGGTAGAGGTGCGTGAAGCCCAACGCCTTAACGGTGGCTTTCTGGCGCACGGTATAACCGATTGCGCTCTTGCTATAGGTAATGCGTAACTTGGCCATTACTTTCGCCCCCAGAACGGCGAGACATCGTTCACGTCCTTGCCGCGATCGTTCGCAACCTGGCGAATATCCATGATCCGGTTGAGGCCGTCCATCGTCGCCATCATCACGTTCAGGGTATTATCGCTGCCCAGCGACTTCGTCAGGATGTCGCGGTAGCCGGCTGCCTCGATGACCGCACGCACGCCGCCACCGGCGATGACACCGGTACCGGGCGAAGCGGGCTTGAGGAGCACCTTGGCCGCGCCATAATGCCCGGTCACTTCATGCGGCAGGGTGGTGCCGTACATCGGCACGGGCGCCATATTCTTGCGCGCCGCCTCAAGGGCCTTGCGAATGGCATCCGGCACCGTTCGGGCTTTGCCGATTCCAACGCCGACCGTGCCGCGATTATCACCGACGACGACCGTGACGCGGAAAGCAAAGCGACGGCCGCCCTTCACGACCTTGGCCACGCGGGCTATGTCGATGATACGCTCGTCGAAATCGTCTTTCTGCTCGCGAAAGCTCTGTTGTCTTCTCTGACCCA
>CAYXNH010000118.1:0-9099 GCA_964466135.1 uncultured Ardenticatenaceae bacterium | reverse complement strand
GAAACATGTTGTCGTTACTCATCTAGCGTTCCTGGTTGGCGGTGAAAGATTCGCGACGCAGCGTGACGGCCGCCAGATAGTCATGATCGATCTCCACGCCCAATCCCGGGCCGCTTGGCACACTGATAGTGCTGTCCTCGCGGTTAAGGACAAACGGCGCGGTGATATCCCGTTCGTAATAACGCTCGGTGGCGGAGATATCGCCGGGCAGGGTGAAGCCCGGCAGCGAGGCCAGCGCCAGTTGGGCGGCACGGCCGATGCCCGTCTCCAGCATACCGCCTACCCACAGGGGCATACCGGCCGCCCGGCAGCGGTCGTGGATGCGTCGTGCCTCGGTGAAGCCGGCCACGCGCGACGGTTTCACATTGATGATGTCGCAGGCGTTGATGGCCAGAGCATAACGGGCGTGATCGTCCGAATGGATACTCTCGTCGAGGCAGAGAGGGGTCTTGATGAGCGGGCGCAACCGGCTGTGGTCGTAGATGTCCTCATAACCCAACGGTTGCTCCAGCATCAGCAGGTTGAGATCGTCCATCGCCTGAAAGACAGGGGCGTCCTCCAGCCGGAAGGCGGAGTTGGCGTCAAGCATGATCGGCAGGTCGGGGAACGCAGCGCGGGCCGCCCGACCGACGGCCACGTCATGGCCGGGCTTGATCTTCAGCTTGATGCGCCGGTAGCCCTGGTCGTAATATTGGCCGATCACCTCGACCGTTCGCTCAAGGGACGGCTGGATGCCGATGCTGACGCCAACCGGCACGCGGTTCCTGGCTCCTCCGGCATAAAGCTCGGCCAGCTTGGCGCTCATGGACACGCCGTCCCGCTGCGCCACAAGATCCCACAACGATTGGTCAAGCGCCGCTTTGGCCAGCGGATGGCCACGGACAAACGAGAGCGCCGGGGCAAGCGTTTCGGGGCCGTCGATGTCGCGGCCAACAAGCGCCGGTATCAGGAAGTCGCTGAGAATATGCCAGGCGGTCCCGGTCGTCTCATAGCAATAGCCGGGATCGTTGGTGGCCACGCTCTCGCCCCAGCCGATCAAACCTTCGGCGTGAACGGCCGTCAACAGGCAATCACGCTGCTGCTGTGGCCCGAAGCTGGTGACAAACGGGCTGACCAGCCGCATGCTGATGTGATAAAGATCGATACGTTCAATTTTCATTGGTTTTAATATCCTGGTGTGTCAGAAGATAGTAGCTGTGGGATCGGCCGCCGTCGTCCTCGTTTTGCACAAAATCGGTAGCCGCAAAACCCGAGCCGAACAGCCCTTCGAAGATAGCGCGAGTATGGGCGCGCCATTGTCGCGCCAGTTGAATATCAGCCCGTTTGATGGCCTGGAAGTTGGATGGAATCTCCACGAGCGCCGAGCCGTCGGACACAGGGACAGTATCGGCTGGAGGCACGGGTAAATCCGCCTCGTTGACGCTCGCCCCATTAACCAGTACCGCCCCATCCGCCAGCAATGCCTTCAAATCCGGCGACTGCCATTTGTGATTCGCTCGCGCCGCCACACGATCGCTGGCGATCAACCACTCCACCTCAAAACGATCCGTCTGCAGGCCGGTATTGATGCCGCTCATATCGCCATGGAAATGACGCCGATAGCGGCGGCAAATAACCCCCAGCTTGCCGATATTGAACCGGGCGTTCAGGCTCTCCAGCGGATCATATGTCCAGGTGATGAGATCGATCCCAAGCTTGAGGGCGAGGTCACGTTGCCCCATCTTGAGGCGATAGCCGACGTCATGTTGTTGATAACCCGGCAATACGCCCGTCATGACCGAATACATCTTTAGTCGCGCGGCCGCCGTCTGATCCGCCTGTCCAGGAGCGCGATCCGCCCCCAGAACACCAAAGACGAAACCCACCAACTGGTCGTCGTCAAACGCGCCAAGCAATATCGCGCCGCTGTCCTGCAGCGCGTGGAACACATGAGCCGGAACGATCTCCAGATCGTTCATGTTCCAGGTGATTCGCTGAACCTCCTCGGCAGCGATTATTTCATCCATCGTTTCCAGGGGGCGAACGATTATTTCACTCATTCAATCAATTCTACCTCGACACAACCGGTTCCAGAGCAGGGCCGCACGATATTTGTCCGATCGACACGGCGGGTGGAACCCGATCATTGGCTACAATACAATAAGTCCGGCCGGCCTGCGCGCCGAACCCGGGCGATAATCGGTATGGTGAGGGATTATAGCCGGTAATCGTGTCGCTGCGTATCCTTTACAGTTGCGTGTGTTACGCTATCATACTGTCCCATCCTTAACGTTTGCCTAATTTTTAACAAAGGCAAGCCGCCATACCATTATTAAAGAGGGGCTTAAAGTGAATCGCGTTACTCGAATCCTGTTGATCATTCTTGGCGTTCTGGTTGCGCTGACCGCAGTCCTGGCGATCATACTCGTCAGTGTCAGTCGCAGCCCATTCCCCGACATAGACGGGGATAAAACGATAGCGTTACCCAGTGAATGCACATCGGCCGATGCAGGGTCGTTGCAATCGATCTGTGTGGCCCTGAGCGGCCACGGACTCAAGGCCCCTGTACACATCTACCGTGACGGCTACGGTATCCCTCATATCTATGCCGAAAACACCGAAGACCTGTTCTTCGCCCAGGGCTATGTCCATGCCCAGGATCGCATGTGGCAGATGGAGTTCTGGCGTCACATCTCCCAGGGACGACTCTCGGAGATCATCGGCGATGCAGGGGTCGAAAACGACACGTTCATCCGCACCAGCGGCTGGAATCGCATCGCCAAAGATACCATCGCTTATTATGAGCAAGAGTTACCCGAGGCGATGAACATCTTGGAAGCGTACAGCGCCGGTGTCAACGCCTATCTGGCCGAGAACAAGGACGACCTCTCCTTCAACCAGCGCGTGCTCGGTCTTGTCGGTGACCCCTGGGAGATAGAGCCGTGGAGGCCGATTGACGCTATCGGCTGGGGTGTGGTCATGGCCTGGGATTTGGGCGGTAACTGGGAAGATGAGCTGACTCGCGCAGGTCTATACGCAACAATTGGCGAAGAGGCGACGAACGAGCTAATCCCCGGCTACCCCTACGCGTCGCGACCGGTCATTGCCCCGACCTCGGAACTGGTCATGAACGGTTCGGGACAGGCGGCCGCGCCGGCCATCGATTGGTCGGCTGTTTCGACCGCCATCATCGGCCGCCCTCCGGCGACATTGGGCAGTGGCCCCTTCCTCGGCAGCAACAACTGGGTCATCAGCGGCAAGAACACGGAGTCAGGCCTGCCCCTGCTGGCCAACGATCCCCACCTCGGCATTCAGATGCCGTCTATCTGGTATGAGATCGGCCTGCACGCGCCGGGTTGGGATGTCGTTGGGTTCAGCTTCGCCAGCGCTCCCGGCGTCATCATCGGTCACAACAACCGCATCGCCTGGGGCGTCACCAACCTCGGCCCCGATGTACAGGATCTCTACATCGAGAAGATCAACCCCGATAATCCCAACCAGTATGAATACATGGGTGAATGGCGGGATATGAATCTCATCGAGGAGGTCATTAAGGTCAACGGTGGCGAAGACATCGTTCTAACCGTGCGCGAGACCATCCACGGTCCGATCGTCAGCGACACCTTCGATGAGGAAGACAAGAAGGACGTGCTCGCCTTGCGCTGGGTGGCGGCCACCGATCCGGCGCGACTGTTTCAGGCCGTGGTCGATATCGACCAGGCGCAAAACTTTGAGGAATTTCGGGATGCCCTGCGGTATTGGGATATCGCGGCACAAAACTTCGTCTATGCCGACGTAGACGGCAATATCGGCTATCAGTCCACCGGCCTCGTCCCGGTGCGCAAAAACGGCAACGGCATGGTTCCCGTGCCCGGCTGGACGGATGAGTATGAGTGGGATGGACGGCTTGCCTTTGACGATCTGCCGACGCTTTATAACCCGGAGCGCGGCTTCATCGTCACCGCCAACAATGCCGTGGTTGATGAGCAGTACCCCCATTTTCTGGCTCGCGACTGGGCCAGCGGCGACCGGGCACAACGCATCGTCAATATGATCACCGCGGCCATCGACCAGGGGAAAGTCACTGCCGACGACATCGCCGTCATGCACTCGGACAGCTATTCCATGCGAGCCGAGAGCTATGTCCCGCTTCTGCTGGACCTTGCCGTCGACGATGCCGACATGAATCAGGCGCTCGACTACCTGCGGCAATGGGATTACCAGGAGAGACGCGATAGCGTTGGCGCAACCATCTTTGAGATATTCTACATGCAGCTGGCGCACAACGTGCTGGCCGACGATGTCGGCGAAGATAACGTCAGCGATGTGCATCAGGTCATCTTCTTCCACAAACTGGCCAACGACCCGGCATCGCGCTGGTGGGACGACGCCACCACACCGGAGGTGGAGACCCGGGAAGACATCCTGACCCGCTCCCTGAAGGATGCCATCGTCTGGCTCAAGGAAAACCGCGGCGGCGATATGAAGAGTTGGACGTGGGGCACCCTCCACCAGGCGACATTCGTCAGCAATCCGCTGGGCGCGAGCGGCATCAGTCTGATCGAAAACATTGTCAATCGTGGCCCATTCCCGGCCGATGGCGGCAGCGATTTGGTCAACGCCAACAGCTGGCGATGGAGCGAACCGGCGGCCGTGTCCTCTCATCCTTCCATGCGCATGATCGTTGATATGAGCAACTTCGATGCCAGCCGGGCGGTTATTCCCACGGGCCAGAGCGGCCATCCGTTTAATGCCCATTACGACGACATGATCGAGTTATGGCTCAACGGCCAATATCATCCGATGATCTTCAGCCGTGAGGCGGTTGAGGCCGCGGCCAAGGATCACATGGTTCTGCAACCGGGACGCTAAACATGATCGCCATCCCCGTGCATTATGAGACAAACGATGCCGACTTCGCCCGGCTGAGCAACTACGTCGTGGCCGAAATGCGGCGGCTGGGGGTTCCCGGCGTGGCCGTCGGCCTCCATCACAAGGGTCGCGAGCATCTGGCGGGGTTCGGCATCACCAGCGTCGAAAACCCGCTGCCGGTGACGGCCGACACCTTGTTTCAGATCGGCTCGACGACCAAGACCGTCACCGGTACCGTTGTCATGGCGTTGGTGGAGAACGGCCAGATCGATCTGGACGAGCCGGTGAAGACCTATCTCCCCGACTTGAGGCTGGCGGACAAGGCGGCCGAAGGCTCGGTGACCATGCGTCACCTGCTGACTCACATGAGCGGTTGGGCCGGCGACTTCTTCCGTGAGACCGGCAGCGGCGACGACGCCCTCACCCGCTACGTCGCCGAGATGGCCGAACTGGAGCAACTGGCGCCCGTGGGTACGGTGTGGGCCTATAACAACGCCGGGTTCGGGTTAGCGGCGCGGGTGATCGAAGTGGTCACCGGCAAGACGTATGAGGCCGTGGCCCAGGAACTCATCCTCGACCCGCTGGGCATGGATAACTCCTTCTTCTTCCCGGCCGACGTGATCTCGCGTTCTTTCGTCGTGGGGCATCGGGTCGACCCGACACTGGGAGCGGTTGTGGAGCGACCTTGGGCTTTATCACGCGCCTCCTACGCCATCGGCGGGCTTTGCTCCAGCGCACGCGATCAGCTGCGCTACGCTCGCTTCCATCTGGGCGACGGGACGACGGCCGCCGGGCAACGGCTCCTGTCGGCCGAATCGATGGCCGCCATGCAATCGGTGCAATGCCCCGCCAATCTGGGCATGCAAATGGGGCTGAGCTGGCGCATCAAGGATTATGGGGCGACGCGAGCGGTCATGCACGGCGGCGCGACTAACGGCCAGCTGTCGGCGTTTCTCATGGTTCCCGCCGAGGATTTCGCCATCACGGTGCTGACCAACGCCGAGGAAGGCAGCCTCCTCAACGAAAACGTCGTCAGCCGGGCACTGGAACAATACCTCGGCTTAAAGGAGCCGGAGCGGATTTTGCTCGATCCGGGCATCGAGAAGTTAAGCGAATATATCGGTTCCTACGAAGCCCAGATGGAGATATTGAACCTGTATTTCGACAATGGGCAGCTGATGGTCGGGCTGACACCCAAGGGCGGCTTCCCGGACGTGGATTCACCGGCGTCGCCCGCGCCGCCACCGAGCCGCCTGGCTTTCTTCGGGCCGGACATGGCTATCGCCCTCGATGAGCCGCTGATCAATGCCAAGGCAGAGTTTCTGCGGGACGAGGACGGCCGTATCGTCTGGCTACGCACCAGTCGTCTCCACCGGCGACTGGAATAAACGACGAAACAGGGTGAGCGGATGCCGGGCGTCGCGGCCGCATCCGTTCATCCTGTGAACATCTCCTATCGCCTAAGGATAGCCGGGCGACTCCCACCCATCCTGAAACGCTTCGACGTAATCGCGGACCGCGGCGGGAATGGGAAACGCACTGCGGGAGATGTAATCATACATCACCTGAACGGTTCGGCCGTAGGCCACCAGCCGTCCATCCTGCCCCTGAACCCGATATAGCATATCGAAGCTCTTCGTCCCCCATCGGGATATGCCCGTGCCGATGTAAAGCGTCTCCGTCAGTAAGGCCGGGGACTTATAGGTGCAAGCGGCCTCAACCAGAATGAGCGGCAAGTCGAGCAATTCCGTGCCCATCAGTCCGCTGTGCTCCATGATCTCGGCCAGATATTTGATGCGTGCCGTCTCAAAATAGGCGAAGAACACCGCGTTGTTGACATGCCCCATCGCGTCGATGTCGCGAAAGGCCACTTCCAGAGAGGTTTCGTAAGGGTAATTTGTGTGGGTCATAAATCATTCTGTGCGAGCGGGCACGTTGGGATTGTGCTCACCCCCATTCTAACACGTTTCACCAGCCTTGCATGACCGCCAGGTCAAGATTCTTTCGACACAATGACGGCCGCGCCGTCGGTCGCCTCACAGATATAGACCTGCGGGTCCAGTCCTGTGGCCTGCCGATATGCGCCGGCCACCGACGCGGCAAACGATTCCGCGCCGTCGGCACGCACCAGAGCCACGGCCGCGCCGCCAAACCCCCCGCCAGTCATCCTCGCTCCATAGCAGGACGGCTCGGCTTGGGCCAGTTCGACCATTTCATCCATCTCGGCCCGCGAAATCTCAAAATCGTCGCGCATGCTGACGTGGCTCTCATTCATCAGGCGCCCCATCCCGGCCGCGTCGCCCCGTGTCATGGCCGTCGTCGCGGCCAGAACCCGCTCATTCTCACTGATGACGTGTCGCGCTCGCCGAGCGTCCACCGGATCGAGTTCGCTTTCCCGGCGACTGAACAGGGCCATATCGGCATCACGTAGCGCAGTAACCCCCATCACGGCCGCCGCTCGCTCGCATTGCGCCCGTCGCTCGTTATAGGCGGAATCGACCAGCCCGCGCCGCGTCATCGTGTCCAGAATGACAATGGCGACGCCGGACGGCAGCGGGGCAAGCTGTGTTTCGAGGGTACGGCAGTCGATGAGCAAGGCGTGCCCGGCCCGACCGGCGGCCGATATCATCTGGTCCATGATGCCGCTGTTGACACCGATCCACTCATTCTCCACCCGTCGCCCGGCCTTGGCCATCGCCGCCGCATCCCATGGCCACCCGCCGACAGCGGCAAACGTCCGCGCCGTGGCCATTTCCAACGCCGCGGATGAAGATAAACCGGCGCCGATGGGCACGTCCCCGGCGACCACCCCCTCCCACCCTCGCACGGGGTACCCCTCCGCGCGCAGGATATGGGCGACGCCCTTGATATATTCCACCCAACCGCCGTCTTTATGCCGCAGGTTGTCGAGATCGAACTCGGCCGTTTCACCGAAATCGACCGAGTGAATGACCACCTGACGGTCCTCTCGCAGCCGCAGCGCGATCCAGGCGGCGCGATCGATGGCCATCGGCAGCACAAAGCCATCGTTGTAGTCAGTGTGCTCGCCGATCAAATTCACCCGACCGGGAGCGCGAACTAGCAATGACGACGGTTCGCCGAATATCTCTACAAACCGCCGGAGCACTATTTGGTCTATCGAGGTGGACATGTCAGGATAACCGGATATTCGACTTTTTATAGTTGATGCTAGAGCAGCCGGTCGGCAAAAGCAGGCAGGGCGGCCGTGCCGCCGGTATGCCAGAAGAGCACGCGCTGGCCGCGAGTGAACGCGCCCCAGCGAATCAAATCGATCAAGCCACCAAACGCGCGGCCGGTATAGACCGGATCGAGCAGGATACCTTCCAGTTGGGCCAGTTGCTTGATGGCCTCACGCTCGTTTTCGCCGATGCGCGCGTAGCCTTCGCCCACATAGTCATCGTTAACGTTGACCAGATCGGCTACGGAGATCGTGCCCAGGCCCAGGTGAGTGGCGGTGGCGGTCGCCAGGGCCGCCACCTGGGTTTGCAGCGCGTCAGCCGGATTATCAACGCTGATGCCCAGGATCGAACCGCGATAGCCGAACGCTCGCGCGCCCAGGACAATCCCGGCTTGTGTGCCGCCGCTGCTGCTGGCAAAGACGATAAAATCGATATTTAGATGGAGTTCCGCCAGTTGATCCATCAACTCGCGCATAGCCAGCACGTAGCCGGTCGCCCCAAGGACATTGGAGCCGCCGAGGGGGATCAGGTATGGCTTCCGGCCAATAGCTCGCAAATCAGTCATGACGCGGCTTATTTCTTCGTTGCCATCTCCCGCCTCGCTCCAGTAAACGAACGCGCCGAACAGATGATCAAGCAGAAGGTTGCCAGTGGTTATTTCCGGTTTGCGGCCGCGCAACACCAAACTGCAACCCAAGCCCAGGCGCGCGGCAGCGGCGGCCGTCTGGCGGGCATGATTGCTCTGAGGCGCGCCGGTCGTCACCAGGTGGTCGGCTCCCTGGGCCAGCGCGTCGGCCGCCAGAAATTCAAGTTTGCGGGTCTTGTTGCCGCCAGAGGCAAGGCCAGTCTGGTCGTCGCGCTTGATCCAAATCTCAGGGCCGCCCAGAACCTTGCTCAACCGATCCAGGCGCTCGATCGGTGTGGGAAAGAATCCAAGCGAAACTCTCTCGGGAAATTTTGGGTCCATAAATAAATCTTTGGCGGAGTTCGCGAGTCTGCGGGAACACCATCCGGAGTGTATTGTAAACCGAATCAGCAGGCATGTCGA
>CAYXNH010000117.1:0-9133 GCA_964466135.1 uncultured Ardenticatenaceae bacterium | reverse complement strand
AGGTGGCCCGCGCCATCGTGGATCGCGCCGTCGCCGGCCGGTTCGACGGTGAAGTCCTCGGCCGACATGACGACGCGCACCGGAGCGGCCACGCTCGCGCCGTCGCGCGGCTCGGTGAAGCGGACAGTCGGCCCGGACGCGCCGCCACAGGCCGACAGCAACAACCCGACAACCAGCAATAAACCGAGTTGACCGGCGACGGCCGGGCGCCCTTTGCCAAACAACCACGCCGCGCCCAACCCGGTGATGGCCGCGGCGAGCAGGCCAAAAACGGTGACCGCAATTATCTCGCGCCCTTCGCCGCCCAGGTTGATGCCGATGGTAAATGCCGCCAACAGGGCTACCAGCGTGATAAGAATCCAAACCCATGAACCGGGCAGTTGACGCCTGATTGTCAGCCATTGGCCGAATCCGATGCCGAGACCCAGCACGGAGCCGAGGATCAGGCCGACAACGGTATTGGACGAGTCGGGATTAGAGCCGAATAGAGCGGAGATAAGGCTGAAGACAACTGCGGTGGCGACTCCGCCGCCGATTACACTATTCAGCGTCCAGCGAGCCGGATTCACCTGAAGGCCGCTGCCGCCCAGGGCGATTGCCTGCCCGCCGCCGATGCCCAGGCCCACCAGCGCGCCAAGTAAGCCACCGGCGATGGTCCAGCCGAATGGCTCTCCGACTGCCCGGCCAAGCGCCTCACCCACCGACCACATGAGGCCAAAACCAAGGATGGTCGCGGTTGCGGCTGTCAGCGTCGTCACAATCACCCACTTCGCTATAAAGCTCCGGCTATTGTGTGTTTGTTCAACTGTTTGCTCTGCTTTCATGTTCAACCTCCCGCTTAAAGATGAGTACAGAATAGCGCGGACGGCGTCCCGTTGTCATGGGGCGGTTGTCCCGTGGGTCCGGGAAGATTGAGGGGGAACGGGAGAAGTTCGGCGATGAACTGTTCCATATGGATCAGGTCGTCGCGCCGGGCGATCTCCAGCGCCTTCCCCAGGCGGGCATTACGCCGAACTGTATAACACCTACTTCCGGCACCAATCATTGGACTATGTCGAAAAGAAGGTGTGGGAAAAAGACGAAGTCGACGCTTGATTGCATAACCTCTCGCCTCTGATTTTTGTAATATTCCCAGTAATAATTGACGCCTATAATGCCTTTAGGGGCCAAAATCCCCGTACCTCCGCAGGCTTGCAGGCGATAATGGCGATTTCCGGTTTCATTCAAGAAATAACCTCCCTCTATGACGAGATGGTGCGTGTCCGGCGCGACATTCACCGCCACCCCGAACTTGGCTTCCAGGAGACGCGCACGGCCGCGCTCGTGGCCGAGACCCTGACCGACCTGGGACTGGAAGTGCGCGCCGGCGTGGGCCAGACCGGCGTGGTCGCCATGCTGGAGGGCGCGCGCCCCGGCCCGACCGTGCTGCTGCGCTTCGATATGGACGCCCTGCCCATCCGGGAAGAAAGCGACCACGGCTATATCTCGACGCAACCGGGCGTCATGCACGCCTGCGGCCACGACGGCCACGTGGCCATGGGGCTGGCGCTGGCCCGGCTCTTCGCCCGGCGACAGGCGGAGATGGCCGGCTCGCTCAAGTTCCTGTTCCAGCCGGCCGAAGAGGGGCTGGGCGGCGCGCTGGCGGTGATGGCCGAGGGCGCGCTGGTCGACCCGCGGCCGGATGTGGCTCTGGCCATGCATCTGTGGTCGCCCGTGGCCCTGGGTCAGGCTCGCGTCGTCGAAGGCCCGGCGATGGCCTCCTCCAGCGTCTTCACCATCACCATCGAGGGCAAGGGCGGCCACGGCGCGGCGCCCCACCTGGCAACCGATCCCATCATCGCCGCGGCCCAGATCGTCGTGGCCCTGCAGAGCATCGTGAGTCGCAACACCGACCCCCATGACAGCGTCGTCGTGTCCATTGGCGAATTCTCGGCCGGGACGACGTTCAACGTCATCCCCGAACGGGCGGTGCTGAAGGGCACGGTGCGCAGCTATGACAAGGCGTCGCATCGCATGGTCTACCGGCGTATCCTGGAGATGGCCACCAATATGGCCACCGCTTTCGGCTGCCGGGCGACGATGGAGACGGTGGCTATCGTGGCCTCGGTGGTCAACGCGCCGGAGCCGACGGCCGTCGTCCGGGCTGCGGCCGAGCGCGTCCTCGGCGCGGAGAATATCCTGGAACATCGCACAATGGCCGCCGAGGATATGGGTTACATTCTGGAAGAGATCCCCGGCTGCTACTTTTTCATCGGCTGCAGCAACGGCGAAGAGGACACCCGCTATCCTCACCACCACCCTCGCTTCAATTTCGACGAGCGGGCGATGGTCAACGGCGTGGCGATCATGGCCGAAGCGGCCGCAAGCTACGTGATACCCTAGGAAATTGGATTAGTCCTGCTGGGTAATCCGGAATTCGTGATGGGCGGTGGCGCGATTGCCGGCGGCGTCATAGACGGTCACCGCCAGCGTAAAGGAATCTCCGATACGGTCGGCGTCGACCGGGTGGACGAAAATCTGATCGGCCTGACGAAAGGGGTTGATGTCGTCGCTGCCGAAATTGGGGATGGTCCATTCGGCGCGAACGGCCGAGTCGCTCAGGATCGTGAAGTAGGTATCCTCATTCAACGGGGCTTCGGTCGGGCCGTCGATCTCAACGGTCAATAGCGGCGCCGGCGTGACCGTCGGCAGCGGCTGCGGTCTGTTGGCCCGTAGCTGGATCAAGCCGAAGGTGCCGGCGATAAGCGCCGTCAGCAATGTCGCCGATGCACCAATCAGCGCGACCACCACCTGGACGTTTAACTCACCGTTGGCATTGCGGAATATACTCTTCATTGCTGGCTGTCTCCTAAGCCCGGCCGTCCATCTTCAGGTTCGTTGGAAGCGTAGTATAGATCGGGCAAAAGGGCGCGTCAACCGGGGTGAGGCAAGGCGCATCTACGAGATTCTGCAAAGAGGGGGATCATCGGCCGCCTTGTCCCACCCGTTCGGTTATTGGCCTATATGCGATTGCCCCGTGTTTTTCGGATGACAAGCCGCGCGTTCTGCCGGATAATTCCCCCATGACTGCATCCGATTTATCCTCTCTTCGCGTCGTCTGTCTGGCCGGCGGCGTCGGCGGGGCCAAGCTGGCCGACGGGCTGGCCCGCGTTCTGCCGCCGGAAAACCTGAGCGTCATCGTCAACACCGGCGACGACTTTCGCCATTTGGGCCTGAGCATTTGTCCCGACCTCGACACCGTCATGTACACACTGGGCGGCGTCGCCAACAACGAGACAGGCTGGGGGCGCGCCGGGGAGAGCCGCCGGGCCATCGACGAAGTCGGCCGCCTGGGTGGGCCGGGCTGGTTCACATTGGGCGACCTCGATCTGGCCACACACCTGACCCGCGCCCATTGGCAGGACGCGGGCGAAACGCTGACGACCATCACCCAGCGGCTATGCGCGGGGTTCGGCATCAGCCCGACCGTGCTGCCCATGAGCGACGCCCCCGCCCCGACGCTTATCGAAACGGATACGGGCGAGATATTGCCCTTTCAGGTCTGGTTTGTCCGCGAGCGCTGGCAGCCGGTCGCGCGGCGGGTCGTCCTGCCCGAAGACGCGCGGGCCACGGCGGCCGTCATCCGCGCCCTGGAGGCGGCCGACCTGGTGATCATCGCCCCGTCCAACCCGTTCGTCAGCATTGATCCCATCCTCAACGCCTACCCGATTCGCGCCCTTCTGGAGGACGTGCCACGGGCGGTGGTGGCCGTGTCGCCCATCGTCGCCGGGCAAGCGGTCAAAGGGCCGGCGGCCAAGATGATGGCCGAACGAGGCATGGAGGTGTCGGCCGCGGCCGTGGCCGCTTACTACGGCTATCTGATCGACGGCTTCGTCCATGACGTCCAGGACGAGGGCATGGCGGTTGAGGATGGTTTGGCTTTGCTGTGCACCGACACGATGATGCATGATGCGGCCGACCGGGAGCGGCTGGCGCGCGAGGTGCTGGCGTTTGCCGGAGACCTTATGGATTGAGTGGGCGAACACTCTGCGACCCATCGACTGCGTTATCAGCCCGTGGGTTTCTCTCCATGATACTGGTAATAATCCACCCGGATATTCCCGTTGAACAGCTTGCGTACCCGGTCGGGTCGGCCGCGCTTGAAATAGTCAGGGAACTTCCCGTCGGCCGTCAGGATATAGACCGACCATCCCTGCTTCTTGCGCATCATCTTGTTCAATGTGATGTAGAGCGCGTTGATCGCCTGAAACTCGGCCATCCGCCGGCCATAGGGCGGGTTCGAGATCAAAATACCGTACTCCTGGTCAATCCACAGGTCGGCCAGCGCCTTTTGCTCGAACGTGATATCCGCCCCCACACCGGCCAGCGCGGCGTTCTGTTTGGCGATGCGAACCGCCTCAGCGTCGCGGTCATAGCCGTATAGCGCCGGCTCGCCCGACCGGTCGATGGCCGCTTCGGCCGCTTGCCGCGCCGCCCGCCATCGCGCCTCGCCCACCGCAGGCCACCGCTCCGCGGCAAACGCCCGCCGCAATCCGGGAGCCATTCGCCGGCCGATCATCGCCGCCTCGATCAGGATCGTGCCGGAGCCGCACATCGGATCGATCAGCAGGCGATCCTTATCCCAGTATGAAAGCAGCACCAGCGCCGCGGCCAATGTCTCCGTCAGCGGCGCGGCCCCGGCCTCAGCCCGGTAGCCCCGCTTGTGCAGCCCATCACCGGACGTGTCCAGTGTCAGCAGCACTCGGTCCTGGCGAATAGAGACATGAATACCATAGTCGGCCCCCGATTCCGGCAGCACTGCTTTGCCGTGGGCGGCCGTCAGCCGCTCGACCACCGCCTTCTTCACAATGGCCTGACAACTGCGCTCGCTGCGCAACATGGAATGAACCGACCGCGCGCTGACCGGAAAACGGCCGTCCGACGTGATCCATTGTTCCCAGGGCAACCCTCGTGTTTGCTCAAACAGTTCGTCGAAGGTGACGGCCGTGAACTCGCCCACCTGCACCAACACCCGGTCGGCGCAGCGCAGCCACAGGTTAGCTCGCGGGATGTCATCGAGCGATGCCGCAAACGTCACCCGCCCCTCGCTGACACGTATCCCGTCTACGCCCAATGCCTGTAGCTCCCGCTTCACGACCGTCTCCAGGCCAAACTTGGTTGACGCGATCAAGGTCACTGGTTCCATGACCCTTATTATAACCATAACCGGGAAGCGTCCGAGACGAGACGCGATAATGCCAAAACACCATATGTAATTGCTCTGCGGACTGCTCCGGTCCAAGGTGTCGATTGGCGTGATGATCGTATAATTGATTAAATGATTGCGCCGACTGTTTCTATCGCCGGGGACCGCGAGTAGCCTTGCCGACGTCACTGAATTCATCACGACATATCCATGTCGGCATCAATGCCCACCTCCTGTCGGCCGAGGCAAGCTACCGTCGGGCGGGTATCCATCAATATATCTATCAGACGCTACGACACCTGCCACCCGGTGACGACCGAACGGTCACGATCTACACGCGCCAGACGGAAGGCTGGCCCAACCGGGACGACTTGCGTCTGGCAGGCACGCGGCTGCCCACGGAAAACCGGCTGGCGCGGATCGCCTGGGAGCAGCTCGTCTGGCCCGTGGCGGCCCGCCGCGACGGCCTGACGCTGATGCACAGCATGGCCTTCGCCATGCCGAGGCTGGCTCCCTACCCGACGGTCGTCACGATCTATGACTTGAGCTTTATCGAATTTCCTGATCTGTACCCGGTCGCGCAACGACGATATCTGATGAACGAAACCGCCTACTCCTGCGATCATGCCGCACGGCTCATCGCCATCTCCGAATCGGGGCGACAGGACATCCATCGCCTCTATGGAGTGTCTCCAGCGCGCATTGATGTGATCACGCCGGGCACGGCCGATATCTTTCGCCCGCTGCCGGCCGAAGAGGTCGCTGCTTTTTGCCGTCGGCAAAGTTTGCCGAATTCATTCTTCCTCCACGTCGGCACCCTGCAGCCGCGCAAGAACATCCCCGTCCTGCTTGAGGCCTTGTCGATCCTCAATCGACCGGAGGCGATCCTGGTGCTGGTGGGCGGCAAGGGCTGGATCTACGACGAGATCTTCGAGAGAGTGGACAGATTAGGCCTGCGTGACCGAGTGCGATTTGAAGGTTATGCGATCGACGAAGATCTCCCGCGGTGGTACAACGCCGCGACCGCCCTCGTGCTCCCGTCGCTCTATGAAGGTTTCGGGATGCCCGTCGTCGAAGCGCTGGCTTGCGGCACACCGGTCATCGCCTCCAATAGCTCGTCCCTGCCGGAGGCCGGCGGCGACGTCGCCCTCTATTTCGACCCACGCGACGCGGCCGCGCTGGCCGGCCAGATGGCTCGCGTCCTCGACGACCCTACCGTTCGTCGTCGAGCGCAAACCGAAGGCCCAAAACATGCCGCCCGGTTCTCCTGGCCCCGCGCTGGCGAGCAACTGGCGGTCGTCTATGAGCAAGCGGCCGTCCAAACCGGCACGGAGGCGACCCGATGAAGAACCGCGTCATCCACCGGTTGACCGTCATCACCGACCTTATTCTCATCAATCTGGCCTTCCTGACGGCTTACCTTGTTCGCTATGTCGGGCAGTGGTTTCGGGAAGTGCAATTCTACGAGCCATATCGCGACTATCTGGACCAGCAAATCATTCTGACGCTCCTGCTGGTACTGACCTACCGCACTACGGGCGTCTGGCGGCGACGGCGCGGCGAGTCGTGGCTGGATGAGGCCGCGCGTATTGTTACGGCGACGGCCGCGGGCATCACCCTGATGATGGCCGTCACCTTCTTCCTGCAGCCGTCCCCCTTCTCGCGCCTGCTCCTCTTCTGGGCCTTGCTGTTCATCGTCCTGTTCCTCGTCACCGCGCGACTGATGCGTCGGGCGACGCTGGCCTGGCTTTATCGCCGAGGCATCGGTGTCGACCGCGCGCTGGTCATCGTCATGGGCGAGACCGGCCGCAGCGTCGTCCGCACCCTAATCGCCCGACCCGATCTCGGGTTCAGCATCGTCGGGTATCTGGACGACGGTTCGGCCGATAACAGCGACAACCTGAGACGCATCCCTCGCCTCGGCGACTACAGCGAACTTGGCCGCTATTTAACGGAATATGCCCCCATGCACTCCGTTTTCATCGCGCTGCCCAACACCATGCACACCGAACTTCTGAATATTTTGCAGGTCTGCCAGCAGCATGGCGTCCGGGCGCAGGTCGTGCCCGATCTGTTGCAGTTGAGCCTCAATCGCGTGGAATTCACCAGCATGGCCGGGATACCGCTCTTGAGCGTGCGCGACATCTCGGCCTTCGGCCACATCAGCGGGACAGGCCGGGTCCTCAAGCGCCTGCTCGATCTGGCGATCATCCTGTTCCTGTCCATCCCGACTCTGCTGGTCATGGCGGCCATCTCTATAGCCATCAAGCTCGACTCGGAGGGATCGATCATCTACCCCTCGCCCAGGGTCGGCCGCGACGGCAAGTTGTTCATGATGTACAAGTTTCGCTCCATGGTCAGCAACGCCGACGAGCAAAAGGAGGCGTTACGGGAGCAGAACGAGGCCGACGGACCAATCTTCAAGATTAAGCATGACCCGCGCCAGACCCGCGTCGGGCGATTTTTGCGCCGCCTAAGCCTGGATGAGTTACCGCAGCTGTTCAACGTGCTGTTGGGTCAGATGAGCCTGGTGGGGCCGCGGCCGCCGCTGCCCGGGGAGGTAGCACTGTACAAGCCATGGCATCGCCAGCGTTTAGCGGTGGTGGGGGGAATGACCGGCCTGTGGCAGGTCAGCGGCCGTTCCGACCTGTCGTTTGACGAGCTATGTATGCTCGACATCTACTATATCGAGAACTGGACGCTGGGATTGGATATCCGAATCCTGCTGCAGACGATCCCGCATATGCTTTCGGGCCGGGGAGCTTATTAGCCTTCAGTGGAAAATGATCGGAGATACCGGTCGACCGAATCTTATTCGTCGCCTGCTTCGGGCGCGGCCGGCTGTTCAATTCGCACCACCTCGCCGTGGACATTGACATAAACACGAAGACCGAACATCCCCAGCATATCTCGTGCTTGCGCCGGTATGCCTTGGGCGAGGATCTGATCGGCGTCGATATTGCGCAATGAGGCGTCGATAGCCGCCTTGGTCAGCAAGTCATCCTGGCCGAGCATCTCCAGCGCCTGCTCGACAGCCAACTCCTTGTTCTGGTCGAGTTGTTCCAGGAAGAAGTCCAGGATGCGGCGATCCACGCTCTCGGCGTCGACGTGGCGCAGGAAGCCGTCATCATCGACGATGTATTGTGCTTCGCCACCGATAACCGACGTTTCCAAAAGATTTTCGTATTCGTCGTAAACAAGACCTTTGAACATCGCTTGCTGAGACATGGGCATTATACTCCTGCACCTATCTTACTAAACCAACACAGGAAGCGTCTACGGGTTTCACAGATTTCATAGACAACCGTCGGGAGTATCAGTCAAAGGTGCAGTCATGGAGTGCGTGGCATCCATCCGTGGTCTCTCATTCAGACAAGAATCGCCCAAATAGAAGATCACCACTTGTCGAACCCACAATAAATTAAAAATGAGGGTAGATTGTGGCCATGTGCCCTTGATTAAGCGTATGTTATAATGAACAGGTTATATATGGCAGGATATACGCCCAAGAAGCGGTGTCGATCCGTATCGGGTGCCCTGGGATCTGCGCAGTAGGGCGACTTCACCGACGGCGACGAACAACCTGTCAACGACCTGTTTGAAAGGACACCTGAAATAACTTGTTCAGACCACTGGATTGGCTGCTGGGATTCTTCTCCCTGGACATCGGCATCGACCTGGGAACGGCTAACACCCTGGTTGCCATAAAAGATAAAGGCATCGTCATCAATGAGCCGTCGTGGGTGGCGATCAACAAACGCACGCGTCGGCCGCTGGCCATCGGCGCGGAGGCGCGCGAGATGGTCGGCCGCACGCCGGGCGACATCGTGGCCATTCGTCCCTTGCGCGATGGCGTCATCTCGGAGTTCGAGATCACCGAGGCGATGCTCAAGTATTTCATCGACAAGGCCCACGAACAGATGCTCGTGCCCTTTCCGCGGCCGCGAG
>CAYXNH010000116.1:0-9155 GCA_964466135.1 uncultured Ardenticatenaceae bacterium | reverse complement strand
GCCGGCGGCGAGAACGGCCCGCCCGACGACTACAACGAGTACGCGCGCTTCCTGGGCGAGATGATCGATCGCCATCCGGGCAAGATCGACGCCATCGAGGTCTGGAACGAAATGAACCTCGATCGCGAGTGGACCAGCGCCAACGGCATCAGCCCTGAAGATTATGTGCGCTTCCTGCAGGTGGCCTACGAGACCATCAAGGCCAAGGACCCCAATATCATCGTGATCAGCGGCGCGCTGTCGCCCACGGGCACGGGCGACTGGGTGCGCTGGGCCGACGACTTCGAATACATGGATCGCGCTCTGGCGGCCGGCATGCTGAACTATGCCGACTGTGTGGGCGCGCATCACAACGGCTACAACATCGGGCCGGACATCGCCTATGACGCCACGGGCACGTCGCCCAAGGCCGCCACGGCCATTTTCCGCGGCCCGTTCGATAACCCGCATCACTCCTGGAGCTTCTACACGACGATCAACACCTATGCTCAGAAAGTCCAGGCCGTCGATCCCAACAAGAAGCTGTGCATCACTGAGTTCGGCTGGGCCAGCAGCGAAGGCTACGCTGAATATCCGCCCGGCTTCGAGTTCGCCCAGGACAACACGCTGCAGGACCAGGCCACCTATATCGTGCAGGCATTCACGCAGATGCATGATTCCAATGCCGTCTGGCTGGCGTTCCTGTTCAACTTTGACTTCGGCAACAAGGGCAACGGCCCCACGGACGATCCCGTGCCTTACAGCATCATCGACACCCAGGGCATCCCGCGACCGGCTTTTGACGCGGTGGCGAATATGCCCAAGACCCCCTAACCGGTAATTGACGATCGGTGATCGGTGGCTTGTATTTCGGCCGCCGATCACCGGTCACATATCTTCCTCAATGCGTCATCTCCCGCGGCTTGTTCTGTTCCTGTCACTCCTCTTCCTGCTCGGCTGTTCATCGGCCGGGGAAGACCCCCTGCCGCCGGCGACGCCCTCGCTGATGGGCGACGAGCCGGTGGTGATGTCCTTCCCGTCGCCAGCCTATGGCATCCATGCCTTCCTGTGGTGGAAGACCGACATCGCCTTGCGTGACCTCAGCCTCGTCAAGGACATGGGATTCACCTGGGTCAAGCAGAAGTTTCCCTGGCGTGACATCGAGGGGATTGAGAAGGGGAAGTTCGACTGGTACCGGCCGGATTACATCGTGAGTGAGGCGGAGAAGGCGGGTTTGAAGCTGATCGTGCGCCTCGACCGGCAACCGTTCTGGTCGGAGCCGCTCGATAATCAGTGGCAGGAGAATGGGCCGCCGGGCGATCCGGCTGATTTCGGCGATTTTTGCGGCGCGGTGGCCGGGCGCTATCGGGGCCGGATCGGCGCCTATCAGGTCTGGAACGAGCCAAATCTCGATCGCGAGTGGGGTATGCGGCCGCCGGACCCGGCAGCCTATACCGAGCTGCTCAAGGCCTGCTACATCGCCATCAAGGCGGCCGATCCTGAGGCCATCGTGATCTCCGCCGGGCTGGCCCCCACGGGCACCGACAGCCCCCACGCCATGCCTGACGACAAGTTCCTGCAAGGGATGTATGACGCCGGCGCGGCCGCCTATTTCGACGTGCTGGGGGTGAACGCCCCCGGCTACAAGGCTCCCCCGGAGCTGTCCCCGGCCGATGCCGAGGCGGAGGAGTACGGCGGCGGCCGCTGGTTTGCCTTTCGCCATGTTGAGGATAGCCGCGCCCTGATGGTGGCCAACGGCGACGGCCACAAGCAGGTCGCCATCCTGGAGATGGGCTGGACGATGGATCAGGTGAACCCCGAATACGCCTGGTATGCGGTCGATGAGGCGACGCAGGCCGACTATCTGGTGCGAGCCTATCAGTATGCGGCCGAACAGTGGTATCCCTGGATGGGCCTCATGGTGACTATCTACATCGCCGATTGGGATTGGGATTCGACCGCGGAGCAATGGTGGTGGTCGATCGTATTGCCCGACGGGACCCCGCGCGAAGCTTACTTCGCGCTGAAGGAAATGGAGAAGACAAGCCGGGAGGAGTGATGAATTTTTGGATTTTGGCTGCCTCATATTGGTTGCATCTGCTGGCGACGGTCGTATGGCTGGGCGGCGCCGCCCTGATGGCGTTCATCGCCTGGCCCGCCTTGCGACAGGGCACGCTGGATGCAAATCAGTGGTTCCAGTTGCAGAAACGATTCCTGCCGTGGGTCAACGCGGCCCTGGTGATCCTGTTGATCACCGGCTTCGTTCAGATGACCAACGACGAGAACTATCACGGCTTTCTGGCCGTCGATAGCGTGTGGGCCTGGGCCATGCTGCTGAAGCACATCGCCTATGCCGGCATGGTGGCCATGACCGCCTACATGCAATTTATTCTCTACCCGGCGATGGGGCGTCTGGCCTTGCTGGCCGAGACGCACCCGGAAACGGCCGCGGCCGAAAATGACAAGCTGGCCGGCCGCGAGATTCGCTACCTGCGCGTTAACCTGGCGATGGCGATGATGGTCTTGCTGTTCACGGCCATCGCCACGGCCGCATAAGTCGGTTTCCTGCCTAAAGGCTATCATTTTCAGCATAAGCGGCCGGAAAACTCAGCATCTCTCCCCGGCGTGAAAAAAGCGTAAGTTTTCGTAAGAATTTTCGTAAGCGAACCCCTCTACACTACCCTTAAGCCATCAGGCTGTCTCGCCGTCGGGCGATTACTGAGGATAGGGAAATGATACGGGTTCAGACCAGCAGCACCGCCAACACAATAGCCACCGTCAACATGCGGCGACTGGACCGCGGGCTGAAGCTGGCTCTGGACTACACCCTGACCGTAATGGCCCTGTTGCTCATCGCCCCGTTGCTGATCCTCATCGCCGTACTCATCAAGGCCGAGTCCCCCGGCCCGGCGCTCTATCGCGTTCGCGTCGTAGGTCGCCACGGCCGTGAGTTCAACGCCTTCAAGTTCCGCACGATGTTCGTCAACGGCAACGCCCGGTTGATAGCCGATCGGAATCAATGGCTGAAAGTGATGGACGGCAAGGTCGATGATGACCCACGCCTGACCCGTGTCGGCCGTTTTCTGCGTCGCTACGGCCTCGATGAGTTGCCTCGGCTGTTCAATGTGTTGAATCGCACCATGTCGCTGGTCGGCCCGCGCATGATGACCCGCACCGAGATGTTCAAGTTCGGTCATCGCATCCAGGGCTACACCGATGTGCTGCCCGGCATGACCGGCCTGTGGCAGGTGAGCGGCCATAGCTCGCGTGCCAACGAACGCGTCGAGCTGGAGACCCGCTATATTCGTGACCGGTCGTTCCTGCTGGACGTGCAGATTCTCTTCCGCTCGGTCCTGGTCGCCTTCGCCGAATAGGCGAACGGCCAACACCTCCTTAGGTTGACAAGGGTCCCGCCGCAAGGCGGGCCTTTTTTTATTTATCTCACAGGCGGCCGAGAGGTGTCACGCGGGCCGGTTGTTGCGGAAACCCGGCTTTCGTGGAAAATAGGGTTGCGGCCGAGTTCTAATCGGCCGATACCTTCACCCGCCTTGCTCCAATGATTTACAATGTTTGAACTGATTTTCCTGGGCACCTCGTCGTCCGCGCCGACGGCGACACGGGGCCTATCCAGCCATATTATCCTCCACCGCCACTACCGTTTTCTCCTCGATTGTGGCGAAGGCACGCAACGCCAGATCCTGCGCAGCGGTTTGGGTTTCAAGCGGCTGGACAAGGTGTTGTTGACCCACGGCCATCTCGACCATATCCTGGGCCTGGGCGGCCTGACCTCAACCCTGGCCCGCTGGGAGAATCTGGATCGCATCGATATCTACGGCGGGCGGGCGACGCTGGCCCGTGTCCACGATCTGCTGTTCAAGGTCGTTTTTGCCGGGCATCGGCCGCCCATCGACATCGGTCTCCACCCCATCCGGCCGGGGAGCGTCATCTGCGCCGACGACAAGTTCAGCCTGACCGCCTTTGAGGTTAGCCATCGCGGGCCGGATAATCTGGGCTACCTGTTCCGGGAAAAGCCCCACCGGCCGTTTCTGGCCGAGCGCGCCGACGAGTTGGGCGTGCCCTTTGGGCCGGAGCGCTCGATCCTGGTTCGAGGCGAACCGGTGACGCTGGCTGACGGCCGTGTGGTGCATCCCGACGAGGTGCTCGGCCCGGAGCAATCGGGGACGAAATACGTCCACGTGGGCGACGCCGGGCGGACGGACAATCTGCATGACGCCGCGCGCGGGGCTGACGCGCTGGTGATTGAGGCGACCTACACCGAGGATGAGGCGGAGATGGCCGCCGACTTTGGCCATATGACCGCCGCGCGGGCGGCGACGCTGGCTCGCGATGCCGGGGTGAAAAACCTTATCCTCACCCATCTCAGTCGCCGCTATTCCGAGCGGGAGATTCGCACCGAGGCCCGGGCGATCTTCCCCAACACCTTCGTGGCCCGTGACTTTGACCATTTTCAGATCACGCGAGAGGGTGTGGTGCGGGTGAAGAAGGAAGATTGATCGCCCCATGCCCGAGCTAACGTTGACTCTCTCCGGCATGGGCCATGGCGGCATGGCCCTCGGCCGCGACAAGGGCGGCCGCGCCATCTTCGTCCCCTTCGCCATCCCCGGCGAGACGGTGCGTGTGCGCGTGCCCGACGACAAACGTGGCTATGCCCGGGCTGAGTTGCTGGAGGTTATCGAGCCGTCGCCCGACCGCGTCCTGCCGCGCTGTCGCCATTTCGGCGTTTGCGGCAACTGCCACTTCCAGCACATGACCTATGACGCCGAACTGCGGGCCAAGGAAGCGGCCGTCGTGGATCAGTTGACCCGCGTCGGCGGCCTCAAAAACCCGCCGCTGCGGCCCATCCTGCCCGCCCCCGCGTCCTACGGTTATCGCGCCGAGACGGCGCTCTTTCCGGCCGAGGAGGGCGGCCTGGGCTACTGGTCACCGGTGGAGGAGCGCGTCTTTCGCGTGGCGGAGTGCCCCATTCTGCAACCGGCGCTGGAGGCGGCCCTGCCCGATCTGGATGTGGACCTGCCCGGACTGCGACGGCTGACGCTGCGACTGGGCGATGACGACGATCTGTTGACCGCGCTGGAGATTGAGGATGTGGAGCCGCCGGAGCTGGCTGTCGATTTTCCCGTCTCGGTGTCCATTGTCCTGCCCGACCACACGGCGGCGACACTCATCGGCGATCCCTGGCTGGTGCGGACTATCGGCGGGCGGCCATTTCGCTTCTCGCCCGGCGTGCCCTATCCGGCCAACCCGGCCGCGGCTGAATTGATGGCGCGGGCCATCGTCGATCTGGCCGGGATCGCCGAGAGTGACGTCGTGCTGGAAAGCCCCGGCGATGCCGGTTGGCTGACCGCGGCGCTGGCCGGACGCGCCGGCACGGTCATCGCCGTCGAGACGAACCCCGACGCTGTCGCTGACGCGGCCGAGAATCTGGACGCCTTCGACAATGTGGCCATCTACCAGGGAACGGAGGAGGAAGTGTTCCCCGCGCGGGCGGCCGAGGTGGATGTAGTTGTATTGCGGCCGGGCGTCTATCGCCTTGAACGGGGGCTATCGCCGGCGGCGTTTGCCCTGCTGGAGCGGTTGCGCCCTCGTCGACGAGTTATCGTCGCCGGCGAGGTTGGGACGTTGGCCAGGGACGCCAAACGATTAACGAAGATGGGATACCGGCCGTTGGCCTTCCAGCCGGTGGATCTGTGGCCGCGGTCATTCCAGACCGAGGTCATCTCTCTCTGGCGCAAGTAGAAGCGAGGCTCTACCGTTCGGCCAGCAGGCCGCCGACCTTGCCCGGGCGCGTGCCTTCCACACCGTGCAGGAAGCCTACAAAGATCAGTTCCTCGTCCAGCGCCCGAACGGCATGTTGTTCGCCTTTGTCAAAGACCAGGATGTCGTTCGGCCCGAAGGCATGCTCGACGCCGTCTTCGCCCGCGAACATGCCGTGCCCCTTGAGCACGACCGCGTAGAACGGCGAGCTGGGCGCGTCATGCTCAGCGATGACCTGCCCCGGTTTCAGCATGAAGCGGATAACCCGGCCGTCCTCATCCACGTGAAGCGGTTGGGCGTAGGGATGATTGTCATGAAACTCCAGGTTCTGCAGCAAATTCATGGTACGCATTTTCTTTCTCCTATTGGGCCTTGGCGGCTATTGATGGTCGATAGTCGGCGCCCTTGAACGCCGACGGGCAGATGTCGTTGAGCGTGCAGTTGAGGCAGTCGGGCTTGCGCGCCGTGCAGACGCGACGGCCGTGCCAGATGAGCAGGTGGGTAACCTCGATCCAGTTCTCGCGCGGGACGATCGTCATCAGGTCGCGCTCGACCTTGACCGGATCGGTCTCGGCCGACAGCCCCAGCCGCGCCGCCAGGCGTTTGACATGGGTATCGACCGCCACGCCGTCAGCCAGGCCGAAGATCTCGGCGCGAACGACGTTGGCCGTCTTGCGGGCCACGCCGGACAGCGACAGCAACTCGTCCATGTCCGACGGCACTTCGCCGCCGAACTCGGTAATAATTCGCGCCGCCGCCTCGCGGATGTAACGCGCCTTCTGACGATAGAAGCCGGTCGGCCGCACCAGCTCCTCGACCTCCACCGGATCGGCCCTGGCCAGAGTCGCGGCCGTTGGGTAGCGATTGAATAGCGCCGGCGTTGTCAGGTTGACGCGCTCGTCGGTACATTGGGCTGAGAGGATGGTGGCCACCAGCAATTGGTAAGGCGTCTCATAGTCGAGCGCGCAGTGGGCGTCGGGGTGGACGACACGCAATCTGGCCATGATTTCAGATGCGTGCTCGGTCGAACCGATGGTCAATTCTTTGTTCAAGTGAGACTCCTTGCGGGATTCACTTGATGATGTTACACAGAAACGGGGGGATCTTCAAACCCGGCCGGCGGCCGCGGGGGTTGGCAGACGGGGGCCAATCTGCTACCATGCCGCGAATGTCCAATCATCTACCGGATCATCTTCCGGCCGCTACTCCCGTTTGTGATTATGAAGGTTCCGACTATCGCGCCCGCTTCTGGCAGGGGCAGGGACGCGATTACGAGGACCAGGTCGAGCGCATCGCCCTGCGCCGGTTGATGCCGCCGCGCGGCGACACGCTGCTCGATGTCGGCGCGGGCTTCGGTCGCCTGGCCGATGAATACCGCGGCTATGAGCGCGTCGTCCTGTTCGATTATTCCCGCTCCCTGTTGCGCGAGGCTCAGGCTCATCTGGGCGACGATCCGCGCTATCTCTATGTCGCCGGTAACTGGTATCAGCTGCCGTTTGTCGACGGTTTATTCGAGACGATGGTGCAGGTGCGCACGCTGCATCATGCGGCCGACGCTCCGGCGTTGTTCGACGAGCTGGCTCGCGTGGCTCGCCCCCTGGCCAACTATGTGCTGGAGTTTGCCAGCAAGCACAACCTGAAAGCCATGATTCGCTATTGGCTCGGCCGCCAGGCATGGTCGCCCTTTGACGAGGAACCGGTGGAGTTCGTCACGCTCAACTTCGATTTTCATCCCGCCTGGATTCGCGAGCAACTGGCCGCCGCCGGTTTTGCACTGGGCGAGATGCTGACCGCCTCCCACTTTCGTTTCGAACCGATCAAACGGGTCGTGCCCGCCGGCGCGCTGGCCTCGCTCGACAGCGCGCTCCAGCGCACCGGCGCGTGGTGGCAGTTGACCCCCAGCGTCTTCGTGCATGGGCTTCGCGCCGACTCCGGCCCGGCGGCCGACCCCGGCGCCTTTTTCGCCTGCCCCACGTGCCGGACACCGCTGGGCGAGCCGGACGACGGGATGCTGATCTGCGCCAATCCGACCTGCGGCCGTCGCTGGCGTGTCGAGAATGGGTTGTATGATTTCAAGGAGCCCGTCTGAGTCCGGGAAGGCCGTCTCGTCTCTCTTGTCGGCCGCCGCGCTTGGTCTACAATACATCCCCCAATGAGCAAGCATACGTTTCTCCGCATCGTTCGCGCCATCGCCCGCGTCGTCCTGCGCATCATCGCTCGCATTGAAATCATCGGCGACGTACCCGACTTTGAGGGCGGGTTCATCATCGTCGCCAACCATGTCGGCCGCCTGGAAGCGTTTTTGGTCATCCTGCTGGCCGACCGGGATGATGTGGTGCTGATTCTGGCCGAGAAGTACAAGAAATATGCCTTCTGGCGCTACGTAGCCGACAAGGTAGACGGCATCTGGGTCAACCGTTTCGATGCCGATTTTGCGGCGTTGCGCGTCGTTCTGAAACGATTGCAAGCCGGGGAGGTGCTGGCTATCGCCCCTGAAGGCACGCGCAGCCCGACCGAAGCGTTGCTGCCGGGCAAGCTTGGTGCCACCTATCTGGCCGCCAAATCCGGTCTGCCGGTGGTGCCCATCGGCGTCGTCGGCACGGAAGATCGCGTCGTCAAATATCGGCTCAAGCGGCTGCAGAGGCTCGATATTACAGCGCGCATCGGCGAAGTTTTTCGGGTGCCGCCCTTGCCGCGGGCGGATCGCGATGAGTGGCTGCAATCCTGGACGGATGAGATCATGTGCCGCATCGGTTCGTTGCTGCCGCCCGATCATCGCGGCGTCTATGCCGATTACCCGCGCCTGCATGAGCTGCTGCGTGAGAACGGCAACCTATTTGGAGTGACGGATGACGAGTGACGAATGACGAGTGACGAATGACGGATGACGGATGACGGATGACGAATGATGGATATAGACGGAGGGCGACCCGTCATCTCCCTTAATCTTTCCGAATAGCGTATCATCCTCTCCATGCGTATTGCCATGGTCGGCCCTTTTGGGCTGCATCCCAAGCAAACCATGCGCAGCCGGGCGCTGGGGCTGGCGCGGCCGCTGGTCGCCCGTGGCCATGCCGTGCGCATGATCATGCCGCCCTGGGACACGCCGACCGAGGCCGATCGCGAATGGCGGGAGGGCGGCGTCGAGCTGCGCTATGTTTCCTTGGGTGGCGGCCCGCTCGGCATCGCTCACCGGATGGCGCGCGAGGCCCTTGCCTGGAGTCCCGACGTCGTCCACGCCTTCAAGCCCAAGGCGTATAGCGGATTGGCGGCCGAATGGCTGTGGCGCTTTCACCGTGGCCGCGTCCGGCTGGTCATGGACACCGACGACTGGGAAGGCGCGGGTGGCTGGAACGAGATCGCCCCTTATTCGCCGCTGCAAAAGCGATTTTTCGCCCGGC
>CAYXNH010000115.1:0-9260 GCA_964466135.1 uncultured Ardenticatenaceae bacterium | reverse complement strand
GCGGAAGCCAGGACGGCGCTTCTACTGGTAATCCGTCGTGACCCTCGTCAATTCCAAAACCCTTCTTTGCTATGTTGGCCTATCAGGTAATTAAATTGTAAAAGTGCATAATCCCGCGTGGATCATCCCACGTCCATTGCACCCGCCCCAAAGCACCCGCCCCCTCCATCACCCCCTACTCAACAACCTCCTCCCGCTCCTTCTGCAGCTTGGCCACCAGATCATCCAGCAAATGCGCCGGCACGCGGCCGTATTGCATAAACTTCATGCTGAACACCCCGCGTCCCTGCGTCATCGAGCGCAAGTCGGCGGCATAGCTCTGCATCTCCGCCAGCGGCACCTCCGCGCGGACGATGCTCTTGTGGCCTTCCTGGTCCATGCCCAGCACGCGCGCGCGGCGGGAGTTCATGTCGCCCAGGATATCGCCCATGTTGTCGGCCGGAACGGTGACCGTGACCTCATAGATCGGCTCCAGCAGCACCGGCCCCGCCTTGCGGACGGCTTCCTTGAACCCCTCGCGGCCGGCCGTCTGGAAGGCGATTTCCTTCGAGTCCACCGGGTGCATCTTGCCGTCGGTGATGACCGCGCGCACGCCCACCACCGGGTAGCCGGCCAGCACGCCCCCTTCCAGCGCCGCCCGGCAGCCCTTCTCCGTGGCGGACACGAACGGCGCCGACACCGCGCCGCCGAAAATCTCCGAGCCGAACTCGAAGCCGCGCGACTCCTCCACCGGCTCCACGCGCAGCATGACCCGCGCGTATTGCCCCGCGCCGCCGGTCTGCTTCTTGTGGGTATAGTCGGCGTCGGCCGACCGGGTGATGGTCTCGCGATAGGGAACCTTGGGCGTCGTCGTGCGCAGATGCACGCCGAATTTCGATTGCGCCTTCTGCACGGCGATGTCCAGATGGGCCACCCCCATCCCGGCCAGGATCGTCTCGTGGGTCGACGGCTCGGTGTACCAGTGCAGCGTCGGGTCCTCGGCCACCAGCCGGTTGAGCGACTGGCTCAGCTTGGCCGTGTCCGATTGCGACACCGGATGGATGGAGACCGACGCCAGCGGCTCCGGTTGGGCGGTGGCGGCGATCTTCACGATCTTGCCCCGGTCGCCCAGCGTGTCGTTGGTGGCCACATCGCCCAGCTTCACCACCGTGCCGATATCTCCGGCATGGAGCTTGCCGACGGGCGACGACTCCTTGCCGCTGGGAATCTGCAACGCGCCCACGCGCACCTCGCCGTCGCGGGTCCCGTCCCAGATACGCGAATCCGACGACAGCGAGCCGCCGAACACGCGCAGATAGCTGGTCTTGCCGAAGTTGTCCTCGCGACTCTTGAAGACGAACACGGCCAGCGGGGAAGTATCGCTGACGGCGTAAGTGGTCGTCTCGCCGCGGCCGTCGGTGGCCTCGAAGCCGTCACCCTCGTTGGGGGCGGGCATGATGGCCACCAGCGCATCGAGCAAGGCGTCGACGCCGATGCCGCTCTCCCCCGCGGCATAGAGCACGGGCACGACCACGCCCTTGAGGGTGGCCTCCTTCAGGCCGCGGGCCACTTCCGCGCCGGTCAGCTCCTCGCCCTCCAGGTACTTCTCGATCAGGGCGTCGTCGCCCTCGGCCGCAGCTTCCACCAGCGCGGCGCGCGCCTCATCGGCCGCGGCGGCCATGTCGGCCGGGATGGCCGCCTTCTCACCCTTCTCGCCCAGCCGGGCCTCCATGTGCAGCAGGTCGACGACCCCCTTGAAGGCCGGGCCTTCGCCGATTGGCAGCTGCAAATCGACGAAATTGCCGGGCAGATTGTTGGCCAGGCTCTCCTTCACGCGGCGAACGCGGACGTTCTCGCGGTCCATCTTGTTGACCAGCAGGACGCGCGGACGGCCGTAGGCGTGGGCTGCCTCCCAGACCGCCTCGGTGCCGACCTCGACCCCGGCCACGGCTTCCACCAGCACCAGGGCGCTGTCGGCCACCTTCATGGCGCTGTTGACCTCGCCGATGAAGTCCAGAAAGCCGGGCGTATCCAGCATGTTCAGCTTCACGCCCTTCCACTCCACGGGGGCGATGGCGGTGACGATGGAGCTGTTGCGCGCCATCTCTTCTTCCTCAAAATCCATGTGGGCCGTGCCGTTGGTGACGCTGCCCATACGCGTGATCGCCCCGGTCTTGAACAGCAGCCGTTCGACGAGGGTGGTTGTCCCCGCCCCATTGTGCGATACAAGAGCGATATTGCGTATCTGTCCGGTCTGATATTCCTTCATGAGTCAGTTCAACCTCTAGGGGATTTATTCATTTAGAAACCGGGACCACGCCGGAAATTCGTCTGCAAACCCGGCCGGATACCCGGTTTCCAAGGATGTTTATGACGTTAATGGCAAAGACGAATTTTAGTTGAAACTACCCGGAGGGGCAACACGTATAGATGAATGAAAAGCGCTCATTGCAATGGAGAAGCCTATGCCCGAAAACGAACCGCTGCCGGACGAAGCCCGCGGCGACGAAATGACCGAGAGCCAAGACAAGGCCGTGACTCGCCCCCGGCGACGCCACAACCGCTCGACGCTCGCCCCGGTCGCCCTCATCACCGCCGGCGTGCTCTTCCTGCTGGTCAACATCGGCGCGGTCGACGCGCTCAACTGGGACGCCGCCTGGCGCTACTGGCCGCTGGCGCTCATCTTCCTGGGCCTGAATATCCTGGCCATGCAGTTGCGGCCGCCGAAGGGCACGGTCATCGGGCTGCTGGTGGCCCTGGCCGCCGCGGCCGTGTTCAGCTGGCTGCTGCTGGGCGGGCCGACCGGCCTCTGATTTCGCCCAAAAATCGAATAGCTCCACCCCGCGCGGCCGTGTTATCCTGACAGGGCCGCTATGTCTGCTCAAGCCCAACCCACCCCCTGCTCCCACCGCACCCGCCGCGGCCAACCGTGCCGCAATCCGGCCGCGCCGGGTACGCGCCCGCCCGCCTGCCGTCGCCACCGCGGCCGCCCCAACCCCGCCCAAGGCCACTTCTACTTCTACAACCCCACCGGCGACGAAGCCCAGGCCCTGCAAACCGGCCTCCCCGGCCCCGACCTGCAGCCGGAGATCGATCTGGTGCGCATCGTCCTGCGCCGCCTGATGGGCGTGCTGGACGACCCGACGGCCGAGCTGTCGGTGGAGGAGACGCGCCGTCTGGCCGGGGTCGTGTTCAGCGGCGCGCGCACGGTGGCCCTCCTGATTGGCCGGCACACGGCCCGGGCCGGCGAGATGCGCCAGTGGCTGGCCGAGGCCCTGGTCGTCCTCGGCGATGAGCGCGGCATCGAGCTATAGACCCCCCGCCCATGAGCCGCCCCCGTCCGTCATCCGCCCTCCGCGAGACGGCCGCCGCCATCGCCATCCTCAACGACATCGAGCGCTTCTCGCGCCACGTCGTCGGCGTCCCCCTCTACCCCTACCAGATCGACCCCCTGCGGGCCATCATCGACTCCGTGCTGGGCGGCCACGGCCGCGAATTCCTGCTGGTGTTTCCACGCCAGTCGGGCAAGAACGAGGCCGTGGCCCACCTGCTGGTCTACCTGCTCATCCTCTTGCAGCGACGCGGCGGGCAGATCGTCTACAGCGCGGTGGGCGACGGGTTGGGGCGCGGCATGCGGCGGCTGGAGGAGCGTCTCGACACGCCGCTGACGCGCGGGCAGTGGCGCAAGAGCGGCCGCCCAAGCCGCTACACCCTGGGCCGGGCGGCCGTCGTCTTCATCAGCAGCCATCCCGGAGCGGCCGCGCGCGGCGAGACGGCCGATCACCTGCTAATCCTCGACGAGGCCCAGGACCACGACCCCGCCCATGTGGAGGCCGTCCTGACCCCCATGCGCGCCACCCATAACGCCACGGCCGTCTATCTGGGCACGACCCGCACCACCGGCGACTTCCTGTGGGCCAAGAAGGGCGAGCTGGAAGCGGCCGAGGCTGCCGACGGCCGGCGGCGGGTCTTCATGGTGCCGCCCGACCTCGTCACCGCCGCCAACCCCGCCTACGCCGCCTTTCTGGCCGAGCAGGTGCGCCGCCACGGCCGCCGCCACCCCATCATCGCCGCCGAATATTTCCTGGAGCCGATCGACGGCGCGGGCGGCCTCTTCACCCCGGAGCGGCTGGCCCTGATGCGCGGCCGTCACGGCCGACTGCACGAACCGTTGCCGGGCGAAACCTACGTCGTCGCCATCGATCCCGCCGGGGGCGACGCCGCGGCCCACGACCCCACCGCCCCGCCGGCCAACCCCGACCGGGATTACACCATCGCCACCGTCCTGCGGGTCATCCACGACGCGGCCGGCGGGGAGACTGCCGGGCTGCCCGCCTATGAGGCCGTGGATGTGTTCGTCGATCAGGGGTCGCGCCACTTCCAGAGCGTGCCCGGGCGGCCGTCGCTGGCCGAGCGGCTGCTGGCCTGGCTGTGCCACTGGGGCGCGGCCCACACCCTCATCGACGCCGCGGGCGTGGGCCAGGGGCTGGCCGACTGGCTGGCGGCGCGGCTGGGGCGGGGCGCGGTCACCGCCTGGCCGCTGGGCAGCGCCGCGGCCAAGGCCCGCCTCGGCAGCGATTTCCTGTCGCTGGTCGACACCGGCCGCTTCCGCTATTGGACCGGCGACGAGGACGAGCCGCTATCGGAAGGCTGGTGGTTTTGGCAACAAGCCACGGCCTGCGGCTACTCCCTGCCCGTCGGCGGCCGCTTCGACCACGACCTGCGCTGGGGCGTGGCCGCGCGGGAGCGCGTCGACACCCCCCTCGGCCCACAGCCCATCCACGACGACCGCCTGCTGTCGGCCGCGCTGGCGGCCGAGATCGAGCGGCGGCGCGCCGCGGGGCAGATCCGCCTGGGGTCGTCCGTCAGCCGGGTGGTGGGGCCGATGCCCCTTTTGTAGCCTGTAGCGCAATCTTTTAGATTGCGAGGCAAGCCGCAGCCCAATCCGTCAGCCTGTAGCGCAATCTTTTAGATTGCGAGGCAAGCCGCAGCCCAATCCGTCAGCCTGTAGCGCAATCTTTTGGATTGCGAGGCAAGCCGCAGCCCAATCTTTCAGATTGCGAGGCAAGCATATAGATATTCTCCCAATTCCATGTTATGATAGTGGTGGAAGGCTTCCCTTCACCGCCACCGCCGACCCCGCCGGGAAACCGTGACGGCCGGGGAATCCTCGTCCGCATCCTGAAATACATCATAGCCAAAGACCATGGAACCACTGTCCGCCTTCCTGCCCGACGACCGCCGTCGCGCATTGAGCGCCGGCATCCCGCTACCCAATCGCGCCATGGGGGCCGCCCTGTTCGCCGACATCTCCGGCTTCACCCCCCTGACGGCCGCCCTGCGCCACGATCTCGGGTCACGACGCGGCACCGAGGAGCTGATCCGCCACCTCAACGGCGTCTTCTCCGTCCTCATCGACACCATCCGGGGCTACTACGGCAACGTCATCGGCTTCAGCGGCGACGCCATCACCTGCTGGTTCGACGAGAGCGACAGCGGCGGCCCGGCGGCCGTCTCCAGCGCGGCCGATCGCGCCGTGGCCGCGGCCTTCGCCCTGCAGGCCGAGATCACCCGCATGGAGGCCATCACCACCCCCGCGGGCACGACCCTCCCGTTGAGCATCAAGGTGGCCGTCGCCGCCGGGCCGGTGAGACGCCTCCTCGTGGGCGACCCGCAAACCTACGTCATGGAGGCGCTGGCCGGAGCCACCATCGACCGCATGTCGGCCGCCGAGAAGCTGGCCGCCAGTGGCCAGGTCATCGTCACCGACGACACCCTGGCCGCCCTCACCTCGCCGCCCGTGGTCATCGCTCGCCCGGAAGCCGGCGGCCGGCGCTTCGCGCTGCTGGCCCCGCCGGCCAAACCCGCGCCGCCGCCCCCGCCGCGAGTCATCCCCAATCTGGACGACGAGACCGCCCGGCCGTGGCTGCTGCCGCCCGTCTATGAGCATCTGCGGCAGGCCACGGAGACGTTTCTGGCCGAGATACGCCCCGCCGTCCCCTTGTTCATCAAGTTCGGCGGCATCGATTATGACAACGACGAGACCGCCGAAGCCCGGCTGGATATCTTCACGCGCCGCACCCAGGCCATTCTCGACCACTTTGAAGGCTACCTGTTGCAGATCACTGTCGGCGACAAGGGCAGTTATTTCTACGCCGCCTTCGGCGCGCCGCTGGCCCACGAGGACGACGCCGCCCGCGCCGCCGCCGCCGCCCTGGAGATCAACTGCCTGACCGGCGAGCTGGACTTTCCAGGGTCGCTGCAGATCGGCATCAGTCAGGGACTGACCCATAGCGGCAGCTACGGCGGGGCCGCCCGGCGCGCCTTCGCCGTCATGGGCAACGAGGTCAATCTGGCCGCCCGGTTGATGACCTCCGCCGAGCCGGGGCAAATCCTCATCTCCCCCCGCATTGCCGAGGCCATCCAGGGCTCCTTCGTCACCAACGCCCTGCCACCGCTGACCCTGAAGGGGATCGTCAAGCCGTTTACCGCGTCGGAGCTGCTGGCCCGCAAGCAGACGAGCGGCGGCCGGACGCCGGTTGCCGCGGCCGTCATCGCCGGGCGTGAGAGCGAGCGTACCGCGCTGGACGAAGCCCTGGCCCAGCTCGGCCGCGGCCAATCGCCGGTCGTGATCGTTGATGGCGCACCGGGCATCGGCAAATCGCTGTTGCTGCGCGAGCTGGCTCGCAAGGCGGCCGCGGCCGAACCGTCGCCGCTGCTGCTGTCGGGCTACGGCGAATCCGTTGAACGCTCCACGCCATACTTCGCCTGGCGGCCGATCCTGGAGCGACTGTTGGCCGAACCGGCCGCCGGAGATCAGGAAATGTCCGTCTCCGCCCGGCAGGAGGCGCTGCTGGGTCGCCTGTCGCCGGAGTCGCGGCCGCTGGCCACGCTGCTCACCACCATCCTGCCCCTCGACCTGCCGGAGACCGAACTCACCGGCCAAATGACCGGCGAACTGCGCCAGGAGCACACCCAGCGACTGATACTGGAGCTGCTGTGCGGCGCGGCCCAATCCCGGCCGGTAGCGCTGGTTTTCGACGACGCCCATTGGCTCGATTCAGTGTCGTGGGCGCTGCTCGACCGCGTCCGGCGCGAGATCAGCCCGCTGCTGGCGGTCATCGCCACGCGCGTGATGGGCGACGACGCCCCGCCCATATTTCGCGAGCTGCAGAACCTGCCCGGCGCGCGCCACATCTCCCTCGACAGCCTGTCGCCCGCGGCCGTGGAGGAACTGGTCTGCCGCCGGATGGGCATCGGCCGCCTGCCCCCGGCCATCGCCCAACTCATCCACAACAAGGCCGAAGGCAACCCGTTCTTCAGCGAGGAGCTGGCCTACGCCTTGCGCGACACCGGCCTGCTGGTCATCGACGGCGACCAGGCGCGACTGGCCGAAGGCGCCGACCTGGAAGCCCTCGACTTCCCCAACACCATCCAGAGCGTCATCACCAGCCGCATCGACCGGCTGCCGGTCGCCCACCAACTGACAGTCAAGGTGGCCAGCGTGATCGGCCGCATCTTCGCCTTTCGCCTGCTGGACGATATCTATCCCGTCGAACTGGCTGAGGCCGCGCTGCATGAACAATTGCGGCGGCTGGAACAACTGGACATCACCCCGATGGATGAGCCGGAGCCGAATCTGGCCTACATCTTCAAGCATCTGGTGACGCAGGAGGTAGTCTACGGGCTGATGACGTCCGACCAGCGGCGACAGTTGCATCGCGGCGCGGCCGTTTGGCACGAGGAGCACGCCGGCGACGACCCTGCCGGCTTCCTGCCGCTGCTGGCCCACCATTGGCGCATGGCCGGCGATCGCGACAAGGCCGCCGTCTATTACGAGAAGGCCGGGCTTAACGCCTACCGCGACTACGCCAACCAGGAGGCGATCCGCTTTCTGGAGCAAGCCGAGGCCCTGAGCGCCGAAAACGCCCCCGCCCTGCAGCGCGCCCAACGCCGGCGACTGATGGGCGATGCCCACTACCGGCTGACGCAGATCGGGCAATCCCTGGCCGAATATGCCGCGGCGCTGGAGCTGCTGGGGCGTCCCCTGCCCCGTTCGGCCGCCGGGCGCGGGCTGGGCGTGGGCGTTGCGCTGGCCCGGCTGGTCGGCCATCGACTGTTTCCCGGCCGGTCGATCGGCCATGCCGCGCCGGACGAGCGGGCCACCCTGTTGGAGGCATCGCGAGTGCTGGAAGGCGCGGGCGAGACCTACTACAACCTGGGCGACTTCCTGACCTCCTTCTACTGCACCATGACCGGCTTCACCCTGGCCGAGCAGGCCGGGCCGTCGCCGGAACTGATGCGCGGCTGCGCCATCATGTGCTCCACCGTCAGCATCGTGGGGCTTCACAAGGTCGCCGACGGCTACCGGGCACGGGCATTGGCCCTGGAGAGCGACGTCGACGATCTCCCGGCGCGGGCCTGGAGTCGCGTCCCCCTCTCCTGCGAGAGCCTGTGGGTGGGCAACTGGTCGCGCGCGGAGCAGGAGATCGACGAGGCGCTGAACTTCTACACGAAACTGGGCGACTGGCGACGCTGGGCGGTGGCCGCCTGGGTCTGGCCGCAGGTGGCCCAATGCCGCGGCCAACTGGAGCGGGCGCGCGACCTGTGGGCCGAGCTGTACGCGGTGGCCTTGCGCAGCCGCGACACTCGCCATCAGGTGCGCGGCCGCGGCGGGCAGTTCTTCAACTTCCTGACGCTGAACGAGGACGCCGCCGCCCATGACTGCCTGGAGGCGGCCCGGAGCGTGATGGATGAAAACCCGGAGATGATGGCGGTGGAGGAGCGGCTGTGGCATGCCGTCAATGCCGCCTGGGCCTTGCGGCAGGGCGACTGGGCCACGGCGAGGGAGTCGGCCGAGGCGACCCTGGCCGCCATCGACCGGGCGCGAACCAAGTTCGACCTGCTGGAGGTGTTCGCCACCCCGGCCGAGGTGCTGCTGGCGCTGGGCGAGTGCGGCGAGGCGACGGCCGCCGAAACCAAAACGGCCGTCAAGACCCTGCGTGGCTACGCCCGCACCTACGCCTTCGCCCGGCCGCGGTCGCTGCGGGTCGAGGGGCGGCTGGCCCGGCTGTCGGGCAACGACCGGCGGGCGGCCAAGCTGTGGCAGAAGAGCCTGGCCCAGGCCGAGGCGTTGGGCATGCCCTACGAGGCCGCCCTGACCCAAGAGTTGATGGCCTGACGCGCCCGACCAACTCAGCTGTGGCACAACCTGCCGGCTGTGGCGCAACCTGTCAGATATCGTGTTAAAAGTCAAGTCGAATCATACAGATTGCACGTTA
>CAYXNH010000114.1:0-9339 GCA_964466135.1 uncultured Ardenticatenaceae bacterium | reverse complement strand
CAAGCGACCAACATCATCAAAATCGCGAGCATAATCGCCCACGTGGAAACCGCAAATCTCTTCGTCATTCTTAACTTCTCAAAGCTCCTTTTATGGGAACGAATCAGGCGGCCTGCATCGATTGACCGGCCCGATCGGTGTTAATGTTTGATAATACTAGCTCCACCCCGGCCGGCAAGCCACTCTCACCGGCGAGTACTTATCAATCCATAAATATATCCTTACTGGTATAATTGGGCCATGTTTATGTCGGAAAGGGCCAGTCGCCTCGCCTGTCACCTGATCGTCGTGGCGTCGCTGCTCATCTTTTTCGCTCTGACCCTCGACACCGTCGGCCGCAAGGCCGTCACAACGGACGAACCCCTGCACCTGACCCACAGCATCGCCATGCTTCAGACGGGAACCATGCCCATCCCGGAAATGCACACCCCGCTCACCTATCGACTGGTCGGGTCGCTGCTGGCAACGGAGCCGCCTTTGCCCGACATCACCTCGCTGGCCACCTGGCACTCGCTGAATCCCTATCATATCAGCCGCGAGCTTCTCTGGCGCGAGGGCGTGAACATCGACCGGATCGCCTGGCTCGGCCGTTTCATCGTCGCCGGGATGGGCGTCCTGCTTGGGGCGTTGATGGCGGCCTGGGTCTCATCGCTAACCCGCGGCCACCTGCCGGCCGTCACCACCCTGATGCTCCTATACGCGCGGTCCCCCAATCTGCTGGCCTCCGCCGGATTGGTGACCACCGATATCGCCGCTACCCTGACCTGGTTTCTGGCTGTTTTCGCCTGGTGGCGCTATTGGCAGCGGCCGAATTGGGGGCGCTGGCTGGCGGCCGCCGTGGCCCTGGGGCTGGCGTTGGCGGCCAAGCTGACCGGGGTGCTGTTGCTGCCGGTCACGTTTGCACTGGCCTTGCCTTATGCGCGAACGGACGCGCGGTGGTGGCGGCCGCTGCTCATCTGGGCGGGAATGCTGCCCCCGGCCGCTCTGGTTCTCTGGGCATTCTACAGCTTCGAGATGCACGGGGCGCTGCCGATGCCCGCCTACGTCGAGGCATGGCGACTCCTGCTAACCGAGGTCGACGCCGGTCATGCCAACTATTTCATGGGCAGCGTTTCGCCGACCGGCTCATGGCTCTATCTGCCGGCCACCTTGCTGCTGAAGACGCCGTTATTGCAGCTGGCGTTGTTCGCCCTGATCCCGCTCGTGCTGTGGCAGGAGCGACGCCGTTGGCGCTCTCTTCTCTTCCTGCTGTTGCCGGCCGTCTTCTTTTTGGCTATATCGGCCGCCAGCCGTCTGAACTATGGCTATCGACACGTGCTGCCGGCCGTGCCTTTTCTCATGGTGCTGGGCGCGTTGGCCGTTCCCCGCCTGTGGGCGCGTCGCGGGGCGCAGATTGTCCTGTCACTCGCGCTGGGCTGGACGGCCGCCTCCGCCATCATGCTCCACCCCGACCACCTGACCTATTTCAACGAACTGACCGGCGGCCGCGGCTATCGCTATCTGGGCGACTCCAATCTGGATTGGGGGCAGGACCTGAACCAATTAGGAGCCTATGCCGCGCGCTACAAGGCCGAGACGGGCCGGCCGCTCCTCTTTTCCTACACCGGCACGGTCGACCGGCAACATTACGGATTGGCCGGGCCGTCGCTCATCGAGCAATTCAACCGGGGCGAAGGCGACTTCGCCCCGGCCAATCCGGCTCCGGGGCGCTACGCGATCAACGTCGGCGACCTGCAAGGCACCGGCCTGATCCTGGGTGAACTCCGGGAGAGCGACCTGTTCGACTGGTTCCGGCATCGCGAGCCGCTATTGACATTGGGCGGATCGATCTTCATCTACGACGTGCCCGAATGGATGGAAGGGACGTGGCTCGCCCATTGCACCATGCCCGGCCGTCTGCTGGAAGACGCGCAAACCGAACGGCTGGTCGGCCGCGCCGGGTTGCGGCATGTCGAGTTCGACTGCCGAACCAGTTGGGTTTTCCCCGACGGACCAGGCTGGTATGTCCTGCCGCCCGATGGCTTATCCACTGAGCATTGGCCGCTGACCATCGACAAGCCGCAACCGGTCTACCGCCATCATGCCAACGCCTATGGCCCGGACTATATCGTGGCCTGGTGGCCGGGCATGGACCCGGCAGATTCGGCCGATGTCGGTTTGCAGCCGTTTGTCGGGTCGGGCAATGGTCCGGCGAACTTGCGCGGCTATGGGGTATTCGGCTCCGAATGGGTGACCCTGTGGCAGGTCACAACGCCGGCGGCCGAACCTCTCTCAGTGAAGGCCCATCTGTATTCCGGGGACGGGCCGCCACAGGTCGCCGACGGGCTGGGCTTCACCAGCGACCAATGGCGCGCGGGAGACTGGTTCCTGCAACGACATATCTTCGCCACGCCGGGCGACCGGCTGGAGACGGCGCTGTATAACTACGTGACGCTGGAGAGCGTCGGGCCGACGCACACGCTGCCGGCGGCCGGAGAGGGGTCGGATGGCAAATAACCCGGACATGAGCACCGCTCCACGCACTCTGATCGACAGACTCGCCCACCGGCTTCTGGCGCTGATCCTGGCCGTTTACCTGGCCCTGGCTATCGGCTACGGCCTCATGGTGCCCCTGTTCGAGACGCCTGACGAACACCTCCATTATTTCACGGCCGATTTCATCGCCCGCGAAGGGCGGCTGCCCACAACGAGCGACAACGGCCTGATGGCCCAGGAATCCGCCCAGCCGCCGCTGTATTACACGCTGGCGTCGTTGATCGTCCGCGCCGTCCCCAACGCCACGACCGCGCCGGAGCTGTGGCTGAACCCCAAAGGCGACCCGGCCGACCCGCGCGGCGAGAGCCTCGCCGTCCCGCCCATCAACGTCAATATGTTCATCCACGGTCCGGAGGAGGCCCAGCCCTGGCGCGGCTACGCGGCCGCCGCTCATTGGGTTCGCATACTGTCGGCCGTCATGGGGCTGGGGACGCTGCTATGCATCTATGCCGCCGGCCGTGTCGTATGGCCGCACGCTCCCGGTCAGGCGCTGCTGGCGACGTCGCTGGTAGCTTTTCTGCCCCAGTTCGCCTTCATCCACGGCGCGGTGTCCAACGATCCAGCCATCACCCTGTTCAGCGCGGCGGCGATATGGCAACTGCTGAGAATGACGAATTTCGAATTACGAATGACGAATGAAAAACGCTCCGCCCCCGTCGTATCGTCGGGTGACGGAATTCATCGCTCATCGTTCGTCGCGCCGACGCTGCTTGGCGTCACTATCGGTCTGGCCATGCTGTCGAAGGCCGCCGGGCTGCTGTTGCTGGTCTATTGCGCCGGTGTTCTGGGTGTAGCTGCATGGAACCGGGGCGGGGCGCGACGCTGGGCGGTGGCGCTCCGGGCGGTGGCGCTGGTGACGCTCCCGGCCTTGCTGCTCGGCGGCCCGTTTCTTGCGCGCAACTGGGTGCTCTACGGCGACCCCACGGCCGCCAATCAGTTCATCGCCTTTGCCGGTGGGTTGCGCCCCTACACCCTGCCTCAGGTATGGCATGATGTAGTAGGGCGCGTGTGGCCGTCGCTTTTCGCCTTCTTCGGCTGGATGAACGTTCGCCCGCCCGCCTGGGTTTGGACTGTCTGGAATCTCATCGTCATCCTGTGCGTCATCGGAGCCGTCGCAGGAGTTATCATCGCCGCCCGACGATGGCCGCGCCCACGGCCCGCCATGCTCAATCGGCTGCTGCACCCGGCCATCATTCTGACGGGTTGGTTCCTGGTGGTGGCTCTGGCCTGGCTCCAGTTCATGCTGCGCACTCCTGCCGACCAGGGGCGGCTGTTCTTCCCCGCGCTGGTTCCGCTGGCGCTGGGGGCGGCCCACGGTCTCAGCCGGTGGCCGCGGCCGTGGACGCAACTCGCTGTGATCGGCCTGGCCCTCGTCACCTCCCTCTACAGCCTGACCGTGGTGATCCCGACCGCCTACGCCCGGCCGCCCATCGTCGAGGCGGTCCCCGCCGATGCGCCTCCCCTGACCATCGCCTTTCCCGAAGGGTTGGAGGTATTGGCCGCGCGGGTGGACACGCCCGTCGTCCAGCCGGGGGAATGGCTATGGGCGACGGTCTACTGGCGAAAAGCGGCGAGCGGGACAGAGGACGCGCCCTTAGCCCGGCTGGAGGTGTTCGGGCGCGACTTCCAGCCCATCGGCTCGCTGACCGGCTACCACGGCCGCGGTAACTTCCCGGCGACCTTGTGGCCGACAGACGCCATCGTCGCCGATCGGATGGGCGTACAGATCGCCGGCGACGCAGTCGCGCCGGTGGAGGCGGTCCTGACGGTCAAGCTGGATGAGGACGGCCCACGGTACGACATCGGCACGGTGAAAGTTGCCCCCGCCATGTGGCCTTCGATGACAGACCCGCTGGCTACGCTGGGGGAGGGCATCCAGTTGGCCGCGGCCGGCCTGTCTTCAACGACGGCCGCGCCCGGCGATACGGTGGCGGTGCGGCTGCGCTGGCAGGTTGTCGCGCCGCCGGGACCGGGCTTGCTCCACGCCTTTGTCCATCTGGGCGACCCGACCCAACCACCGTTGGCGCAGGCCGACGGCCAGGTGATGGGCGATCAATATCCGTCGCGCCTCTGGGAGGCGGGGGAAGTATTCGAGGAAACGATCACGCTGACCCTGCCGGGCGACCTGCCGCCGGGCGACTACCCCGTCCACATTGGACTATACGATTTCGATAGCGGCATCCGCCTGCCGGTGTCGGTAGGCGATCAACGGTCACCCACCGACGTCTTCACCATCGGCCAATCGCTTGTGGTGCGCTGACCCCGCCGCCTTCAGCCACGCCACCGCGCTTTCGCCCGGCGTCAGGGAACAACAACCACCTTGTAGATTTGTCCACTCAGGTACGTGCCCGCATAAAGTTCCCCGTGAATATCCTCGCCGAATGTTGTGAAATTGTGACCGCCTCCCGCCGGATCGACCTGCCACTTGCCATCCATACGAGCCATCGTCCAGGCTTCTCTGGAGCACCAGTCGGCAAAGATGTAGCGGCCATAGAGCGCCGGATACTCGGACCCCCGATAGACATAGCCGCCGGTGACCGAACACCGGCCGGCTTGTTCATGGTTGTACTCGTGTACCGGGAATGTGAACTGGGTGGTCTGGTAATCACAACGTTTCGCCACGTCCGGCCTCTGAAAAGGCGTAGTGCTATAGTTCGCCGTCCCTTCCCAGCAATGCCAACCAAAGTTCTTGCCGCCACTTGAATTGGCGGGCAAGAAGTTAATCTCCTCAAACTGCCATTCACCGACGTCACTGATATAGAAATCGCCGGTCAACCGGTCGAATGACACGCGCCATGGGTTGCGCAAGCCCTTGGCCCAAATCTCGTCGCAGCCGTTGTCGTCGAGCCAGGGATTGTCGCTCGGGATCGAATAGAGAGTCTTCTTGACTCCGCAATCAGGTGGTAACCCCCGGTCAGGGTCGGGGTCGATGCGCAACATCGAACCGAGCAGGACATCTCGCCGCTGGGAATGATTATTCGGATCTCCCGGTTGCCCTTGCAGCAGTTCGCCATAGGGGTCTGGACCACCGTCACCAACAGGAATATAGAGATAGCCGTCGGGGCCAAACTTTAGATCGCCGGCATTATGAACCCCACTGCGGGTATTGTTTCCGGGATCATCGGGACGAATCAGCGGCTTTAGCATCGTGATAAGGGTATCCAAAGCCGGTTTGGCCTGATTCGGATCGTCCGGATTGACCTCGCCGCGAGCGACGACGATATGGTATGATGAGGTGTAAGCGACGTAGAAGTAGGGGGTATGCGGATAATCAGGATGGAAGGCCAACCCTAATAACCCTTGTTCGAATCCTTCATGGTCAACTTTCCCTTTGAGATCGAGAAACGGTTTCGGCAAGGCTGTCCCGTCGGGAAGGACGATCCAGATCCTGCCCTCGCGATTTCCCACGAACAGGCGATCATCGCCGGCATGGGTAATGACTGTAATCGTCACAGTGTCAGGAGCACCCGGCTTAATAAAGGGGACGAATCCGAGTCGTGGCGGCGGCGCGGGGATGCTGACGTGCGGTAAATAGATGTCCGTGTTGCCGCCGACGGCCACTCCGGCTGCGGCGCGGCCGTCCGTAGCGCGCGCCGCGCGGCCGGCGAGCAGCACCATCGCCAAAATGATGACAGCCAGAGCCGGCCATAGCCGGCGACGGTTTTGAGCGAGTAAGGCTCCCATGAACGACTCCTGTTTGGAAGGCCGCGACCCCGGGTGAATCGAAGCGCCAGGTGAGGCGCGGCGAGTTTATTAAGGCTTTATACCTACTCGTGAAGTTTAATGCAAACGCCGCCTTCGGGCATCTATTTATTGCAGGTGCAACGCCAATGGCTCGGCTGTCAGCCCCTTCGTGCCATAATGATTGTCTAACACGGCCGTGATGTAGTTGATCCCCACATCGCCCGCCACGCCCTGCTGCACCGAATGGGTCAGGACGATGGGGATATCGATCGTCCCGGCCGGGCCGATAATGCCGTGATACTCGCGCACAGTCAGCGCCGTATTGGCCTCAAACGGATCCAAATCGAAGCCACCGCCGGGAACCCCTTCCGTGAACAGCCCCCCTTCCACAACCATGACGATCACCGGCCGACCGACCGGACCACTGACCCGAACTGTCTGGTTCGACTGGTTCACGACCGATGGCGCGGCGACACCGGGGATCATGATTTGCGGCCGCCCGGGCAGGCCCGGCTGCAGGTGGGCGACCGCGCCGCTGTGGTTAGCCCCTGCATCACCGGGATCGTCCAGCCGATAGACCTGGTTGGTCAGCGTCGTCCCGTCACTGAATCTGGCCGTGATCGTCGCCCCCACAAGCTCCAGCCCGCCGACGCTGCCGGTTTCCATCGGGCCGGGCGCGACGACACCCCGGATGCTCGTCGGATCGACATCGACCGAAAAGCCAAACGAACCGCCACGGTCGAACCCTTCGAATTCGAGCACCAGCACATCAAAGCCGCCATCATGAGGGGCCTCATACTTGTGTTTAAACCCCGATATATTCTTCCTCGAATCTTCGGTGACATCTTTGGGAACCTTGTCGCCGGCCTCGCCGTTTGGATCAAAAACCATATCTGGGAAAACCGCCGTACTCAAATCGATGCGCAACGTGGTCAGCCGCACCCCTTTTTGCGACCTGTTTTCGACGATGAAGGAGTTAGGATTATAGGTGCTGGCATTGATCGGCGTATGGCGGGTGATGGTGACCACGGCCGCGGGGCTATCGGGCGGCGGGTGCGGCGTGGGTGGCGGTGTTGGCGTCGCGCCCTTGTTGATGACCGGCAAATGGGCCGAATCGGAAGGCGTGGCCGGCAGGGTAGGGGTGAGATTCGACGAGGCGATAGACACCGCAGGCAGGCTGACCAGCGCCAGTACAACACTGATCGCCATCACGCCGACCAAAGTTAAGGATATGAATCGTCGCATATTACCTCTCTTTTTCCGATTGTCCGCTGGAACAGGGAGATCGGCGTCGTCCCAGGGTCATTCGGCTATACGAATTGATATCAGGGGCACGGCATCATTGTCATAGCGGCTCCCGTCCGCCCGCGTGGCCGGCAGGCGCTCCCCGGTGACCGGATCATACATCCCCACCCATAAAGTGACTTCGCCGGGTGGCGTATTGTACGGTATCTTGACGAATTTTAGATCGACGACGCGCTCCCCGCCTTCCCAGATCGATGTGGGGTAACGGCCTTGCTGCGGCGGCGCATCATCCTGCGCCAGCAGCCTCCCCTCCGCATCGATGAGGTGGGCAAAGATAGTATAGTCGCGGCCATCGGGACGCTCCGCTTGCCAGAGCAGTTCCGGGGCGATCGTCCACCCCGGCTCCATCGTCTCGGCCACATTGTCGTACCCCAACAAACGGAAGCGGCCGCCGAACAAGGCGTCGACCTTTTTCGGCGGCTCCAGCGTGACGGGCACGGAGGGCGTGATCTTGAGCCTTGCGACGTAGGCCTCGTTGCCCACCGGCGTATCGCCCACGGTCACCGCCAGCGGAGCATCCGGCTCACCGCGCGGATAGACGATGACCAGCAGCGAACCCAAACCCGGCGCGGCCAAAGTCGATACGGGTGGCAGGACGATCGGGTCGCGAAACACCTTGCCCGGCTCCCAGACGGCCGTGGAATAGCGGCCGCCGAAGGGCAGTTCGTCCACACCGGTGGCGACCCGCCCCTCGGCATCGAGGATGCGCGTGGCGACCACGTAACTCTCCCCGACAGGCGCCGTCGCTTGCCAATACAGCGCCAACTCCAGCGGCCGGCCCGGTTCCGTCGCCGCGGGCAATTCGTAGCCGACCAGACGGATGGCTTCGCCGAAGCGAAAGTCGGTCGGATGGGCAACGGTCTCCGGGGCGATCGGCAGCGGCTGGGCGAAGGCCGGGCGGAGGACCAGCGTCGGCATGGCCGCCGACCACATGCCCAGAATGACGACGGCCGTCGTCGACACCCGGCGTCGGCGACCGTCGAACGCGGCCAGCCCCACGGCCGCCAGCACACCCAGCGCGGCAATGGCCGGATACAGCAGCCGCCCCTGATTGGTGGAATCGATCAGGCGCATCCATCGCAGCAGGAACAGGAACACCGTCAGGCTCCAGATCATCAGAATCAGGAAGGCGAACTGCCTCGGGCCACCCGCTGTCTGTCGGGCGCGAAGCAGATATACAATCAAGCCAATGAGAGCCACGGCCATGATGATCGACGCCACCAGGTAGAAGCTGTCCGGCGCGAGCACGCCATAGCCGAAGGCGGCCCAGTAGGATTGGCGCAGGAAGGTGGCATAACGTAGCGTGTCGGGCCAGGGAAGCAGCTCCGGCCGCACCAAGGCCCCGGTGACCGCCAGCATCTCATCCCAGGCCAGCGGGTCGCCATAGAGTTGCCAGTTGCGCAGGAACCACCAGCCGCAGACCAGCAGCATCGTGCCGCCCGTCAGCGCCCCGCCCAGCAGCAGCGTCCGCCATGATCGCTCGCGCCGGGCCAGATAGAGTAGCGTCAGCCCGATGACCAGTCCCAACGTCAGCCCGGTCAATTTGGCCAGCACCGCCGCCCCCCAGACCAGCCCCAGCAACACAAACCAGCCGGCACGCGCGCGACCGCCGGCGGGCAGCCCCTTGATCACCGCTCTGACCAGCAGCCATATGGCCACGCTGCACAGGGCGATGACGAGATTGTCGTTATTGACGGCCGCACTCATGAAGATAAACTGGGGATTGAGAGCCACCAGCGCCGCAGCCACCAGGGCATAGCGGCGGCCGCGGTCATCGTCGGGAAAAAGGAGCCGGGCGATGGCATACGCGGCCAG
>CAYXNH010000113.1:0-9426 GCA_964466135.1 uncultured Ardenticatenaceae bacterium | reverse complement strand
ATACTCAAAAAAAACAAGAGATGGTTCCTTAAAATAACTGTAAAAACCTCACCCTTCCAAAATCGGCAAGCAATCAAAGTATGCTATAATTCGGGGAATTCCATAGGCTAAACGATTAGACATCTGGTTAGGAAATACTGACAATGCGCTCCCTCTCGTTAACCGACATTCTGGCCGATCTTCGCGCCGCCGAAGACGGCTTGCACAAGTTCGAGCGACGCTACTGGATCAGCTCCGAGCAATTCTTTCAACTCTATGAAGAAGGCGCGTTGGATGATGGCGAATATTTGGAAGATTTCGCCGAATGGGCAGGCCATTACCGCCTTCGCGAAAAGCGACAGGAAGCGCTGGAACAGATTTCCGATTTGCGACTTGCCGATTTACACCGCCTGGCAGGCAATCGTCCCATTCGGTTAATCCCGGCGGAGCCGGTTCTCGAACTGGGTTAATGGGATCTCTCGCGCGCACTGAATACGAGCATTACCTGTACGTCCTGCTTCCACAGCACCCACAGGTCGTTCGATCCACCCTTCGGCTTTTTACCAATAGTGCTGTCACCTGTACCGTGCGCGGGCAGGTTGAATTGATTAACAAACTTACGATTCGGGTATTCGAGTTTCTTGATCTAGCAGACGAAACGATTCTGGAATACAGTTACGCAGTGTATGATAACGAAGAAAAAATCCGTTGGTACGATGCTCAACCGCACCCGGAGAACCCGATTCTGAAACCGACGTTCCCACATCACTATCACACCCCTCCAGATACCAAACACAATCGACAACCGGCAATCGGAATCAGTTTCGCAGAACTAAACCTGCCGGTCATCATCGACGATTGCCTGACGTTGAAAAACAGTTAAGCTCCGATCAACAGTCATGCTCTTCATCGACCACTTCATCCTCCTCCGCGGCGGCGGCGACCTGGCGACCGGCGTCGCCTGGCGACTGCATCACGCCGGGTTCCCGGTGGTCGTCACCGAGCTACCCAATCCATTCGTCGTCCGGCGGCGGGTGGCGCTGGCCACGGCCGTGCGCGAGGGGGAGATCACCATCGAGAGCCTGCGCGCCGTCCGTGTCGAGACACCCGATGAAGCATGGGCGCTGGCCTCAACAGGGGTGATCCCGGTCCTCGTCGCCCCTGACGTATCGCTACTTCTTAATTCATCACTCGTCACTCATCACTCGTCACTTGTCATCGTCGATGCCCGCATGGCCAAGCGCAACATCGATACCCACGTCACCGACGGCCCGCTGGTCATCGCTCTGGGGCCGGGCTTCACTGCCGGGATCGATTGCCACGTCGTCATCGAGACCAACCGCGGTCACCGCCTCGGCCGGGTCATCTGGCACGGCACGGCCGAAGCCAACACCGGCACGCCAGGGATCGTCGCCGGCAAGGGTCGCGAACGCGTGCTGCGCGCGCCTATCGCCGGGGTGGCTTCGTGGCGGGTGGAGATCGGCGATCGGGTCCGCGAGGGGGAAACTCTGGGTGACATAGCCGGACACGAGATCACCGCACCGTTTGACGGTGTCGTGCGTGGCCTCATCGCCCCCGGCACGGCCGTCCCGGCCGGACTGAAGATCGGCGATATCGACCCTCGTGACGATGTAGCCGCCTGCTTTACTATCTCCGACAAGGCACTGGCCATCGGTGGTGGTGTGCTGGAAGCCGTACTGGTCCATCTGGCAAAATCCGAAGGAGGTGAATCATGAGTCATCGTAACCTGTGGATCGTCGTTATTCTTATTTCTCTGCTGGTCGTAGCCTATCTCGCCGCATGCTGGTATTTTGCCAACGTCATGATCGCCGCTCCCGCGCCGTCTCTGGCCGAGGAACGAGCCAGAATCGGCACCCCGGCTGACTTCGGTTTGCCGGAGCCGGAAAACATCACCATACAATCGGGTGACATCACTCTGTCGGGCTGGTATTTCGACAATCCGGCCGAAGGCCATTGCGGCGTCATGTTCATGCATGGCTTTATTGGTTCGCGCTACCAGGCGCTCTACTGGGCGCCCCTCTTTTGGGAACGTGGCTGCGACATCCTGGCTTACGATCATCGCGGCCACGGGGACAGCACGCCCGCTTTCTACACCTACGGCTACTTTGAAAAAGGGGACGCCCTGACCACCTATCGATGGTTCCAGCAACGCAGCGGGTTGGCTGAATCGCAGATCGGCGTGGCCGGGGTATCGTTTGGGGCTGCCACAGCATTACAACTCGCGCCGATGATCCCCGACGCGCCGTTCATCCTGGCCGACTCGTCGTATCGAAGCCTGGCGGGCATCATTGAAGCGCGTGCCGACGCCAAAGTCGGCCGCTTCCTCAGCCGCTTCATGGTTCCCGGCGTATTGGCCATAGCCGGGTTGCGGGGTGGCTTCGACACATCGGCTGTCTCACCAGAAACGGACATCGCCAAAGCGCAAATGCCCATACTGCTCGTTCATTCGCGCACCGACGATTTCACCCCCTACACCCACTCGGAAGCCATCTACGCCAACAGCGATCAGAGCCGCACTGTGGTGCATATCAACGAATGGGGATCGGCCCATGCCGGGGACATCGGAACCGATTTCGCCGCCTATAAGCAGCTGTTCGATGCCTTTATGGCCGAGTACGCACCTGATTTCGGCCTGCCGCCGGGCCAATAGCAAATCAATGGATTGACAACGGAGCAACCATGAAACATCGTCGAATGTGGATCACCCTGATTGTTGTCGCGGTTCTGTTCACTGCGGTCTATGTGGCCGCCGGCTGGTATTTCTCCGGTCTCATTATCGCCACCGACACGGAATCTCTGGCCGAAGCGGCGACCGAGGCCGCGGCCGACGGCGAGACCCCGGCCGACTTTGGCCTGCCGGAGCCGGAAAACATCGCCATTCAATCGGGCGACGTCACCCTGTCCGGCTGGTATTTCGACAATCCGGCCGACGCGGGTTGTGGTCTGATGTTCCTCCACGGCTTCCACGGCACACGCTACAACGCGCTCAACTGGGCGCCGATGTTCTGGGAGCGTGGCTGCGACATATTGGCCTACGATCATCGCGGCCACGGCGACAGCACGGACGCCCTCCACACCTACGGCTTTTACGAGAAAGGGGACGCCATCGCCGCCCTGGACTGGTTCACCGCCCGCTCCGGACTGGAGCGCTCGCAAATCGGCGTGTTCGGCGTGTCCTATGGGGCGTCTACAGCGCTACAGATGGCCCCTATGACGCCGGAGATCGCCTTCGTCGCCGCCGATTCGCCCTACAGCGAACTGGAAGAGATCGTCGGTTTCCAGGGCCGCGCGCAGTTCCCCACCCTTGCCCCGCTGGTGTTGCCGGCGGCCTTGCGCATTGCCGAACTGCGGGCTGATTTCGATGTGGACGCGGTGGCGCCGGAACGATCCATCACCGAGATCACGGTTCCCGTCCTGCTCATCCATTCGTTGACCGATGAATACACCGTTTCCACCCATTCCGAGGATATCTACGCCAACAGCGACAAGAGCCGCACGGTACTTGATCTGACCGACTGGGATTCGCCCCACGCCCGCGATATCGTCACTGATCCGGTGGCCTACGAGCAATTGGTCAACGACTTTCTGAGCCAATTCGTGCCGAACTTCGGGCTGACTCCAACTCCATGATCGATGGGGCGTGGTCGTTGCCCGCCGCGCTGGGCATCGGCGAACGGCCGGAGCTGGTGGCCTTCGTTGGCGGCGGGGGCAAGACCAGCCTGATGTTCGCCCTCGCGGCCGAGTTGCCGGGGCGCGTAGTCATGACCACCACCACGCGCCTGTTCGCCCGGCAGATGGAGCACGCGCCGGCCGTTGTCTACCAGAGCGACCTCGCGGCGCTTGACGAAGCGCTGGCCACCCACAGGTTTTGTTTCGTCGCCGGTCGTATCGAGGGAGACAAGGCCATCGGCGTCGATCCCGCGCTGCCCGCCCGCCTGCTGGCCCGGCCCGATGTCGATTTCGTTCTGGTGGAGGCCGACGGCTCGCGCATGCTGCCCATCAAGGCTCCCGCCGACCACGAGCCGTCCATCCCGCCGGGGACGACACTGCTGGTGCCGATGGTCGGGCTGGACGCGCTGGAAGGACCGATCGATGCAGTCGCCCATCGGCCGGAACAAATCAGGGCGATTACGAATTACGAATTACGAATGACGAGTGAAGAGCGGTCGTCGGTGGTCGACGGTCGACTGACGGCGGCAGGGCTGACGCGGGTGCTGGTTCATCCGCAGGGTGGCCTGAAGAACGCGCCGGATGGGGCGCGAATCGTCCCGTTTCTCAACAAGGCCGAGACAGCCGGACGACTGGCGGCGGGGCGAGAGGCGGCCGAACTGATGATGGCTGAGCCACGGGTGTCGCGGGTCGTGGTGGGCGCGCTACGGCAGACGTCGCCGGTGCGCGAAGTGTGGCGGCGGGTGGCGGCCGTCGTGCTGGCCGCGGGAACGTCCAGCCGCATGGGTCGCAACAAGCTCCTCCTGCCCTGGCGCGAATCAACCGTCCTGGCCTGGACTCTGGCCAATGTAAAAGCGTCGTCGGTAGCGAGTGTGCTGGTCGTCACCGGGCACGAGCAGGAGAAGACGGAGGCGATCGCCGCCGATCTATACATCCCAACGATACGGAATGAATACTATGCGAATGGAATGTTGACGTCTGTTCAGACGGCCGTTCGCCACTTACCTCCAACCGTCGAAGCCGCGCTTGTCGTGTTGGGCGATCAGCCGATGGTCGATGCGGAGATGATCGACGCGTTGTTATGCGCCTATGCCGCAGGCACGCATGGTTTAATCGCCCCCACCTATCATGGGCAACGCGGCAATCCCGTGCTCATCGACCGGCGCTATTTCGACGAACTAATGTCCCTGCCGCCGGAAGCCGCGCCCCGCGTATTGCTGCAGCGTCACGAAAGCGATCTTCATTATGTCGAGTTCGAGGACGACGCTACCCTTCACGATATCGACCGGCCGGAAGATTACGAGCGCTGGCGGCCGAAATAATCTCACCTCAATAGTTGTTACCCTCGGCGCGAGTGCTACAATTTTCGGCCGTCATGAAGAATTCCACACCACCGGCAGATTGGCCGGTTCGCATCATTCGCAGCGCCAAACGGCGCAAAACGGTCGGCGCTCGTCTGGAAGACGGCGTGCTGGTGATCCGTGCTCCAGCGACGATACGCAACGAAGAACTGGCCCCGATCATCGACAGCCTCAAAAAGCGCATGAAGCGACGCGCCAAAAACGTGCCGCAATCGGACGAAGCGCTTGAAAAACAGGCGCGCGAGTTGAACCGGAAGTACTTCGATGGCCGTCTGAAGTGGCAATCCGTCCGCTATGTGACCAATCAGAACAGCCGCTTCGGAAGTTGCACGCCCGACGATGGCACCATCCGGCTGAGCCATCGATTGGCCGGCATGCCATCATGGGTTCGTGATTACGTGCTGGTCCACGAGCTGGCCCACCTTGTCGAGGCCAACCACGGCCCGCGTTTCTGGGACCTGGTCAATCGCTACCCGCTGACCGAACGCGCGCGCGGCTATCTGATGGCTGTGGGGCTGGAAGCGCTCGATGATGCCGGGGAAGAGGCTACTTCAGCAGTTGACGGTAGCCGCGATTCCAGTAGACCAGCGGCTTGACGTCCGGCCTGGGCACACCGCAAGCCTGCACCTCGCCGATGTAGATGGTGTGGCTGCCGGCGATGAACCGCGAGTAGATGGTGCAATCCATCCAGGCTAGCGCGTCTTTCAGGATCGGCGCACCGGTGACGGCAGTGTCCCAATTCCCCTCGGCGAAACGATCTTCATCCTTCAGCCAGGCGAAGCGGTTCGACAGCTCCATCTGATCGTGGCTCAAAATATTGACGGCGAAGGTCGCCCCGGACGTCTCCAGCAGCCGGTAGGCACTCGCCCGGTGGTCGACCGCGATCAGGATAAAGGGCGGTTCGGGTGAGACGGAAGCGAAAGCTGACACGGTGAGGCCATGGGGCACGTCCGACGCCGGCGACTTGATGGTGACGATGGTCACGCCCGATGGAAAATGGCGCAACACGTCACGATAATTCTCGGATGATACAGGCATAGAATCCCTCATAAAAAATTAGCGGTCAAACGGTATGGCTCAGCACCGTTAATTGTAGGAAGATCGCTCAGTTGGGGGCAAGCTCAGAACGTCGCGCACGACGGCGGCGATGTCAGTCAGGTCATGGATATGCGCGGCATGGCGAGCATGGTCGCGGCCGAGCAGGATCGTCGGCACGGGGTTGCGCGTGTGCTGACGATGCCCCTTCTCTTCCAGGTTGCCGTGGTCGCTGGTGATGATGAGCAAGCCGCGCTCCTCATCCCACGACTCCAGCAGTCCGCCTAGCACGGTGTCGATGCGTTCCAGGTGGGCGACCGCCTCAGCCAGTGTTCCGCGATGACCTGCCTGGTCGGTCGGCCAGTGCTCAAAGAAGCTGAACTCGTAGCCGGCGGCGATGGCGGCGATCCGGCGACCGGCCTCGGGAAGAGAGAGGACAGGCATATCAACGTATCCCAGATGATCGCGCCAGCCCTCGCCGGTAAAGTCGGGGCTGACGGCCCGCCCCGCGCGAAGGTCGGCCTCGCCCATGAGCGACAGCCCGGCGCTGACGGCCGCCAGAGGGACGGCCGATAACAGACGACGGCCGTTCTCGATGGCCTCGAAATAGCTCGCCGGATAAGGGGTGATGAGCGCCGCCCGCCCGCCCGAGGCTATCACCTCGTGAAACAACGTGCCCTGCTGAATCGCCTCAGCGACGGCCGCATTGGGTTTGGGGCCGTAATGCTCGCCCACCTGGCGGGGGATATTGCGGCCGGTGAGGATGGTCGCCTGACCGGTGGCGCTTTGCGGCCGCCCCTCCAGGCCCAGATTGGCATCCGTCGGCACAAGCGTGGCGCGTTCAGTCTGTCGCCGACCGCCGCCGTCCAGATACCAGCCGTCGCCCAGCAAGCCGGACAACACCGGCATCTTGGCCGTAACAAACGGGTTCTTGTCGGGGTCCGGCCCGCCCAGGCCGACGCCATCCAGAAATAATATATGAGCAAACAATTGTTGGTTCGTCATTGCCAACCGTCCAGGGTTCCCCGATAATCCTAGCATATCCGCGGCGGGTTCGGAAATTCGACCCATTCTGATGCTCGCCGGACTCTCATCAGTCCTGATAACCCGCCGAATGATTCAAGCTCTTCATGAACGACGATTTCATCATCATCAACGAATCACTCTCCCTGCCGGAAACGGAGTTGCAGTTTCGTTTCTCGACCGGTGGCGGGCCGGGTGGCCAGCATGTCAACAAGACGGCCACGCGGGTGACATTGCTGTTCGACGTCGCCAATTCGCCCAGCCTGAACGACGAGATGCGCGGCCGCATCCTCGACCGCCTGTCGTCGCGAATCGACCGCCACGGCACGCTCCATATCGACGTTCACGAGTCGCGCAGCCAGTGGCAAAATCGGCTCACAGCCATCGCCAGATTTCAGCAACTGCTGGCGGACGCGCTGACAGAACAAGCCGAACGACGGCCAACACGGCCGACACGTCGCTCTCGCCAGGAACGGCTGGAAGAGAAAAAGCAGCGCAGTGATATCAAACGGGATCGCCGCCGGCGTTGGGATGAATAACCACCCTTGTGCTGCCGAAATAAATAGGGCAGGGAAACCCTGCCCTATCGTTCATCTGTGATCACCCCGGGAAACCCGGTCGTTTACGATTCGAGTGCTTCGGGTACGCTCTCGGCCATCACCTCAATCGGCGGTGACAAAACTGGTCCGCTCTCCAACAGGGTGAAGGCCAGCCCGTCGCCGTCGACGTCGATACGGATGCGGTCGCCGGATTTGAACTCGCCGCGCAGCAAGCGCATGGAGAGGGCGCTCTCGACGTAACGCTGGATCGCCCGCTTGAGCGGCCGCGCGCCGAAGTCCTTGTCCAGACCTTGCTGCGCCAGCCAGTGCTCGGCCGGCTCGGTCAACTCGATGCTCAGATTGCTGTGTTCGGCCAGGCGAGCTTGCACATCCTTGACCTGGAGCTTGACAATCTCGACTACATTCTCTTCAGACAGCGGCTCGAAGATGATGATCTCGTCGATCCGGTTGATGAACTCCGGCCGGAAAGTGTGCTTGAGCGCTTCTTCGATGCGCTTGTGGTTTTCCTTCTCGGACGAGGCCATGCCGGCAAAGCCCAAGGCGCCGGACTTCTTGACGAAGGACGTGCCGACATTGCTGGTCATGACGATCACGGCATTGCGGAAGTTGACCACGCGACCCTGGCCGTCAGTCAGGCGGCCGTCGTCGAGCATCTGCAGGAGGGCATTCCACACATCGGGGTGCGCCTTTTCGATCTCGTCAAAAAGGACGACCGAATAGGGGCGACGGCGTACCTGCTCCGTGAGCTGCCCGCCTTGCTCGTAGCCGACATAACCGGGGGGCGCGCCAAACAGGCGGCTTACGGTATGCTGCTCGCGGTATTCGCTCATGTCCACGCGGATAAGGGCGTCCTCATCGTCGAACAGGAACTCGGCCAGCGCCTTGGCCAGCTCGGTCTTGCCCACGCCGGAACTGCCCAGGAAGATGAAGGAGCCAATCGGTCGACGCGGGTCGCTGAGGCCGGAGCGGCTGCGGCGAATTGCGTCGGACAAGGCGGCGATTGCCTGTTCCTGGCCGATGATGCGCTCGTGGAGACGCTCCTCCATGTGGAGCAGCTTGATCGCCTCGGTCTCCATCATCTGCGAGATGGGAATACCCGTCCAGGCCGAGATCACCTCGGCGATATCGCCGTCGTCCACAACATCATCGAGTTTCTGCTCGCTCTGCCATTGCTCACGCATTTCATTGAATTCCGTCTCCAGGCGCAAGCGATCGGCCTTGGTGACCTGCGCCCGCTCGTAATCACGGGCAGCGCTGGCCTCCTCTTCCTCAGCCAGCAAGACGTCGATCTCCGCCTTCAGGCTCTTCAGTCCGGCCGGCAGGGTATGGAGGGCGACGCGCAATTTGGCCGCCGCCTCGTCCATCAGATCGATGGCCTTATCGGGCAGTCGCCGATCGGTGACGTAGCGAGACGAAAGCTTGACTGCGGCAACGATGGCCGAGTCGGAGAACGTGACGCTATGATGTTCTTCATAGCGGCCGCGCAAGCCCTGCAACATCTCGATTGTCTCTTCAAGCGATGGTTCATCGACGAAGACGGGGGCGAAACGCCGCTCCAGGGCGGCATCGCGCTCGATATATTGGCGGTACTCGTCCAGCGTCGTCGCGCCCACGCATTGCAATTCGCCGCGAGCCAGCGCGGGCTTAAGCATATTGCTGGCGTCCATCGCGCCTTGGGCCGAACCCGCGCCGACGACCGTATGTAGCTCGTCGATGAACAGGATGATCTCGCCCTGGGCGCGCTGGATTTCTTCCATGGCGGCCTTCAGGCGCTCCTC
>CAYXNH010000112.1:0-9447 GCA_964466135.1 uncultured Ardenticatenaceae bacterium | reverse complement strand
CGAGCTGCAGGCCGACCGCCTCCTGGCGCGACTGGGCGTTCACGTCTCGCTCGGGGCGGCGGCAGACGGTCGGGGCAACATGATGTTGGGCGTTGCCTTTGGCTCCTCCGGGCAGGATGAAGTTCTTCAGCGGCCCGACGACGGCGTTCAGCTCATCGATTAGCGCCTCCAGCCGGTCGACGTGGCGCGCCTCGATCTGCGGCACGGGATATTTGGCCTTGTCCTCCTCGATGAAGCTGAGGTCGGAGCCGAGGTGGAACAGCTCGTTCTGGATGCCGGGCATGACCTCCGCCAGACGCTGGCAGAGGCCGGAGGCGAGAGCCACGCCGAGATATGAATTCAGCTCATCGACCGTCCCATAGGCGGCGACGCGCAGTGAATCCTTGGGCACGCGCTGGCCGCCCGACAGATGGGTGAGGCCGGTGTCGCCCTGGCGGGTGTAAATTCGGGTCAAACGGGGCATGGGTATCCTCCTGTGGCGTTTATCGTTGGATATGTTTTAGCACATCGGCCGGGGTAAGCCAGCCGCTGTGCGGGAAAAGGCGGGCGATCTGCGGCGCGAAGTGGGGCGAGCTGCCCAACACCTCGCGGGTCGGCCCGGCGGCGATGATCTCCCCGCCGCTGAGCATGATCGTCCGATCGGCGATCATGGCCGCCAACTCGACATCATGCGTCACCAGCAGGATGGCCGCACCCTCGGCCAGCCACCTGCGCCAGACGGCCACCAGTTCGGCCTTGGTGGCGGCGTCCAGCCCGCGTGTCGGTTCGTCGAGGAGCAACAGCGGCGGCCGCGTCACCGTCACCGCCCCCAGGGCGACGCGCTGGCGCTGCCCCACCGACAGGTCGCGCGGGTAGCTCTCGCCCGCCCCGGCCAGCCCCAGCTGCCCCAATAGCGCCTCCAGATCGGCCGTCGATTCCGGCAAATGATGGTTTTGCATGGTTACACGAAATTCGTCGAGCACCGTCTCCGCAAAGAGCAGGTCGTCGGGGTTTTGCGGCAAGTAGCCAACCTCGCGGCAGATATCGGCCACAGAGCGGCCGCGCGTCGACTGCCCGGCGATGCGGACGTCGCCCGCCAGCGGCCGCAGCAGCCCCACGACGCACTTGAGCAAGGTCGACTTGCCCGCCCCGTTGCGGCCGACGAGCGCCACCGCCTCCCCCGCCCCGATGGTCAAATCGATCCCCTTCAGTGTCTGGCGGCCGTTGTAGGCGAAGCGCAAGCCGTCGACCTCCAGCAGGGGTGAGGCGGCAGGGGCTGCTGGTACCGGTTCGTTCGTCGGTACGGAGATCGTCGCGGCGAACGGCTTGGCCTCTTTCACCGTCAGCGGCAGCGGCCGCCAGCCCAGCGCTCGCCCCAACCGGACGATGGGCGGCCCGGCGTCGATTTGGGTCAGCACGTCGCGCGCGGGGCCATCGGCGGCGATGCGGCCGTCGTCCAGCCATGTCAGCCGGTCGGCGTGGCGGATGATGCGCTCCAGCCGATGCTCGGCCAGGATGATCGTCAGCCCCAAATCCTCGTTGAGGCGCACGAGGGCGCGCAGCACATCCTCGGCCGATTGCGGGTCCAGCTGGCTGGTCGGTTCGTCCAGCACGAGGATATGCGGCCGCAGGGCCAGGGCGGCGGCGATAGCCAGCCGTTGCCGCTCACCGCCGGACAGTGTCGACAGGGAGCGGTCGCGCAGCGGGGCGAGGTCGAGCAGGTCGAGCGTCTCCTCGACGCGAACGCGCATCTCCGCCGACGGAATGGCCGCGTTCTCCAGGGCGAAGGCGATCTCCCCCTCGACCTGATCCAGGACCGCTTGCGCCTCCGGGTCCTGGGCCACAAAGCCGACCATGCGGCTGAGGCGGCGCGGCCCGGCGGTGACCACGTCAAGGCCGTCGACGGTCACTTCCCCGGCGATCGTCCCGCCGCTGAAATGGGGTACCAGCCCGTTGAGGCAGCGCAGAAGCGTCGACTTGCCCGATCCGGACGGCCCGGCCACGAGGACGAACTCGCCGTCGCCGACATGCCAATTCACCTCCCGCAGGGCGGGCCTGGCGCTTTGCGGATAGGAGAAGGTCAACCCGCGGACGTCGATCATCGGGCCACCTCCGCCACCGGGTCGCGCGTCAGGGCCAGGACAGCCGGGACAGCCAGCCCGAACAGCCCCAGGCCGACCCACAGATTGAACGGCGGCATCGTCAGCTGGGGATAGGGCGAATAGGCCACGAGCGAGCGGCCGATTCCCGGCAGCATGGGCCATATCAGGGGCAACAGGGCCGCAATCGCCCCAAGCGCCACCAGCCCGTCGGCCCACGTCGGGCGGCGCGGCCGGTAGCGGGTGTGGACGACGAGGCGACCCAAATCACGCCAGGCCATGGCGACGGCCAGCGCTCCGAATGCAACCAACAACCAGCCGTCCGGCCCACCCCACGACAGCCGCAACGCCCCGGCGAGGGCCAGCAGCAGCCCGACCGGCATGAGTAGCCGGGCGCGAGGCGTCATGGCCCGGCCGCCGGTGGAGCCGTAGCCGCGGGCCACCATCGTTTCGGACAGATTGAGCGCCCGCTCCAGCCCGGCGATGAGCAGCGGGATGATGATCGGCCGCCAGGCGCGCAACCCGTTGAACTCGTGGCCGCGAATGGCCTGGGCGTCGCGGATGCGGCGGTACTGCAGCGTCGTCTCCGGGATGTAGGTGATGGCGATGAGCAACACGAGACCCAGCTCGTGCAGCGCGCGCGGGGTCAGCCCGGCCAGCTCATGCACGGGGACGATGGTGTTGAAGGCCATGAAGAAGGACAGCATCGTGACCAGCCGCAAGCCATTTATGAAGCCAAAGACGGCCGCTTCCAGCGTCAACGGGCCGCCGATGAGGGGCCAGCCGTCCGGCAAGGACCACAGCACCGTCCGCCCGTAGTGGGCCATCAGCACGTTAAACAGCGTGGAGAAGACGAGGATCATGAGGCTGATGCGCCCCAGCGGCAGCCGCCGGCCTCGCGCCGTCGGCGGGGCACAGGCGGCCTCGACCACGCGGGAGATGAGCAGCAGCAACAGCAAATAGAGCGGGTTGCCGATCAGGATGGCCGATAAACTCCCGGCCGCCAGCCAGGCCAGCCAGGCGCGCGCGTCGAAGGTGGTCATGAGGTCTGGGCCTGACCTGGCGCCCGATGGACGGCCTGAAATTGCATGCGGCCGCGGAAGCGGGTTAGCGCGCGCACCGACGGGGGGCCAAGCGCGGCCAGAAGCAGGGCGTTGCCCGCGGCCGCCGCCGAATCCCACAGCAGCGAGGTCGCCACATAGAAGACGGCATAGCGACGTAGCGCGTCGGCCACCCCCGCGCCGGGCATCCACGTACTGAGCGGATCGCCGACGATATAGGGCCAGGAATAGAGGCTCAGAATGAAGCCATAGACAAAGCCCCATAGCAGTCCGAAGCCGATGAGCAGGGCCATCTCGGCCCTCGGTCGTCGCGGATGGGGCAGCAGCCCCGCCGTGAGGCCAACCCAGCCCGCGGTGAACATCTGATAGGGCAGCCACGGCCCCACTCCGGCGGTGATGATGGCCGACACCAGCAGCGTCATGGCCCCCAGCAGGAAGCCGAAGCGCGGGCCGAAGACATAGCCGCCGAGGATGATGGGGGCGAAGATGGGCGAGAAGCCGCCCGGGCCGGGGATGCCCACCTCGATAAAGCGCAGCACCGACGTCGCCGCGACCATGATGCCCAGCGCGGCCACCGTCTTGGCTCCCGCCGCCTGCCCTTGCAGCTCCACCAGCAGCACGGCCAGACACAGCGAGATGAGCAGGCCGGTCAGCAGGGGTATCTCATTGGCCCGCAGCAGCGGCTCTGTCCCGGCTATCTCTCGCGCCCGAGCCAGGAAGGGATAGGCCAAGGCCACCAGCCCGATCATGGCCGACAGCACGAATAGCGTCCCCGTCACGATCTTGCGGCTCATGGTTTGCTATGCGGCTCGCCTCCCGAATCACTATGCGAATTTCGGCGGCGACTGACCGCCCAGCCCAGCACGCCCAGGAGCGCCAGCAGCCCGACAAAGCCGACCAGAGATCCTGCGCCACCGGAGCCTTGCTCGCTCTGTTGGGCCGCGGCCGTGGCTGTAGCCGCATAGGAGGCCACCATGCCTGACTCATCGGTCATGATCACTTTGGGCGTAGCACCCTCGGCCGACAGACCGGCGGCCGTCGATGAAGACGCGGCCGCGTCGGAGCAGACGTCGGCGAAGGAGACGTCCGGCGGCGGCGGCGCCTGCGAGACCGACCCCGGCCCCCACACCCAGCCCTCAACCGCGCCGTCGATGACGCGATAGAGGCCCGCACCGGCCACGGAATAGACCCACTCGCCGTCGATCTGATGCCAGTACGACCAGTAGAGGCAATCCGTGCCGCCGGGACAGGAGCAGAAGCAGTTGTCGGCCGGGCAGCCCCGCCCCTCGATGCTGCACACCGCCGCGCCCCCGGCCTGAACCTCCGTCTCGAAGGCCAGGCCGGAGCGCTGCAACGCCTCGTAGCCGCTGATGCTCTCTTCGGGAAAGCTGACGCAGCGGGTCGCCGTCTCGCCTTCGCCCAACGACACGACGAGAGCGACCCGATTGTCGTCGGCCGCCCGGCTGGAGGCGCTGCCCAACAGCAACGCCAACCCCGGCAAGGCGACCAGCAGCGGCAACAAGCGGCGAATTGTCAAGGTATCTCTTCCTTTATATTATTAACGGCCGAGGAGGCAGGCCAGCCCATCTTTCCCCGCCGTCAGCAGCGAGCAACCCGATATGGCCGGGATGGACTGGACGGTGGAGTAGAAATCATCAAACGGTCCTTGCCCGAAATCGGCCTGGAACGCGCCGCTCTCGCCCTGGAAGGCCAGCAGCATGTCCAGAGGCGAGCGGCCGTCCTTCACCCAGGCGCTCTGGGCGGTGTAGAAGTCCTCGCCGAGGGCGGACAGCGCCTCCATGACGACGGCCGTCGAGTTGGCGCTTGCCCCCAAGCCGGGGCCATATTCCCAGCCGCGAGCCACTTCGCCCGCAGTCAGGAACTTCCGGGCCGCCTGAACCGACGCCGAAGAGCTTTCCCGGCCGGACGCCAACAGGGCCATGACGGCCATGCCGGTGGCGTCGGCGCTGTCGGCCGTGCCGAAGCCGTCGTCCCAGGAGCCACTGGCGGCTTGCCGCGACTCAAGCCAGGCGATGGCCGACTCGGGCACCTTCTCGCCCGCGGCCGCCAGCCCCAGCATGGCCAGCGACTGCTTGAAGGGATCGGTCGCGCCGATGGCTCCCGTGGTCTCGTCGATGTGGCCGCGCAGCACCTCGACCAGGTTCCAGCTTTCCACGCCGTCGATGGCCGGGAAGATGCGCGGCTCGACCCCCGCGGCGATGAGGGCCAGCACCAGCTTGCCCGCCTGCCCGCCGTCGGCCGAGGCGTATTCGGCGACCTCATCCACATGGCTGGTCAGATAGCCGTAGGGCGTGGCCGTCTCGCCGGCCACGGGAACGGCCGGGTCATAGCCGGCCGAGGTGAGGGCCAGCATGGCGTCCAGCGTGGCCGCCACGGTCGACGGCTCCTGATTGGCCCCCCCACTGAAGGCGGCATACCCGCCGTCGTCATTCTGGAACGTGCTGACCATCCATTCCACGGCCCGCGTGGCCGTCGCGCTCTGGTCGGGGTAGGCCGGCAGCTTCGCGGCGCCGCCGCAACCGACCTGGGCGACGAGAATCGCCACCAGGAAAAACAAAACCGTCCATCTGTTCGTTCGCATCATCACAAAACACCATCCTGTCCTTTAAGATTGATTGTCCGGGATAAGGGGCAGGACTGTGGTAACAAAAAACTCGATGCCTGCGCATCGAGTTGAGAGATTCGGTAACAAATTGCTTGCCACGTAGTTCCCAACCCTTATCCACGAGGGCGGAAAACTCATCTCAGGGCGTCGACCTGGCTTATCGGACCGAACTTCTTTCGATCCGAATCACAGTTGCGGGTACAGCATCGGCCTCGCTCATCGTGACGGAGTTCGTCATGACAAGCCTACCGATTTCGCGATTACGCCCTGCCTTCCGGGGCTGGGGCGACCTGAGACGGGTTTGCCTATTCAGTTATGGGATCAGTCTAGCAGATCAGGCCCTGTAGCGCAAACTATCCCCTGTAGCGCAAACTGTTAGTTTGCGAGCCGCCCGGTTTGGTCCGCAAGCTAAAGCATGCGCCACAGGTGCTACGTTTGGCCCGCAAGCTAAAGCATGCGCTACAGGGGCTACGATACGACCAAACCCGCCCCTACTTATACCGATACCTCTCACCCTCGGCCGTCCTGATCTCCCGCCAGCCGAACTGCTTGAGGGTCACATCCGTCCGGCGGCCGAAGGCTCGCAGCCGCTCGGCCATCTCGTCGGATGCGAATTGGGCCGCCTCGTCAAACAAGACCTCCGGCCCCAGCTCCAGCTTGCCCGCGCAATGATGGAACACCGCCAGCGCGGCCTCCACGTGGCGGCCGTCGGGGATATGCGCGTTGGCAATGGCGTTGCCGATGAGGCCCAGCCGCAGCCGGTCGGGGTCGCCGTTACGCACCGCCAGCGTCGCCGCGCGATGGCCGAAGATGGCCGCCAGCCCCGCCTTGTCGCGCGGCAGCGACGCCCGGAAGCGCTCGCGCACGTCGGCCGGCCAGCCGGTGTAGGCGCTGATGATCTCCGCCAGGGCCTCGTCGGCCGGGGACGGCAGCGGCGCGGCATAATAATCAACCATCGTCAGCCCGGCCAGCACCGTCTGGGCGCTCTCCAGATAGGCCCGATAGGCCTGGCCGTTGGCCGAGGGGATCATGGCGGCCGAACCGCCTGTCGTGATGTCGTCGTTCATGGCTTATTCGTCGATGAGGCTGCGGCCGGTCATCTCCGGCGGCTGGGGCAGCCCCATGAGGTGCAGGATGGTGGGCGCGACGTCGGCCAGCGCCCCCCGCGGCCGCAGGTTGAAGTAGCGGTCGCCGATGACAAACAGCGAGACCGGCTGCGTGGTGTGATAGGTGTGCGGCTCGCCGGTCACCTCGTTGATCATGCGCTCGCAGTTGCCGTGGTCGGCGGTGACGATGGCCACGCCGCCCTTGTCGACGATGGCCTGCACCAGTCGTCCGGCGCAGTCGTCGACCGTCTCGACGGCCTTGATCGCCGCCGCCAGCACGCCGGTATGCCCCACCATGTCGGGGTTGGCGAAGTTGACCAGCACGAAGGCGTCGTCGCCCGTCTGCACCCGCTCGATGACCGCCTCCACCAGCGGCCGCGCGCTCATCTCCGGCTGGAGATCATAGGTGGCTACCTTGGGCGACGGCTCCAGATGGCGATCTTCATTGGGAAACGGCGTCTCGCGGCCGCCATTGAAGAAATAGGTCACGTGGGCGTATTTCTCCGTCTCGGCGGCGTGGAACTGGCGCAAGCCATGGTCACTGACGATTTCGGCCACCGGACGGGTGATGTCCACGTCGGGATAGAGCACCTTGACCGGAAAGGTGGCGTCATAGCTGGTCATGGTGACGATATCGAGATCGGGGATATGGGCATGGGGGAAGCCCTGGTGATCGGACTGGACGAAGGCGGCCACGATCTGGCGCATGCGGTCGGCGCGGAAGTTGTAGAAGATGATCGCGTCGCCCGGCTCGATCAGTACGTCGCGGTCGCCGGTATCGATGGCCACCGGCAGGACGAACTCGTCGGTGGTGCCCGCGTCGTAGGAGGCCCGCAGCGCGCCGGCCAGGGTCGCGGCGGTCAGCGTGGAGCCGTCGGCCTCGTGATGGCCCTCATGCAAGGCTACGTCGCGATAGCCCATCTCGATGCGCGGCCAGCGCTTGTCGCGGTCCATGATGTAGTAGCGGCCGACGACGGAGGCGATGACGCCGGGATGATGGTCGGCCAAATACGCCTCCAGCCCGCGCGCATAGGCCAGCCCACTCTCCGGCGGCGTGTCGCGGCCGTCGGTGATGACGTGGATGATGGGGGCGATGCCCCGCCCCTCGGCCGCGGCCAGCAGGGCGTAGAGGTGCTTGTCGTGGCTGTGGACCCCGCCCTCGCCCAGCAGCCCGATGAGGTGCAGCTTGCCGCCACGAGCCTCCAGCTCGTCGAACGTGGACCGCAAGACGTCGTTGGCGGCGAACTCGCCGCGGTCGATGGCCCGATTGATGCGGGTGAGGTCCTGATAGACGACGCGACCCGCGCCCAGATTGAGATGGCCGACTTCGGAATTGCCCATCTGGCCGTCGGGCAGGCCGACCGCCTCGCCGGAGGCGTCGACGACGGCGCGCTCTCCCTCGCGCAGCCAGCGGTCATAGTTGGGGGTGTGGGCCTGGGCCACGGCGTTGCCGTGGGCCATTTCGCGGATGCCCCAGCCGTCGAGAATGATGAGGGCGACCGGGCGATAGGGTTTCATGAGCAGATACTCCTTGGCGTGCGAGATATTCGGGGGCGGTTAAACAAAAAAGCGGCCGGCTTGGGTGCCGCCGCTTTTTAGTCATGTGCCAGGCTCCTCAGGTTGGACTCGAACCAACAACATTGCGGTTAACAGCCGCACGCTCTGCCATTGAGCTACTGAGGAACATCAAAGGAGAATTATAGCTCAAGAGGTGTTTGTGTCAACTTCGTTTTCGTATCTCCCGCGTTCCTGCGCTAAAATACGCTCCAAATTCATGAACACCCAGCCCCCACCCGACCCGGCGGCCGCGCGGCCGTAGCCACCCCATGTCCGATTACCCCCTGCTCGAACGGCTGCGGCAGATGCCGCTCTTCGCGGACGCGGCCGAGGAAAGCCTGGCGGCCATGGCCCGGCACGCCGTCCTGCGCCGCTTCACCCCCGGCGAGACCATCTATATGGAAGGCGACCCCTCGGCCGGGCTGTGGATCATGGTCAGCGGCCGGGTCAAGATCTACAAGCTGTCGGCCGACGGCGCGGAGTATGTGCTGCGCATCTTCGGCCCCGGCGACACCTTCAACGACCTGGCCGCCCTCGACGGCGCGCCCAACGCCGCCGGCGCCTCGACCATCACCTCCGTGTCGGCCTGGGTCATCCCCGGCGAGGATTTCGCCGCCGCCCTGGCCGCCGACCACGCGCTGGCCCTGGCCGTCATCCAGGGACTGGTCGGCCGCCAGCGACGACTCATCGCCCAGGTTGAGGATCTCGCCTTGCGACCCGTCACCGCCCGGCTGGCGCGCTTCCTGCTGACTCAGGTGGGCGACCCTGCCCTGTCGCACCCCGCCGTCACCCGCGCGCTCATCGCCACCCATCTGGCCACCACCTCGGAATCGATCAGCCGCTCCCTGCGTTCGCTGGAGAGCGCCGGGGCCATCCGCTTCGACCGCCACCGCATCCTCATCGTCAAGCCCGACATCCTGCGCGAATTGGCCCAATAACCTCCCCCTGCTCCTCCGCTCCCCTGCTCCTCCGCTCCCCTGCTCCCCTGCTCCCCTGCTCCCCTGCTCCCCTGCTCCCCT
>CAYXNH010000111.1:0-9569 GCA_964466135.1 uncultured Ardenticatenaceae bacterium | reverse complement strand
TATTACCTGATCGCTCCCGCCGAAGCCAGCGCCAACCTGGCCCGCTATGACGGTACGCGGTTCGGCCCTCGCGTCACGGGTTCGGATATGATCGACACCGTGGAGCAAACGCGAGCGCTGTTCGGGCCGGAAGTGAAGCGACGTATCATGCTTGGAGCCTACGCGTTGAGCGCCGGATACTATGACCAGTATTACGGCCGTGCCCTGAAAGTTCGGGCACGCATCCGCGAGGATTTTCGCCAAGCCTTTGAACAGGTCGACGTCATCGCCGCGCCGACCTGCCCCACCACCGCGTTCAGGATCGGCGAGCATATCGATGATCCGCTATCCATGTATCTGATCGATGTACTGACTCTTTCGCTCAATCTGAGTACGGGGTGTGGCCTGTCCGTGCCCTGCGGCTTCGATAGCAAGGGGTTGCCGATCGGCCTTCAGCTGATCGGCGACGCCTTACAGGAATCGCTCATTCTGAACGTGGCCCACGCCTACGAGCAGACGCGGCCGCGCCCGGAGCCGGCCGGGGTGCGGGGAGGTGCGGCCTGATGCTTCAGAAGTACGAACCCGTCATCGGCCTGGAGATCCACGCTGAACTGATGACGCAATCGAAGATGTTCTGCAGCTGCCGAGTAGTCGACAGCGTGGAAGCAGCCCCCAACACGGCCGTCTGCCCCGTCTGCCTGGGAATGCCGGGGATGCTGCCGGTTCTCAATCATCGCGCCGTTGATTTCGCGATGCTGGTGGCGCTGGCCCTCAACTGCAAAATCCAGCCGCACAATATCTTCGCTCGCAAAAATTACTTTTATCCCGACCTGCCGAAAGGATACCAGATCAGCCAGTACGAATTACCCATCGGCCTGAACGGCTATCTCGATATCGTGCCGGCCGACGGGACGACGAAACGGATCGGCATCCGCCGTGTCCATATGGAGGAAGACACCGGCAAGCTGACGCATCAGAGCGACGGCTCGCTCGTCGACTATAACCGCTCCGGGGTTCCGTTACTGGAGATCGTCTCCGAACCCGACATCCGTTCGGGCGAGGAAGCACGAGCCTACGCCATGCGCATCCGTCAGATTCTGCGCTATCTGGGCGTCAACACCGGCGACATGGAGAAGGGAGTTTTGCGCATCGAACCGAACATCAGTATTCGGCCGCGAGGCAGCGAGACATTCGGCCGGCGCGTCGAACTCAAGAACCTGAACAGCTTCCGCGCTCTGGCCGACGGGACAGATTTCGAACTGGACCGGCAAGCGGCGATCCTCGACAGCGGCGGCCGCGTCATTCAGGAGACTCGCGGCTGGCACGATACGCGCCGCGAGACCTTCAGCCAGCGCGCCAAGGAAGAAGCCGAGGATTACCGGTACTTTACCGAGCCAGATTTACCACCGCTCTTTATCGATGCCGGCTGGATCGAGTCGGCGAGGGCTGCCCTGCCGGAACTGCCCCAGGCCAAAGAGATGCGCTATGAAACCGCCCTCGGGCTGTCGGCTTACGAGGCAGCCACGCTGGCGGAAGACCGGGGGGTGGCGGAATGGTTCGACGCGGCCGTGACCGCGGCCGGAAAAGAAGTATCCCCCAAGACGCTGACTAACTGGATTCTCAACGACCTGTTCCGCCTGATGAATGAGCGCGGCCGGTCGATCGATGGAATCCCGGTGGCACCGACGGCGCTGGTGACGCTGGTAAGTCAGGTGGAGCGAGGAGCAATCAACCAGACGACGGCACGCGAGGTCCTGGCGGAGATGATGGACAGCGGCCGTGACCCGGCGACGATCATTGAGACGCGCGGGCTGGCCCAAATCTCCGACGAGGCGGCCCTGGCGAATGTTGTCGATGCAGTCGTCAACGCCAATCCCGGCCCCGTGGCGAACTATCTGGACGGCAAGGAAAGCCTGCTGGGCTGGTTCGTGGGGCAAGTGATGCGTGAGACGAAAGGCCGGGCCAACCCAACAGTGGTGAATGGATTGTTGCGGGCACGATTGGAACAAGAGCGGAAATAGGCGGCAAGGATATTTTCGGCGCAAGATAAGCTATCCTTAACGGACAATTGGCAGTAAAAGCCTTATGGACGGAACCGGTTTGCAATTCACGCCATTATTGATGCCGATCATCGGGGCGGCCGTGGTATTGACGCTGCTGGCCGTCTATACGTGGCGGAGAGGGCGGGGCACTCCGGGCGCGGGCGTGTTCACGACGCTCATCGCCCTGACCGCCTGGTGGTGCTACACCTACGCGCTTGAACTGGCCACTACCGATCCCGGCGACATGCTCCTGTGGGTCAAGCTCGAATGGATTAGCATCGTCTTCATTCCGGTTACCTGGCTGCTGTTTGCTCTGCTTTATGCCGGACACTCGCGACTGGTAACCTGGTGGACGGTGACGCTTCTGTCCATCTACCCGGTGATCATGATCCTGTTGGTCTGGACGACGCCGGCGCACGGCATGGTTTATGTCAACCCGGGCGTGCAGGAGATCGGCGGTTTTGTGGCCTTCAGCGCTAGCCGCGGGGTGGCCTATTTCATCCACGTTGCCTATTCCTACTTGCTTGTGCTCATCGCCACGGCCCTGATGTTCCGTGAATGGCGCAAAACCGAGGGAGCGCAGCGGCAGCTGGCCTTCATCATGGTCGCCGGCGCGGTCATGCCTCTCGTGGGAAACGTGGTTTATCAGGTAGCCCTTGCCCTTGGCGCACCGCTCCTCATCGATCTGACCGTTCCGTCATTTTCCTTCAGCGCCGTGCTCTTCGCCTGGGGTTGGCTCCGGTTGAACCTGTTGGACCTTGTGCCTGAATTAGGCGAGGCGATCCCCCATGCGGAGCAGGTTGACGCGACAACAGCTGCCCACAACACTCGCGAACGCACGCTGAATCTCGTGTCGTTGGGCATGGCGATCCTGTTCTTCCTGGCTCTCGCGCCAATTTTGACGATGTTATTAAAGGAAGGCGCGGCCAATCGTCCGCTGGTGATCGTCTATATCGCCCTCTATCTGGTTGCGTTGGGCGTGGCCTTGTTGCGCAAAATACCGTACACAGCACGCGCCGTCGCCATGACGGCTGTCTATCTGGGGTTAGCGCTGCTCGATCTGCGGCTGAGCGGTCTGTCGCCGGTCGTGGGCTTCTTCCTGGCGGCATTCGCTGCTTATGCCGCACTGTTCCTGCCAATCCGATCGACGTTAAGCCTGATTGCAATAGGCGTAATCGCCCTGTTGCTGGTACCGCCGGTTCAGGCAGCGCCAATTGAACGCGACATATACACGTTGGGTTATCTGGTCCTCACCGTGCTCATGACCGCCGGGCTGCTTATCGTGGCATTGACGGCGACACGGCGGGATAACCGAACGTTGCTGGAAATGTCTCGCAGCCTGGGGCGCGAGCTGGAGACCGAGCGCACACAACTGGAATTACGCGTGGCCGAGCGGACCCGCGCCCTGGAAACCAGCGCCACCGTCAGCCGTCAGCTCTCCACCATCCTGGATCAATCCCGTCTGGTGCGCGAGGTGGTGGAGCAATTGCGGGGCGCCTTTTCCTATTATCACGTTCATATCTATTTATGGGACGAGGACGCCGGCGTATTGCGGATGGTGGGCGGCACAGGCGAGGCAGGACAGGCCATGCTGGTGATGGGTCACTCGCTCTTGCCGGATCAGGGGCTTGTCGGCCGTGCTTTCTCAACGAACATGCCGGTGGTCGTGCCCGACGTGAACCAACATGCCAACTGGTTAGCCAATCGCTTGTTGCCGGAAACTCGCGCCGAGTTAGCCGTGCCAATCGTCTACGGCGATGAGGTACTTGGCGTGCTGGACGCTCAGGACAATCAGGTCGACGGGCTGGGCGAAGAAGACTCACAACTCTTGCAGACCATTGCCGGGCAAATGGCGGTCGCCTTGCGCAATGCTCGATTGCTGACCCAGATCCGGCGCGAAGCGGAACAATCGGCGACGATTAACGCCATTAACCGCAAGATCGCCCAAACAACCGACATCGACGCGGCAATGCGGGTTGCTCTGTCGGAACTGACAAAGGCATTGGGAACGCGCGACGCAGCCGTCCGGCTGGACAGCGCAGGAGAGAACGGCCGTGATCATTGAGGCAGTCCGGTATATCGCCGCACTCAATCATGTTCTCCAGCCGGGATCCCCGTTGGGGTTGTCGACACTTGGGGTCGTTATTCTGATCATCTTCGTCGCCGTAACCCTGATAGCGTTCCTAATGGCTTGGCGCGGACGAACAATCGCCAGGCGTGAAGCGAATATCGCCCGCGCCGAATTGGCACAAACCCGGGAAACGCTACAGGGACAACTGGAAGAGCGGACGGCGGCTCTGGCGCTGGCGGCCGACGTGGGGCGACAGATCGCACGCATCCAGGACCTCGACTCATTGCTCAATGATGCGACCGAACTCATTCGCGAACGCTTCGGCTTGTATCATGTGCAGGTCTATCTGGTTAACGAAGTCACAAACGAATTGATCCTGCGCGCGGGCACGGGCGAAGCCGGAGTGGAACTTCTGCGAAAACGACACCGGCTTGCGATCGGTCCCGGCTCTATCAACGGCACGGCCGTCGCCAGCCGGGAGCCGGTCGTGGTACCCTACGCTCGTCAGAACACCATGTTTTTGCCTAACCCCCTGCTGCCGGAAACCCAATCGGAGATGGCGATCCCGATGCTGGCCGAGGAAAGTGTCATCGGCACCCTGAATCTGCAAAGTCGCATCCCCGGCCACCTGGGATCACAAAGCCTGCCGGCCTACACCGTGTTGGCCGATCAACTGGCGATTGCCGTGGAGAACGCGCGTCTATTCAACGAGGTCACCGCAACACGGGAACAACTGGCCCACCAGACGGAAAGACTGACCCGCCAGGGATGGAGTCGCTTCATCGATGGGCAACCGCCGAATCTGTCGCTGGGCGCTCCGGACAATGCAATCGAGACGCTACGTCAGCCGATCAACGTGCGCGGCACAACAATCGGCCATCTGGAAATTGGGGTAGACCCGCAAGCCAATCCTCGAACAATAGCCGAGTCGGAGCGGGCGCGAGAACTGACAGCAGCCGTGGCCGGGCAATTGGGGGCGCATCTGGAAAACCTGCGACTGACGCAGCAAGCCGAAACAGCGCTCGCCGAGGCGCAACGTCGTGAGAACGAACTGGTTATACTCAACCGGGTTGTGACGGCCGTCGCCGCCTCCACCAACTTGCGTTCGACTCTGCAACTCATCTGCGATCAGTTGGCAACGGCCACCGGCATCCAGCAGGTAGGTATCGCCATCCTGAATGAAGAACGTACCGATCTGACCGTGGTGGCCGACCGCTCAGGGCGACTGAACGCCAATAGCGCTGTCGGATTCATGATCCCGGTGGACAATAATCCAGCCACGCAGATAGCGCTCAACGAGCGGCGATCGGTGTTGGTTCACGATGCAACCACAAACCCGTTGACGGCTTCTGCTCACGAAGTGCTGCAGCAACGCGGAGTCAGGTCGATCGTGATCTTGCCGCTGATCGTGGAGAATGACCTCATAGGCACGGTGGGGCTGGATGTCGTGGAAGAAGGCATCGAGTTGACCGATGACCAGTTGCGATTGGCCGAGACCATCGTCTCTCAGGCAGCCACGGCCATCCAACGCGCTCAACTTCTGAGCCAGACCGAGGAAGCGCGGCGCGACGCCGAGCGGTTGTTCACATTGAGTTCAGCTCTCAACGCGGCCCAGGACTCGGATGACATCGTGTCGGCTGTCGTCCGCTCGAAACTTGTCGAGCGGCCGTCAATGGTGGCCTTATCCGTAGTGGAAGCGGACGGCGACGGCCAACCACGCTGGTCAACTGTGACTTCTACCTGGACCAAGCAGTCGATGGGCGATATCAGTCAAACCTATGGGCCGGGACATCGCTTCCATTTGTCGGATTTAAGCATCGCCGCGGGCTGGAACGCCAGGGATAATGAGCCGATCCTGATCGAAGACGTTGGCTCGGACGGGCGGGTCGATGGGATGTTGCTGGTACTCTACGAGTCGCTGGGCATCCGATCAGCGGTGTCGTTGCCGTTGCGAGTGCGCGATAGTTTGGTCGGCCGATTGGAAGTGGCCTGGCAAAAACCGCGCGAGTTTTCCGACCACGACTTGCAAATCCTGCGCTCGATGGAGACACAACTCGCGGTGACGCTGTCAAACCAGCAGCTGTTCGATCAGGTGCGGGCGCGCTCGCGACAGATGGAAAGCCTGTCGGCCATTGAGGGGGACCTCTCCCTGGCCACGACAGAAATCGGAATATTACAGGCCATAGCCGAGGGATCGTTATGGAGCGAGCCGCCGGAGCTGGCTCTGGCGTATCTGTCGGCAAAGGCGGATGGGGCACTACGAGCTGAGCCGGTCGGCCAGATACGCGAAGGGCAGGCGAGCGGCATGACTGCGGGGGAAGCGCAACCGATCGGCATGCTCTCGCTAGGCTCGCTATGGATAACCCGTCCGCGGGATCTGTTGATTATCGAAAACGTCGAGTTGGACACTCGACTGAACCACGGCATGCGATCGCAGCTTCGCAAGGAGGGCTGGGAATCGCTGGTCGTGATGCCCTTGTGGAGCGGTGGCGAGTGGCAAGGGGTTCTCAGTTTGGGCTGGCCCAACCCACATTCACTGACCACAGACGAGGCCTTCGTGCTGGAACGATTGCACGAACCTCTGGCGGCAACGGTGGCCGGGCAGCGGGCAGCCCTGGCCCAACGAGCAGCGCTGGCCCGCACCGAGACGGCTCTTGCCGGCCAGGCGCGTCTGGCCGGGGAATTGCGCGCGGTGTCGGATGTAAGCCTGGCGGCCGCGGCCATGCTGGATGCCGACCGGCTGCTGACGGCGGCGGCCGACCTAACCAAGGATCATTTTGGCCTATACCACACCCATATCTATCTGCTGAATGAAGATAAAAGCATGTTGCTGCTACGGGCAGGGGCGGGCGAGATCGGCCGTCAGATGGTGCTGGAAGGGCGGCGAATCCCCATCGGAGCGCGTTCGATCGTGGCCCGGGCAGCACGTGAGCGGGAAGTCGTTTTAGTGGAAGACACCCGTCGTTCAACCGACTTCCTGCCTCATCTGCTGTTGCCGCACACGCGCTCAGAGATGGCCATCCCTCTGGTCATAGGCGACCGGCTGCTGGGGGTGCTGGACGTGCAATCGGAGGAGGTCGGCCACTTCCGGCAGGAAGATCGGCAGGTATACCTGATATTGGCCTCTCAGCTGGCGGTGGCCACCCAGAACGCCCACTACTTCGGCGAACAATTGGCGATGGCCGAAAGGCTGCGCGAGGTTGACCGCCTGAAAACGGAATTCCTGGCGAGGATGAGCCACGAATTACGCACGCCGCTAAATTCGATCATCGGGTTTGCCGACGTAATGCTGATGGGATTGGACGGGGAATTGACGGAGCGAATGATCGAGGACCTCCAGCTTATTCGAAGCAGCGGCTATCATTTGCGAGACATCATCGGCGATATCCTGGATATGTCCAAAATCGAGGCAGGGCGGCTGGAACTGTCGTTCGAAACCTTTGATGTGCGACGGATGGCCACGGAGTTAACTCTCACCGCCGGCCCGCTGGCAGAACAAAAGGGATTGACTGTGCAACTGGACATGGCCGGCGACGTGGGACTACTTACGGCCGACCGTACTCGCCTGCGACAGGTGCTGTGGAACATCATCGGCAACGCAGTGAAATTTACCGACCATGGCGGCGTAACCGTCTCCATCAATGCGGACAAGGATGAGATGGTATTTGGTGTAGCCGACACGGGGATCGGCATTAACACCGACGATCTGCCGCGGGTTTTCGACCGTTTCAGCCAGATCAGCACATGGAAACGGGAATCTGTTGGTGGCGCCGGCTTGGGTTTGTCGATTTGCAAGAGCCTGGTGGAGCTGCACGGCGGCCGCATCTGGGTGGAAAGCGAGATCGGGCGAGGAAGCGTTTTCCGGTTTACCATACCGTTGGCGCTTGCGAGCGGAGAGCGGAACACAAACGGCGCGAACCAGCCTGGGTGACCATACATGCCCTTTCTGTCAACAAGGCTAAACAAGGGATGTTGGCAACTTATTCCATCCATTGTAATACAGGACGTAAGAAGCCGGCGGTTTAATAGATGATAGCCTAATGAAGGAGTTTGTGGGTGGCGCGAAAGCTGATCCTGTGTGTCGAAGATAATGACAGCAACATGCGGCTCGTTTCCCGTATCGTGGAGGGTGAGCGGCATGAGTTTCTGGGGGCAACCGACGGGGTGATGGCGCTGGATATGGCGCGTCGCGAGAAGCCGGACCTGATTTTGCTGGATATCAACATCCCTGGCCTGAACGGGTTGGAACTGGCTCGCTTGCTCAAGGCGGACAAGGCGCTGGCAGAGATTCCATTGATCGCGACGACGGCCAATGTGCTGGTCGGAGATCGCGAGCGGTGTCTGGAGGCAGGCTGCGATGAATACCTGCCAAAGCCTCTGGATATTCGCGAACTGCAAGTGATGTTGCGACATTACATCGGCCCTTTGACAATTTGAGGCGGGCAGCCTTCGGTTCACCCAACCCAAAACATAAGCGCGCTTTTGCGCGTTTTTTGTTGCGACTTTTCCCCCTCTTGGACAATTCTATCGCGTGAAATTTTTAACGGTTGCGCTACAATTACATTCGCGACAGAATCGTCGCGGCCGATACGGACAGCCGGCGGCTCAAATGCTTTAGAGTATGCGAGGGATCATGCGCGTAGCTGTTTTGGCGAATTTACAAAAGAATGCCCCCACCTGGCCGGGAATGCCCGAAGATCGGTGGGATGACCTGGATTCTGAAGAAACCATCCAGGCGATTGTGACTGCCCTGGAATCGGCCGGTCATCACGCCGGCTTTCTTGAGGGCAATCTGACCCTATTTGAAACCCTGCCCCGTTTCAAGCCCGATATCTGCTTCAATATCTGCGAAGGACACTTCGGCGACTCGCGCGAGGCGCAAATCCCGGCCCTGCTGGAAATGTTGCGCGTGCCGTATACAGGTTCGGGACCGCTGACGTTATCATTAACGTTGGACAAGCCGATGACCAAGCGCGTGTTGTGGTATCACAAGCTGTCGACCCCAACTTTCCAGTCTTTTGAGCGCGCTCATGAACCGTTGGACTCCGATATGGAGTTTCCTCTATTCGTGAAACCAAGCCGTGAAGGGACAGGCATGGGCGTATCGGCCGAATCGATCGTCCACAATGAGGCTCAGTTGCGAACGCAACTACGGCGCATGTTTGAGAAATTCGATCAGCCAATCCTGGTCGAACGCTTCATCGAAGGGCGTGAGGTCACGGTCGGGTTGGTCGGCAATCTGACGTGGCCGGTAGCGCGACGATTGCCGGACGATCATGAAGCAGCCCGTATCTCTCGCGGATTGCACTTCTTCCCTCCGCTGGAAGTGGATATGAGTCGCTATCCCGCTGAGGAAGCAGGCGTCTATACCAGCCGCATCAAGACCGAATTGGTTCATACTTTCCACTACCTCTGTCCTGCACCCCTGCCCGAGGATTTGGTGGAAGAGCTTAATTGGTTGGCCGCGGCAACCTTCC
>CAYXNH010000110.1:6673-9632 GCA_964466135.1 uncultured Ardenticatenaceae bacterium | reverse complement strand
CTTCCTCAGTCACGAATGACTGAGCCACAGTAGCTCCTGGCTGCCTCTTCCTCAGTCACGAATAACTGAACCACAGTAGCACAGCCATTCCTGGCTGCCTCTTCCTCAGTCACGAATAACTGAACCACAGTAGCACAGCCATTCCTGGCTGCCTCTTCCTCAGTCACGAATAACTGAACTACAGTAGCGCAGCCATTCCTGGCTGCCTCTTCCTCAGTCACGAATGACTGAGCCACAGTAGCTCCTGGCTGCCTCTTCCTCAGCCACGAATCACCGAACTACACCACTCAAAAAATTGCGAATAATGCCCTCCTCGGATAGCATCTCTGTCATGGTGACGGTATGAAATCATCCCCGACCCCAACCACGACCACGGTGCTCATCCTGATCATGCTCCTGATGGTCGTCGCCGCCGGGTTCGTATTCCTGTTCCAGTCGGAGTTGCGCTTCCGCGATCAGCTACGCCTCCTCTCGGCCGATAACGAATCGCTCCGGGCGGCCCAGGCCTCGGCCGAGCTGGAACTCGCCGGCGCCGTCGCCACGCGGGACGCCGTCTCCGCCGCCCTGGCCGCGGCCGAGGGCGACACCCGCGAGCTGGAAGGACAACTCGTCGAGAGCCAGCAGTCGGTGGACCAGTTGACCGGGCAAATATCCACGCTCAATGAGGAAATCGACGCCCTGCGCGAGGAACTGGCGGCCGCGGAGAACCAAACGCAGCCGCCGGTGGCCCGCATTATCGCCCCCGTCGACAAGGCCACCCTGCCCATCTCGCGCCCGGTTGAAATCGTGCTCGTCGCCGGGGACAACGCCGGACTGGCGAGCCTGACCCTGGAGGTCGACGGCCGTCGCTTCTCGACCTACACCATCGACGGCGAAAAGCTCTACGCCCGAACCCTGACCTGGAGCGCTCCCGACAAAGAGAGCGACGTGGTCTTCACCGTCCGGGCGGTCAACCGCAACGGCATCAGCAGCCAACCCCAGTCGATCACCGTCACCCTAACCGACACCGAGGCTCGCAACAACACGCTGCGTGCCGAGATCGAAGCGGCCGTCAGCGAGTTGCGCGGCCTGGAACTCATCACTCCCATCGAACCCGTCCTGCTCAGCCGCGAACAGGTGCAGGATCGCTTTGCCGGCGAGTTCGCCACTGAAATGACGCCCGAAGAGGCCCGGTTCGATGTGCTGGCCCTGAGCGCCTTCGATTTTTTGGGCCGCGACTATGACCTGTATTCGGCCCAGGTGAGCCTCTACGGCGACGGCGTCACCGGCTTCTATGATCCCGAGACGGCCGAGTTCGTCGTCGTCAGCGACGGCGCGCTACTGGACCCCGCCTCCCAGTTGACCCACGGCCATGAATACGTCCACGCCCTGCAAGACCAGCACTTCGGCCTGACCGCCCTGACCGACGACGCGCTCGACTCCGAGGCCCGCGCCGCGGCCCGCGCCCTGGCCGAGGGCGAGGCCTCGATGGTGACCTGGCTGTTGGTCAACGCCGGCGACTTCTATACCCGATCCGAGCTGGACGCCCTGCGCAACAGGTCCCGGCAAGGCAGCGACACCCTGAGCGATTTCCCGCCCGTGCTGGTCAAAACCCTTGGCTTCCCCTACAACGAGGGCCTGTTGTTCGCTCTGGCCTTGTATCGGGAGAACGGCGCCGAGGCCCTCAACGACGCCTGGGCCAACCCGCCCCGCTCCACCGAGCAAATCCTCCATCCCGACCGCTATCTCGCGGGCGATGAGCCGCAGATCGTCGCCATGGAACCCCTGACCGACACCTTGGGCGCGGGCTGGGCGCTCATCGACGAGGACATTCTGGGTGAGTTTCACCTGCGCGAGTATCTCGACCAGCGGCTGCCCACGATGGCGGCCGCCCGCACGGCCGAGGGCTGGGGCGGCGATCGCTACGTCGTCTTCTGGAATGAAGCGACCGACTCCCTGGTGATGGCCCTGCGACTGGCATGGGATACCCCCAACGACGCGCTGGAATTCGCCGAGGCCTATCCCGCCTACGCGGCGGCGCTCACCAACGCCAACGGCGCGCCCCAACCCGACGGCAGCACGTGCTGGCGCGGCAGCGACGTCATCTGCTTTTTGCAAGCCGGCGGGGAATCGCTGGTCGTGCGCGCGCCCAATGTGGCCACAGCTGCCGCGGTCCTGGGCGTCATGCAAACCGGATAATTCGTGATTCAACCCCCTTCCGTAAACGAAATTAATATGAAACCATTCATGAATTCAGTTATCGCTCATTTCGCCTTGGTCTGCGTCTCCCTCCTGTTGTTGGCCGCCTGCTCCACCGGCACGACGGTGGTCGGCATCGAACAATCGGGCGATGGCGGCGCGGTCGGCCCGCAGATGATCGTGGGGGCGACGGAAGTGGTCAGGTTTGACCCGGCGCTAATCCCGCAGGGCAACACCCAATCGGTCGCCGGGACGTGCGTAGCTTCGACCATTGTAAACGGGTCTTATCGCTGCGATCTTGAGGCGGGCGGCGCGGCCGAGCCTTGCTTCGTCGTCGGCGACCAGCGCCTGATCTGCGCCCCCGACCCGGTCGCCCTCACCTATGGCACGCTCGTCAACGCCACAGGAACATTGCCGCTCGTCCCTCCGCCGCCGCCCGACCGGGCAGTGCAGTTCTTCATCGAACTCGATACCGGCATGACCTGCGCCATCCGCACCGGGCCGGAGCCGGTTATCCTCGGCGGCGTCACCGCGCTCTACGACTGCAACGAGCCGTACACCTTTCTTATGGGTTTTGAAAAATCGGCCCCGACATGGGAAGCCGCTATTTACACGATAGACCCGGTCACCGGTGAGTCGCCGTCGGGCAAGGTTCCGGTGAACGTCAAACGAGCGTGGGTTCCATAAGACGGCCAACCGTCAGACGGCCAACCGTCAGACGGCCAACCGCCGGCACAACCCCCGTACCGAGGATAGAATGAATAGACGCACCGCGCTGCTG
>CAYXNH010000110.1:2157-6573 GCA_964466135.1 uncultured Ardenticatenaceae bacterium | reverse complement strand
CCGCCGGCACAACCCCCGTACCGAGGATAGAATGAATAGACGCACCGCGCTGCTGCAACGTCTGGACGACATTGGCCGCTCGCTGGCGCAAAGAGAACCGGCGCTGGCTCTCATCGGGCTCGGCTCCATCGGCCGCGAGCTTGACCGGCTGGATGACTACTCCGATCTGGATTTCTTTGTCATTGTGGAGAGCGAACACAAGCGGGATTTTATCGACGATCTCTCCTGGCTCTCGGCCGCGTACCCGCTCGCCTTTACGTTCCGCAATTCAGACGACGGCCACAAGTTTCTCTTCGGCGACGGCATCTACGGCGAGATGGCCGTATTCACGCCGGAGGAACTGGCGACCGCGGCCTACGCGCCCGGCCGCATGATCTGGCATCGCGATGATGTGCCCGAGGCATGGGCGACGCCGCGCAACTGGCCGCCTCGCCACGCACAACGGGAGGCGGGCTTCCTGCTGGGCGAGGCGGTGACGAATCTGTACGTGGGATTATGCCGCCACCTGCGCGGCGAGAAACTGTCGGCGCTTCGCTTCATCCAGCAATACGCGGTTGACCGGGTGCTCGATCTGGCGGCCATCGAGTCCGGGCACGGGGCCGGGGAAGACCTCTTCGACAGGCCGCGACGGTTTGAGCGCCGCCACCCCGCTCTCGCGGCCGAGTTGCCGGCATTCATGCAAGGCTACGAGCGCAACCCGGAATCCGCGGCAGCGATCTTCGCCTACCTCGACGCGCGCTACGAGATCGACGACGCCATGAGAGACGCCGTCACTGGCCTGTTGTGATAGCGTAAGGTGTGAGTATGCGGGCGGTCAAGATTGCAGCGCGTCAACCGTCCGCATCAGATGAAGCGCCCGTTCGCCCAGCAGATGGATGATGATCCGGTGCAGGACGTGGGCCGCCTCGGGATCATCCCGTTCGATCTCGGTCAGTTTGGCCCGGGACAGCCGGTAAACCACGGTCGGTTCGTCGGCAATGACGGCCGCGCTGCGTCGCGTGCCCAGATAGAAACCCAACTCGCCCACCACCCGACCGCCGCGCATGGTCTCCAGACGCATCGGCAGGCCGCCGGCCGATTCCAGCTGGGCGGTCAGCTGTCCCGATTCGGTGAAATAGAGATGATCGGACTCGACCCCCTGTTCGATCAATCGATCCCCGGCGACCATCTCGATCCGCTCCATATAGCTGGTAATCCGTTGGGCCATCGGTTCGGGAGTGAACATCTGCAGATAGGCGATCAACGTTCGCGGCACACCCTCATCGATATACAACCGGCAAAGCTCATCCTCGCTCCACTCCACGGCATGGTCGAGATCATCCATGAATTGCAGGCTGCCCGGCTCGGCCGCCAGCCCGCCGCGATCGAACTGTTGGGCCAGTGAGGGCGACAGACCCGACAGAACCAGGGTGAAGCCGCTGTCGCGCGCCAACTGGTGCATCTTGCTGAAGCTGAGCAAGGCTGTCGAATCCAGGCCGATCACCTGCCGAAAGTCGATCAGCACGTGCCGGGTTTCGATATGCCGGACGCGCGCTCGAACCCGCTCCAGCAGGGTGTTGGCCGTGCCGAAAAAGACGAAGCCCTGCAACTGGAGGATGCAGGACTGCCCGCCCAAAGAGTCAAGCAGGGCGCGCTGCTCGGCGTTGCGGGTGACGCGGCTCTTGAAGGTGGCGACGTTCAACTCATGCTTCACCACGCTGGTGCGGCTGTAGCTGACGACGAACATGATCACCGTGGCGATGATGCCGACCAGAACCCCCTGCAGAAAGCCGAACGTGGCGATGACGCCCAGGATGAGCAAAACGATGGCGTAGTCGATGGGCGGCAGCCGCTTCCGGGCGTCGACCACCCACTCCCACAAAAACGCCAGGCCGAGGTAGATCAGCAACGTCCCGAACACAAGCGTGGGCACGAAGCCCAATGCCGAGCCGCCCACCCACAGCGTCAGACCGCAAATACAGGCGGCGATCAGGCCGGTCAACCGGTTGGCTCCGCTCAGCTTGTCGACAAGGACCGATATGCTCAGTTGCAGGAAGCCGACCAGCCCCCCGCCAAGCCCGGCGGCCACGTTGGCGACGCCGGCGGCGCGCATCTCGCGATTGAGGTCGATGTCCCGTTTCAAGGCCAGCTCAAGGCCGGAGGCGTTGAGCAACAACGCGATGGCCGTGATGACGACGGCGCCGATGACGTTGGGCAGTTGGACAACCAGCGCGCCCCAATCGACGGCCGCCAGTTCGGCGGCGCTGATCGGCTGCCACAGACGGCCGCCGGGGAACGGGCCAAGCAGCCAGCCGCCTTCGCTCAACTCGGCCGGGGAGACGCCCAGCACAGCGGCAACGAGGTAGAAGCCGGTGGCGATGGCGATGATCACGCCCGGCATGAACAAATGATGATGGATTCGCCCGGAAAGCGCCAGGGTCAGGACGGCCAGGGCCAGGCCCGGCAGCCAATAGATCAGGATCGCCGGCTCAAACAAGGCCGGCAGGTCGGAGAAGGAGAACGGCACTCGCGACATCGTGTTGATGCCGCCGGTGACGAGCAACCAGCCCGTCCCGGCCAAAAAACCGCCGGCGACCGGGTAGGGCAGGAACCGCACCAATCCCGCCAGCCGGAACGTCCCCAGCCCGAACAGGAAGAGACCTGTGATGAGGGTCGTCAGGGCGACGGCCAGGAGGATCGTCGCCAGCCGCACCTCGGCCGGAGCGGCCAGCCCGGCGATGGTCGCGGCCATGACGCCCATGATCGCCGCCGGCGCGTCCTGGTTGCCCCCGATGATAGCCGGGTATGAGGTTAGCAAGGAGGTCAGGGCGATGCTCACCGCGCCGGAAAAGAGGGCCATCCCCACGCCACGCGAGAGATAGACCGACATCTCTCCGTTGAACAACAGGGTGGCGAAAGAGGTCGCCAGCGCAATCTCCAGGAGGCCGACCATCACACCCGCCATGACGGCGGGGATGAGCCGGTCCGGCCGGAAGGATTGGCGGATACTGTTCAGGTCAATGTCGGGCAACGATGAAGTCGTCATGGTCCTGATTCCGGTCCGTTTGGAAGACTTATCCCTGCATTCCAGGGGACGGCGATATGATCCTGAATATCACCCGACGGTATTATGCCGGATGTCATCCCGGCGGCAAATGAAACGACCGACTGAACAGCTTGTTTGTATACCCCTTTGGCTTCCACGGCGTATAATCCGAGCCGGGTCATCCATATCAAGTCGAACTCAATGGCGGGTAATCTGTTATGGCCGAACAATCGAAACCTCTGCTCTATTTTCTGGTCGGACTGGCCAGCGCCTTCATCATCATCTCCGGCATTCGCAATCTGGCGTTCATCCTCAATCCCATCCTGTTATCGCTGGTGATCACCATCACCGTCCTGCCCCTGCCGGGCTGGTTCAGCAAGCGCGGCATCCCCGGCTGGCTGTCCCTGATCCTGACGTTTGTGGTCGTGTTGGCGATCATCGGGCTGGTGCTGCTGGTCATCTTCCTCGGCATGGCCCAGCTGGGCGGCGTCATATCCAGCCTGCGCCTGTCGGCCGTCACCGATGGCGGCGACCTCCTCCAGAATCAGGGTGAATTAAACGACCAGATCAATCAATTGGCGACGACGGTCCGAGGTTATTTGTCCAGCCAGCAAATTACCAACCTGGCCTCAGCCCTGTTCAGCGGATTGTTCACGACCCTGTCGCAGGCGTTTCTGGTCATGCTCATCTTCGCCTTCATGCTCAGCTCGGCGCTGGCGCTACCCAGCAGCGCCCGGCTCGGCCTGCGCACCGACCACCCCCTGATCATGCAGGCGTCCAACCTGACCACGGACGTTCGCCGCTACGTGACGATCACGACCTTGCTCAACTTCCTGACCGGTCTGTGCAACGCCATCCTGCTCTGGATCATAGGCATCGACCTGGCCCTGCTCTGGGGCGTGATGTCCGGCTTGCTGGGCTATATCCCGGTCGTCGGCTTCTGGATCGCCATGCTCCCGCCGATGGCTTTGGCTTACCTGCAAGGCGGTCTGCCGCTGGCGCTGGTCGTCCTCGTCGGCTACGCGCTCATCAACGGCACAGTCGAGAACCTGGTCAAGCCGCGCGTGCTGGGCCAGCAACTGAAGATCTCCCCGGCTGTCGTGGTCACCGCGTTGTTCGTCTGGGGCTGGTTGTTGGGGGCGGTGGGCGCCATCCTCTCGACGCCGCTGACCTTGCTCATCCTGAACATTCTGGAGGGCTTCGACAGCACGCGCTGGATCACCATCCTGCTGCGCACGGCCGGCGTGGGAGACAAGAGCGAGGCAGCCGAACGCGAGGCGGCCGTCGGCCGCGTGCAGGGGCTATGGAAGCGGACGGTGGAACTCGTTCGCAGCGGAGGCGAAGCGGAAGCCCCTCCCGCCGACAATTAGCCCGAATCCGTCGGGCACCGC
>CAYXNH010000110.1:0-2057 GCA_964466135.1 uncultured Ardenticatenaceae bacterium | reverse complement strand
CTACCCGCGAATGAAATAGATGACGGAGATGATGACGCCGATGATCACCACGATCCGGCGCAGCGTCGCGGGCTGGATGCGGCCCGCCAGCCGCCCCCCCAGCGCGCCGCCCGCCATGGCGCTGACGGCCATGACCAGCGCCGCCGTCCACACCACCTGACCGGAGAAGAGGAACAGCGACGCGGCCACCGAATTGGTGACAAACGAGACGGCTTGTTTGAGCGCATTGAGGCGGGTCAGCGAGTCATCGAGCGACAGACCCAGCACAGCCAGCACGATGACGCTAAGCCCCGCGCCGAAATAGCCGCCATAGACGGCGGCGAAAAAGACCGGCACGGCCGCCCAGCGCTCGTCCGTTCCCTTCCCTTCTCTCGTTTCGGAGCGAGACACCAGCCGGCGGCGCAGCGGCTCCTGAACGGCCAGCAACAACGACGCCAGCAGGATCAGGTAGGGAACCAGCGTGCGAAAGAGCTTCTCGCTGGTGTTGAGCAGCAGCAAGCCGCCCACCAAACCACCCAAAGCCGCCGCGGGCAGCACGATCCACAATCGCCGTCGCTGGTCGAGGATCTCCGCCTTCTGGGCCAGTGTTGCCCCCAGATAGCCGGGACTGAGCGCCACGGTGTTGGTGATGTTGGCGGCCACGACGGGCACGCCGACGGCCGTCAGCGCCGGAAAGGTGATGAGCGTGCCGCCGCCGGCCAGCGCGTTGACCGCCCCCGCGGCCACGGCCGCCAGAGCGATGAGGGCGAAATCAACGAGTTCCAGTTCCATTAACGATCCTTCAGTATGGCTACAACGGTTTCGGCCGAATCGGCGGCCAGCGCCCGGTCGGCGATCTGCCGGGCCTCATCCAGGGTCAGGTCGCGCACGATCGCCTTGACCGCCGGGACGGACGGCGCGCTCATGCTCAACTCGTCCAGCCCCAGACCCAGGAGCAGGGCCGTCGCCAGCGGCTTGCCGGCCAGCTCTCCGCACATGCCGATCCAAATGCCCGCCGCGTGGGCCGCCTCGGCCGCGTCGCGAATCATGCGCAATACCGCCGGCTGAAAAGCCGACGCCAGTGTGGCCACCCGCGCGTTCCCCCGGTCGGCGGCCATCACATACTGCGTCAGGTCGTTGGTGCCGATGCTGAAGAAGTCCACCTCGCGGGCCAGTTTGTCGGCCACAGCCACGGCCGACGGCACCTCGATCATGATGCCGACCTCCATCTGCGGGTTGAACGGCCGCCCTTCGGCCCGCAACTCGTCGCACGCCGCATCCAGCATGGCGCGGGCGGCGCGTACTTCGCCCACCGTGCCGACCATCGGGAACATGATCTTGACGTTGGGCGACGCGTCCCCTTTCGGCGAATCAGCGTCAGGCGCGCCGGCGCGAAGGATGGCCCGCAGCTGGGGCATGAAGATGTCCGGCCGCTGCAGGCAGAAACGAATGGCCCGCCAGCCGAGAAACGGGTTGGCTTCCTCGCCCAGATCCACATAGGGCAACGGTTTGTCGCCGCCCACGTCGAGCGTGCGGATGATCAGCGGCCGCCCGCCCATGAGCCGTGCCGCTCGCCGATAGGCCTCGTATTGCTCTTCTTCGGACGGCGCTTCCTGCCGGTCCATGAACAGGAACTCCGTGCGAAACAGGCCGACGCCCTCCGCGCCATACTCCAGGGCCGCGCTGATGTCGTTGGGGCTGCCGATGTTGGCGGCGATCTCGATCAGGCGGCCGTCGCGGGTGACGGCCGCGGCCTGCCCCGCGGCCCTGGCCAGGCGCTCCCCGGCCAGCCATGCCTCGCGCCGTTCGGCAAACCGGGTCAGCGCGGCCGCGTCCGGCTCCATCCACAGCGTCCCCGCGTCGCCGTCAACGGCGACCTGCTGCCCTTCGGCGACCTGCCGGATGTCGTGACCCAGCCCGACGACGGCCGGAATACCCAACGCGCGGGCCAGGATCGCGCTGTGGGCCGTGGCCCCGCCCAACTCGGTGCAGATGGCCAGCACGCGCTCGGGATTCAGCCGCGCCGTATCCGACGGGGTCAGGTCGGCGGCGACGAGGATCGACGGCTCGGCGAAATC
>CAYXNH010000109.1:0-9676 GCA_964466135.1 uncultured Ardenticatenaceae bacterium | reverse complement strand
ACATGACGGCCGCTGTCGCCCGAACGACCAGTTATGGCCTGACCAACTCGGTTCTCCCCTATCTCTTGGGACTGGGCAGTTACGGGATAGCCGGTCTCCGGGAACAGAAGCCATATTTTGGTGGCGGCATCAACCTGATTGAAGGGAAGATCGCCAACAAGGAGGTAGCCCAAGCGCTGGGACGCGAACTGGAGGTTGTCTTCCCCAATTATGATGGGCAAGTCACCACGGTATTTGGAGGTGTGAAGTGAACTGGGAATCGATTTATCGAAACAAGGTAGTCGATGCCCAAACGGCCATCTCTCATGTGAAATCCGGAGATGCCGTCTATGTTGGCGGCGGCGCGGGCGGCCCGGCCATCCTGATCGACGCTCTCTGTGAGCGCGCGTCTGAGTTGCGCGATGTTCAGCTTGTTCATATCCTGACTTTCATCGATGCGCCCTACGTCGATCCCAAATATGAAGGCTCATTCCGCGATAACTCGCTTTTCATCGGTCACAACGTTCGCAAGGCGGTACAAGAGGGGCGAGCGGACTTTACCCCCATATTCCTGTCCGAGATTCCCCGGCTATTTCAGAGACGGATCATCCCTCTCGATGTGTCCCTTATCTCCGTCTCGCCACCGGACGAACATGGCTTTTGCAGTTTTGGCGTCGAGGTCGGAACTACCAAACCCGCGGCCGAAAGCTCGCGCATCATCATTGCCGAAGTCAATAAGCAGATGCCGCGCGTGTTCGGCGACAGCTTCATCCATGTCAGTCGCCTGACCCATGTGGTCGAGACTGATTATCCGTTGCCCGAGGCAGTGCAAGGTAACAAGAATCCGGCTAACGATCGTATCGGCGAGCATATCGCGGGGATGATCCCCAACGGCGCGACCTTGCAAATGGGCATCGGTGGTATACCCGACTCCGTCCTGGACAACCTGCATGGTCATAAGGACCTGGGGGTTCACACGGAGTTGTTTTCTGATGGCGTCGTTTCCCTCTTCGAACAAGGCATCTTCACCTGTAGTCAAAAGACTCTGCACCCGGGCAAAATGGTCGCCGGTTTCCTGTTTGGTTCGAAACGGCTCTATGACTTCGTCGATAGTAATGCCATCGTTGAGCTTCATCCGACCGATTACGTCAACGATCCATTCCGGATTGCCCAAAATGATAACATGGTGGCCATTAACGCGGCGCTGCAGGTCGATCTGACCGGGCAGGTCTGCGCTGACTCGATCGGTCCGGTGTTGTACAGTGGCGTTGGCGGTCAGGTAGACTTCATCCGCGGGGCGGCCCGCTCCAAAGGGGGAATACCGATCATTGCTCTTCCTTCCACCGCCAAGAATGACACAATTAGTCGAATATCTCCGTTGCTATCGGAGGGATCCGGTGTGACCACCAGCCGCAATGATATCCACTATATCGTCACTGAATTTGGCGTCGCTTCCCTGTACGGCAAAACTATCCGCCAGCGCGCTTGCGAGCTGATTAACATAGCACACCCCAATTTCCGCGATGAGTTGACCCAGGCGGCCCGTAAATTGGGCTACCTGTAGACTGTTTCTCCTTCTTCTTCTCTTCGGTAAAGATAACCGCCTCCGGTCATTTAGTGACTGGAGGCGGTTATCGTTTTGGAGGGAGTAATACGGCGTACCTATGCCGTAGTGATTTGACCAAGGTATGCGAGATATCGAGACGCGCTAGACTTTCTTAATCGCTCCATTCTCCGAATCACCAGTTTCTTTCCGACCGGTCCAACTCGGGCGCAGATAGATGAACCAATAAGCCAGACCAACCATCAGCGCGCCACCGATGATGTTGCCGATGGTGACCGGCAGGAGATTTGTGAGGAAGAAGTTGCTCCAGGTTATTGTCCCAAAGTCAGCGGGCGTCTTTTCGATGGCGGCCCAGAATGATTCCGGCGCTCCGGCCTTGATGAACAGGGCAACCGGGATGAAGTACATGTTGGCGATACTGTGCTCGAACCCGGCGGCCACAAACGCGGTGATAGGGAAGATGATGGCCGCGATCTTGTCGACTGTCGTGCGCGCCCCCATGCATAGCCACACCGCCAGGCACACCAGCGCATTGCAGAAGACGCCCAGGACAAGGGCAGGGATAAAAGCGAGGTTGGTCTTGACACCGGCAATGGTCAGCGCATTCAGACCGACGGCTCCATTGCTGAACAGGAATTGGCCGCTCAGGAACAAACCATACGCCGTCAGGATCGCCCCGCCGAAATTGCCCAGGTACACGATGATCCAGTTGCGCAGCAGTTTGACGGTGCTGACTTTGCCGCCAGCCCAGGCCATGACGATTAAGTTGTTGCCTGTGAATAACTCCGCGCCGGCCACAACCACCAGAATAAGGCCCAGACAGAACGCCAAGCCACCCAGCAATCTGGCCACGCCAAAAGACAGGATGCCCGCTGCGCCGGTAGTCACTATGGTCATGAATACCGCGCCCATGGCGATAAACGCGCCGGCCAGCACCGCCAGTGCAAACATGCGGAATGGCCCAAGATTTGCCTTAACCACGCCAACGTTTTCCGCCTTCTTGGCCATTTCAGCTGGCATTAAGGCGTCAAGCGACGGCATAGGGGAATTTTGATTCATAAGTTGGCTCCTTATCGATTAGATGGGTGAATGAGCAGGTCGTCTTAACGGTTTGGTCAGGTTTGATCATGTTACCCTCCCTGGAGACAATAGGCGGCCTAACGATGGGGATTAGGAGCCTATTATGTTTTTAATCATACTGGTGGGCATTGGCGTTAATTAGTGATTTATTTCACAAATAGCGCTGATGAATGTCATATCATCAGGGGGAATTCGCTAAATAACCTCCATTAATGCAGTAAGATGCTTGACCCATCGATGTTATAATCGTCACTTCAATGCGTCGCTATCAGATATACCTGCCATTATTGTTACTTTTGGCCATTTTCACTGCCTTTATCCTATCAGAGGCTAAGGCTCAAAGCGCCGTGACGATGGTGGATTATTGGTATCACCAGCAGTGGGCCAAGGGCTTGTCCTGGACCCAACTCGAGACGTGGGTTCATCCGTTTTATGGGGCCGGTTATTTTGTGCTGTTGCGGATTGGTCTGTCGGCCGGTTTTGATATGGTCAGCTATGGTCAGCTGATTTCATGGGTGGGGGCTATCTTATGTCTGATCGCTGTCTATATATTGATCTATCATGTGACTCGTCAGGTGCCTTTTGCATTAGCGGCTTCCGGGTTATTGGCACTCCATCCCTTCTTTCGCTTCCAGACGCTTCAGGAAGGGACAGACATGCTAGCCGCCGGATTGCAACTGATGGCCTTAACCATCCTGTTCGTTGATTCGGCGAAAAGCGTGCGCGCAACCGGAAACACCTCCATCGCTGCCGGGGCAGTTTTGGGAGGAGCTTATCTAATCCGTTATACGACCCTGGTCTTTCTGCCGATCGCGGCAATCTATCTGGGTGTTCGAGACTGGAAGGCTAAACGACGACTGGTGGTCTCCCTCGGTCTTCTCTTAGGCGCGTTCATAATCGTTGCCTTGCCGCAACTGCTTGCCTCCGCTGTTGTCAAGGGTAATCCTGTTTATAACGAACAGGCGAAAAATGTCTGGTTTAGCATTCACGGCGACTTCAATTGGACCGAAAACTGGGGCACTATTCCGCCAGACGTCTCTTTCATGCAGGTTGTTCAGGATGATCCCTCAGGCTTTCTGTTCCATTGGACGAGTGAAATCGGTCGCTTTTTCGCCTATGATGGCAACCCCTACGCAACCGATCCATTGGGTTTGGAGCGTAAGGTGTCTCTCTGGGATCCGTTCATCAATTATCTGATTTGGCTGGCTGCTTGTGTGGCTCTTCTCTTTGACAGGCGTTTGACGCGCGCACAAACCGCGTTGCTGCTGATGGCGCTCTTTTTTCCGGTGCTGGCAACAAGCATGGCATGGCTATTTACGCGCTATCTGCTTGTCCCTCTCGCTATTCAGGTCGTTATTATCGTGCTGGCCGTCAGCCAATTGGCGGAGAGAGTTGTCCCACCAGAACGTGCTGCGATTGGGGTCGGCTTGCTTTTGCTTGGGCTTTTCTCGGTGTTGTTTCTGTCGTCCACGAACTGGGGAGTCAAGCAGACGCGGACCGGAGAGATCGTCCGGAGGGTTGAGGATGTTCAGCCACTATTGGCTGCAGTCGGGGTGACTCGGCCGGATCAGCTGATGACAAACAACCGACTGTATCAAATTATGGATGAGCCGGACCATCCTCAATACGCGTTATTTCAACAGTCGAGTGACGATTCATCGGATGTGGCCGGGTTCCTGCAACAGATCATGGGAACGTTGCGGCCGAACTTCCTGCTTTTTGACTGGACGTCTCATGCTATTCGTACAATTTCAGTCAGCCCCTATCGTGAGCAATTAGCTACAGCCAAAGGCAGGCTTGCCCCTCTGCAATTGACCGATGACTATTCACTCTACTGTGTCGTTCCTTGCCAGGTAGAGGAAGCGAGCCCTGTTGACATGGCCTTGTCTCCCGAGCTAACCCTGGTTGGTTATCGGGCGATTACCGGTGGAAATCAACATGGCATCTATCTCTACTGGAGGCTTTCATCACCTGTCAACAATTCACGGCAGATCTCTGTAATGGTCCAAGATGAGGATGGCGCCGTCCTCTTCCATACAATTGGCGATCCTCAGTCAGGAACTTTTCCAATCAACCAATGGCCTGTCGATGAGATGGTTGTAGATTTCTATCTTTTCTCATCCGAGGTGATCGAATCCGATCAAACCTTCTATTTAACGATTGACCTGATTGAGCCAGGGGAGGTCGGATCCCAGGAAGAGAATGCCTCTCTAACGATCCCTGTTCGTTTCTCTCCCTCCCCATAAAGGTAGGCTCCCAATGACGCATGACGAATGTCACCATATCCGGTGACAATCGGCACTTAGTGCTGGTCGGGCCTTTTGGTAAGATGGTGTCAGATATAGGAACCTTGATCTCGGGCGTGTTGAAACAACCGAAATCGAGATAAGGATGGGTCGAATGGCAGTAACAAGATGGATCCTTGTCGGCTCAAAGCATTGTCGGATCATCGACAAGGACGTCGAATTGAAAGAGCAGCACGTCTACCCTCTCAATGACTTCCTGTGGATGGAGGACATGGAACATAAGGTTCGAGCTTGTACGTGTTCATCTGCCGTTGAATGTAACATGGTCGGTGTGTCTTGTCGTTGGGCCTACACCAACCCTGAAGCCGCTCGTTTTTAGATCGTACTCCGACGATCTTCTTCTACCTCGGTCAGCTTTCTGACTGTATTACCTCCGACAAAAGAGGCTCTGGATTTCCCAGAGCCTCTTTTGCTTGATCAATCAACCTTGCAACAGGATGCCATAAGCCATTAAACGTAAAACCGTTTAACGAAACATGGGTGCGTAAGATTTCACAATCTGGATGTAGTTGGCGCGTTCGAAGGCGGCCGGTGCGGCTACGTTGATTTGGCTCAAGCTGCCGTGAAGCTCCTGGATCGAGCGGTATTCCTGCTTTTCCAGCCATAGGCGCATCTCCGCCAGGATTTCACTGAAGCGGCCGATGCCGTTCAACAGGATCTCCGACGTCATCATGGCCACATTGGCTCCCGCAGCGACGGCCTTCAGCGCGTCTTGCGCACTGTGCACGCCCGTGGTCAATGCCAGGTCGGCTGCCACGCGGCCGTATAGGATTGCAATCCATCGCAACGGCAATCGCATCTCATCCGAGTGACTTAGAATGAGGTTCGGCAGCACCTCCAGGTTTTCCAGGTCGAGGTCGGGCTGGTAGAAGCGGTTGAACAGCACTAGCCCATTCGCCCCCTCCTCGGCTAGTCGGTACATCATGTTGGCCGTCGAACTGAAGTAGGGGCTGAGTTTGACGGCGATTGGAATATCTATCGACGCCCGGACGTCACGCACCAGATTGATATAGATCTGCTCTACCTCTGCACCGGAGAGGGCGATGCTGGTGGGTAGATAGTAGATGTTTAATTCCAGCGCATCCGCGCCGGCGCCTTCCATCTCCTTCGCATAACGAGTCCAACCACCAGACGACACTCCGTTCAAACTAGCGATTACGGGGATATCGACGGCTTGCTTGGCCCGAAAGATATGCTCCAGATAGGCGTCAGGGCCGATGGCCCGATAGGAGCGTGCCTCCGGGAAATAGGTCAGCGCTTCGGCATAGCTCTCTGTGCCCTCGCTCAGATAGCGGTCGAGCGCCTGGCTCTCCTGATTGATCTCCTCCTCAAACAGGGAATTCAGCACCACGGCCGCGGCTCCGGCATCTTCCATGCGTCGGATGTTGCTCAATTCGCGTGCCAACGGCGATGCTGAGGCCACCAAGGGGTTCTTCAAATTGAGACCCAGGTAAGTTGTTCGTAGGTCCATTCTATGTTCTCCTGATAGACGGTACACAGATAACACAAGCCTGCTTCCGACCCATGTTATCTGCGTACACTTGTGTCATCCTAGTCCGCGGCCGCCACTCGTTCGGGTTTCTCGTGGCTGGTAGCCATCTTGTGGTAGGTCTCCCAGCGTTGGGCGACGTCCGCCTTGGCCAACTTGAGCAGTCGCTCGGCCGCTTCGGGATTGCTTTGCTGCAACATGCGATAGCGACCCTCGCGATAGATGTAATCTTCCAATGGGATGCTGGGGGCCTTTGAATCGAGCTGGAACGGATTCCTGCCGACTTGCGGTTCGTGGCCATTGCCTTCCACCGGATCGGTTAAAGCCAGATCGGGGTTGTATCGATACAGAGACCAGTGGCCCGAATCGACGGCCGCCTGCTGTTGATCCAATCCATACTTGAGATCGTATCCGTGGGCGATGCAGTGACTGTAAGCGATGATCAGTGACGGACCGTCGTAAGCCTCTGCTTCCATGATTGCCTGTACTGTCTGACGGTCATTCGCCCCGAACGCGACGCGAGCGACGTAGACATTGCCATACGACATCGCCAACATGCCCAAATCCTTCTTGGGCAGTGGCTTGCCGGCGGCTGCGAACTTGGCCACCGCGCCACGTGGCGTGGATTTCGACATCTGGCCGCCAGTATTGGAATAGACTTCCGTGTCCAGTACCATGATGTTGACGTTGCGACCTGATGCCATCACGTGGTCGAGGCCACCATAACCGATATCGTAAGCCCAGCCATCGCCACCGACGATCCAAACGCTCTTCTTGACAAGGACGTCAGCCTTGCTGAGAAGATCGGATAGGGCGGGTTTCATCGCAGAGATACCCGAATCATCTCCGGCTAGAAGCGTCTGGATACGTTCGCGCAACAGCTGAATCCGACGCCGCTGGCTCAGGATATCCATCTCGGTGATCTGATCGCTGTAGAGGATTTCGTCAGCCAATTCGATGCCGATTACTTCCCGTAGCGCACGCAGAGAATTTGTCGCTGCGTCGATTCGTTGGTCCAGCGCTACGCGCATACCCAGGCCGAATTCCGCGTTATCTTCAAACAGGGAGTTGGACCAGGCTGGGCCGCGTCCCTCGCGGTTCTTCGACCACGGTGTTGTCGGCAGGTTGCCGCCATAGATCGAGGAACATCCTGTGGCGTTGGCAACCAGCATCCGGTCGCCATACAGCTGGGTAATGAGCTTCAGGTAGGGTGTCTCCCCACAACCGGCGCATGCGCCAGAGAACTCAAACAAAGGCTCAAGCAACTGATTGTACTTAACCTGATTGAAAGGCAGTTCAGTGCGTTCCACATTCGGCAGGTTCTGGAAGAACTCCCAGTTCCGGCTTTCCTGCTCGCGCATTTCCGGCGTATATTCAACCATGTTGATGGCTTTGAATTTCGGCTGTTTTTTGTTCTTGACCGGGCAGACTTCGTAACAAAGGGAGCAGCCGGTGCAGTCTTCGGGTGAGATCTGCAATGTGTAGGACAGATCCTTGTATTCCTTGAAAAAGCGAGCCGGCATGCTTTTGAAGTCGGATGGCGCATCGTCCAGGTTGGACGGATCATAAACCTTCATGCGAATGACCGCATGTGGGCAGACGAAGGCGCATTTGCCGCACTGGATGCAGATATCCGAATCCCAAAGCGGTACTTCTGTGGCGATGTTACGCTTTTCCCACTGGGTCGTGCCGGTAGGATAGGTGCCGTCGATGGGTAGAGCGCTCACCGGTAGCATATCACCCAGCCCGGCCATCATCGAGGCTGTCACGGTCTGAATGAATTCAGGCGCATGGGCCGGGACGACTCCGGGACGAGAGCGCGGGTTGGTCACCTGTGCCGGAATCTTCACTTCATGCATCTGTGACAATGACGCATCAACAGCGTCATAGTTTTGCTGCACGACCGCCTCGCCTCGCTTGCCGTATGTCTTTTCAATGGCCTTCTTAATTTCGCCGATGGCCCTTTCGCGCGATAGCAGAGGAACCGATGTGGCTCGCTCGATTAGCGCGAAGAAACAGGTCTGCATGACGGTGTTGATCCGGCGTCCCATGTTTGTCTTTTCGGCTACGGTGTAGGCATCGACCACAAAGAAGCGTAAGCCTTTCTCGATGATCGCTCGCTGCACTTCCTGCGGTAGGTGATCCCATACTTCATCCGGGCCGTAAGGGCTGTTCAGCAGGAATGTCGCTCCTGGTTGGGCCAGCTTAAGCATGTCGAAGCGTTCGAGGAAGCCAAACTGATGGCAGGCTACAAAGTTGGCCGTGGTGATCAAATAGGTCGAATGAATCGGCCGTGGCCCGAAGCGCAGGTGTGAGACAGTCACCGAACCGGATTTCTTCGAGTCGAGGACGAAATAGCCCTGAGCATAATTGGGCGTATTCTCCCCGATTATCTTGATCGAGTTCTTATTGGCTCCCACCGTACCGTCGGAACCCAGGCCAAAGAAGATGGCACGCACCACGTCATCTGGCTCGGTCGAGAACGTCTCATCATAGGGCAGACTTGTGTGGGTGACGTCATCGTTGATCCCGATGGTGAAATGGTTCTTCATCGTCGTCTTGGCCAGCTCGTTAAACACAGCCAACACCATCGCCGGAGTGAACTCCTTGGATGATAAGCCGTAGCGGCCGCCGATGATTCGCGGCATCGTGTCGAATGGCGCATTGCCGCCGGCCACCTGTTCCACGAGGGCTGACACGACGTCGAGGTACAGCGGTTCGCCGGCAGCTCCCGGCTCCTTGGTGCGATCCAGGACGGCGATATTTCGTGTAGTTGCCGGCAAGGAATTGACGAACGCAGACGAATCAAATGGTCGATAGAGTCGTACCCTCACCAAGCCGATCTTCTCGCCTCGTTCGACCAGATAGTCCACCGTCTCCTCGACCGCCTCGGCGCCCGATCCCATCAGAACGATCACGCGATCCGCATCCGGCGCGCCGACGTAATCAAACAGATGATATTGGCGGCCGGTCAGCTCGGCCAGTTCGTCCATCGTTTCCTGCACCAGACCGGGGCAGGCCGAGTAGAACGGATTTACGGTTTCACGTGCCTGGAAATAGACGTCGGGATTCTGTGCTGTACCACGCATCACCGGCATGTCCGGTGTCAGCCCCCTATCTCGATGAGCTTTCACCAGATCTTCGTTGATCATTGCCCGCATGATTTCTTCACTGATGGGCGTGATCTTGTTGATCTCGTGCGAGGTGCGGAAGCCGTCGAAGAAATGAATGAACGGCACGCGAGCCTTCAGCGTTGCC
>CAYXNH010000108.1:0-9677 GCA_964466135.1 uncultured Ardenticatenaceae bacterium | reverse complement strand
TCATCAGGGTCAGGTACGGCGCGACAAACGCCCATTCCTCATCACTAACATCGCTAGGGTAGGCTTTGCGGTTCATGCCGCAAGCTTACCCCAGCATAGCTTTCTTGTGTGCAAAAGTGCATAACACGCTCTAGAGGAAAATAAACTGATCTTCAACTGTTTTTCACAATCGCCATACAATATAGGCTACCTGCTTCGCGAGGTATGTTATCCATATATTGGACAATATAGGATTTTCTAAGATTCCCTTAACATCGGCATTTCATTTCAAACCACCGTGATTGCCATTGTTTTTTGGCATTGGATTCTTTTAAATTTGAATCGACCAGACTTACATCCTGACTTTCGGCACTTGGGTTGCTTGACGCGAAACCAATGCTCTGTCAAAACGCAGAGCCTTCTGATGAGATTGTAGGTTCCGACGCTCAATGGGATATTTAACCGGTGATCAACTCGTCCGGTAAATGATCGACCCGGTTGATATAACGGGCGACAATACGGCCGTTGCTAACCTCAAAGCGGCTGATTGAAGCATTGCTCATGCCGAATTCCATATTGGCTTCATCCAGGACCGGTATTGAAATACTGTCCTCATCCGAAATGAGGGCTATCAGAAGCGACTGGAAAAAGGCGCCATGGGTGACGATGGCGACGCGGTCATCCGTGTTCCCGTGACGATCAATAAGTTGTGCCCACACGACACGAGCGCGTGCCCTCGCCTCGGGTATGGTCTCTTTGGGCCTGTTCCACCACCCCATCTCTCCCAGATTATCGGGCAGAGAGAGGTGCGGATATTCGGTCGCGAACCAGGTTCGGCCAGGCCCGGGTAACCCTACGTCCTCACCTGTTTCTTCATCGATATGATGCAAGCCGCCGTGTTCGTGTACTTCTATCCAGCCGGAGATAGGCAGGCCGGTAGCGGTGGCGATGTAACTGCCGGTCTGAATCGCTCGTGTCATCAGACTGCTATACAAGTGGGTTAGACCAAATCCACGCCGGTCATGGCGTGCAATGAAATCAGACAATAATGGCGGCTCACCCTCAGGTGGATTGATTAATGGTGCTGCAAGGAACAGGGCCAATCGTTGAGCCTGGCGATGCCCCAGCTCTGTCAAGGGCGGATCGGCCGATCGGCCGTCGCTCCCGCCGGTGAGTGTATATAACTCATTATTAGTCGATTCGGCGTGACGAATCAAATAAAGCAACATACGAGAGTCCAATCCTGATGGGAAATGTGATAAGAAACCCTATTCTATCCTTTCTCTTAGGGAAGTCAGATAAAGCTTGAAATAATATGTCCCATCAGCAATCTGAGGTTATAATCAGTCTGAATGATCGCCCTCATCCATGACTGGCTTAATCAGCTCGGTGGCGCGGAAGATGTGTTGGAGGCTCTTGTTGCCCTCTATCCCGACGCACCGCTCTATACGTCTCTCTACGACCGCGAGCGAATGCCTGCCCATTGGCGTGATTGGGACATCCGAACAAGCTTCATCGATCGCTTGCCCATGGCTCATCGCAAGCAACAGTTGTATTTCCCGCTCTACCCCCTCGCAATGGAACAATTCGATTTGCGAGGCTACGACGTCGTCCTGAGTAACAATAGCGGCTTCTGTCATGGCGTCATCACCGGGCCGGAGACGATGCACATCTGTTACTGTCTGACTCCCACCCGCTACGTGTGGCGTTACCATCAGTATACTGAGAGCGAGAACCTCGGCCGTCTAACCCGTCTGGGATTAGCTCCTTTCGTGACCCACCTGCGTATGTGGGATCGATTGGCAGCGGATCGCGTCGATCACTTCATCGCTATCTCGGATGAAATCCGTCGGCGAATCGCCAAGGTCTACCGGCGCGAGGCGACTATCATTTATCCACCAGTGGATGTGAACCGCTTTGATTTATCGAATCAGATCGATGATTACTATTTGTTCGTCGGCCGCCTCGTACCTTATCGACGGCTCGATTTGCTGATTAAAGCTTTTAATGCGATGGGGCGTCCGTTGGTCATTGCCGGAAGCGGCCGCGACCGTGACCGACTTGAGGCGATGGCGGGGCCAACGGTGAAATTCCTGGGCTACGTGCCTGACGCTGATCTTCCTGACTTGTTCGCTCGCTGCCGCGCGTTTGTTTGGCCGGGCGAGGAGGATTTCGGTATCTCACCACTCCAGGCTAACGCTGCGGGGCGACCGATTATTGCCTATGCCGCCGGTGGGGCGCTGGAGACAGTCATCACTGGCTCCAAGGACGTCTCCACCGGGACGCTGTTTGCCGAGCAGTCCGTTGCTGCTATGATCGAGGCCGTCGAATCCTTCGATCCACTGTCTGTGAATCCGACGGTGATGCGTCGCCATGCTGAGCGTTTTGATGTCTCTGTATTCAAACGCCGCATTGACGATTTTCTGACTCAGAAATACGAAGAATGGAACTCCGCCAATACTGGAAAATCCTTCGCCGCCGCTGGGCGATCGCCCTGATTCCTGCGATTGTCGTCCTGGTTGCCGGCGCGGCGACTTTTCGACCCTCTCCGGCGATCTTTAACGTTGGGGTGCGTTTCATAGTCGGTCAAGTACCCGGTGCGGCTGCGGCCGAATTCGACGAGCAGCGCTACTTTAACTGGACTACATCGGAGTATATCGTCAATGGCCTGGCCGACTGGGTGCGCGGCGGCAAGTTTGCCGAGGCGGTCAGCGACTATCTGGCCGGGCAGGGTTATGATGTCCCCGCAGGAGCCATTCAAGGCGGGCTGTCGGCCGACAACGCCCGAAGTATGCTGACCATCTCGCTAACATCGGGTGACGCGACGCAACTGGAGCATATGCTCGACGGTGTGATCGCCGTGTTAACCGAGGACAATGCTGAGGCGTTGCCGCAGCTTGGCGGTGAGACGGCCATCCTCGTCCAACTCGATGAGCCGGTTATCAATCCGATTGCAGCCGGTATCCGCACTCAGCTCGATTTACCGCTGCGGATCGCCCTGGCTCTGGTGGCAGGGCTGGGCTTGGCATTGTTGGCCCATTATCTGGACCCCACTGTTCGCGAGCGAGCGGAAATTGAGAAGGTTGGCCTGCCGGTAATCGGTGAGATACCTCACGAGAAGCGCAAGAGAGGTTAGTCGTTAGATATGGAACTTAGAGATTACTTTCGGATATTGCGCCAGCGAGGCTGGCTAATCCTGGTATTGATGGCGTTGACGGCGGCGGCCGCGTTCGGCTTTAGCAAGATCCAGACGCCCATCTATGAGTCTACTCTGCGGTTGCTTGTGTCTCCATCGCGCACCGACTTCGGCCAGGCACAGGCCGCCAAAGCCCTCCTGAGTAGCTTTGAGCAATGGCTTTATAGCAGCTATCAGGCCCAGAAAGTCATCGACACTTTGCAACTCGATATGACGTCAGGTGAATTGCTCGGCAATGTGCGCGTTGCCAGTGACGGCAATAGCTTCGTCATCTCCTTGTCCGTGGAAAATACGGATCCCGACCTGGCTAACGACATTGCCCGGGCCTGGGGTAATGAACTTATCAGATGGCAAAACGCAAAAAATGACGGCCTGGACAAGGCTGACTGGATCACTATTGAATTTATTGACGATCCGAAGGTCTCATTGGAACGGCCGAACACGAAAATCAACACCGCTGCCGGCGCAGTCTTCGGTATGTTGCTCGGCGTGGCAATTATCTTCTTGCTCGAATGGCTGGCCTCCGGGGTTATGAGGCGCCGAGAGGATGTCGAGCGCTATCTGGAGATCCCCGTCATCGGGACCATTCCTCAACAATAGTACGATAACGGAAGAGCACGTCGAAATGAACCTCGGTGTCTCCTCCGACCTGGAATCGGGAAATATGACTTTAGTAACGATAACAGACCCACGATCGCCGGCCAGCGAAGCCTATCGGACGCTGCGCACGAATCTGTCTTTCTACAGCCTCGACAAGCCGCTCCGCACCCTGGTCGTCACATCACCTTCGGCCGGAGAGGGTAAATCGACGACCATAGCCAATCTGGCTGTGACCTATGCCCAGAGCGGCCGCCGCACCATCCTGGTCGATTGCGACTTGCGCCGACCCAACCTGCATGAAGTGTTCGGTCTTGACGCATCGCCCGGCCTGACGAATCTGGTCATGGAAGAGATCAGTGATCTGCCGCTGCAACAGACCGCGGTTGAAAATTTGTGGTTGCTCAGCAGCGGCGCGAAACCGCCCAACCCGGCCGATATGCTGGGGGCGTCGCGCATGGATCAGATCATTGAACTGCTGGCGGAGCGGGCGGACATCGTGTTGTTTGATGCGCCACCGGTGACGGTCGCAGCCGACGCCACCATCCTGGGAGCCAAGGTGGATGGGGTACTTCTGGTCATTCAAGCCGGCAAGACGCGACGTGACCGTTCCGAACGCGCACGGGAGCTACTGGAAAAGGCGAGGATTCGCATTGTCGGCGCAACCCTGACGAACGCGCCCAAGGATAGCGGAATGGGTGAGTACTACGGTTAGTAGGAGCCATGCCGGTTAGCTCCTGTAAATCGATACACTGTTTTTATCCGATGGAGAATCCATGAAAGGATTGATACTGAGCGGTGGGACAGGCTCTCGCTTGTATCCGCTAACCTACACCAACGCCAAGCAACTGATTCCGGTCGCCAACAAGCCGATCTTGTTCCGGGTGATTGAATCCATCCGTGATGCGGGGATCGACGATATCGGAATCGTCGTTGGCGGCACGGCCGAACAGATCAAGGAGGCCGTTGGCAGCGGCAGCCGCTGGGATGTTAATATCACTTATATCCCTCAGGATAAGCCGCTGGGCCTGGCGCATGCGGTTAAGGTGGCTCAACCCTTCATTGGCGATGATCGCTTCGTCATGTTCCTTGGCGATAATGTGATCCAGGGTGGGATCAGCACCCTGATCAGCCAGTTTGCCACCAGCGACTGGAACAGCCAGATCGTTTTGACCCGGATCGAACACCCCGAACAGTACGGCGTGGCTGAGTTGGGCGAGGATGGCCGCATCATCCGCCTTGTCGAAAAACCCAAGGTGCCTCCCAGCGACCTGGCCCTCGTCGGCATCTACATGTTCGATCATCATATCTTTGAGGCTGCCGACAACATTAAGCCTTCCTGGCGCGGCGAGTTAGAGATCACCGACGCCATCCAATGGCTGGTCAATAAAGAGTATAGCGTCCATCCCTATGTACATCAGGGTTGGTGGATTGACACCGGCGCGCCCGGAGACATGCTCTCCGCCAATGATCTGGTGCTGGAAGAGATCAAGCACTCTATCGTTGGTTATGTCGATCGCGACAGCAAGGTCGATCACCGCGTTACCGTCCAGCGAGGAGCGGAGATCATCAACAGTATTGTGCGTGGCCCGGCCATCATCGGCGAGAACACACGGATTATCAATAGCTATATCGGCCCCTATACCAGCATTGACCATGACGTTACCATCGAAAATAGCGAAATCGAGCATTCGATGGTTCTGGAAAACAGCGTCATTCGGGATTTGGAAGCGCGAATTCAGGACAGCCTCATCGGTCGAGACGTTGTCATCAATCGAAGCCCCATCCGCCCCAAGGCTCTCAAGCTGACGGTGGGCGATCACAGCAAGATCGGAATCCTTTAACAACATGCGCGCGCTCATCCAACGAGTCTCCCATGCGGATGTCACCGTTGAGGGGAGAATTGTGGGCCGCATCGACCGGGGTTTCGTTGTCTTGTTGGGCGTCACCCATGCCGACGGCCACGCCGAGGTGGAGTGGATCGCGTCCAAGATCGCCGGGCTGCGCGTCTTTGACGATGAAGCCGGCAAGATGAACCTGTCTTTGGCCGATGTTGGCGGTGAGTTGCTCGTCGTTTCCCAGTTCACTCTCTATGGCGATGCCCGCAAGGGACGGCGGCCGTCGTTCACCGATGCCGCCGCGCCGGAACACGCCGAGCCGCTTGTCGATTATTTCGTTAATTGCCTGCGCGAGATGGGGTTTACTGTGGCCTGCGGTATCTTCGGCGCGCATATGGATGTCTCGATCAATAATGATGGGCCGGTGACGATGCTCATCGAACGATGAGGCAGGAGCCAAAAAATAACAGGATTGGGCGGGATTAGTGGATAAAGACGGAGCCGCCATTGACGGTCTTTTTTCATGCTGCCGCCCGGAAGAAAAAGTCATGAATCTGAATCATAATCAACACCACCATAATCAACACAAAATACGGTTAACCGCCGCTATTTTGTCGATGTTTCTGATTCTTATCGCCACTGCGTGTAGCTCGCCTACTACAGACCCGGCTGCAGCCGTCACGGTTCTCGCTACCGCTTCAGTCGTAACCGAACCGGCGGCTGCTATCTCCACCGATCTCCCGGCCCCCACGGTCGTGCCTCCGCCGGCCATCGCAACCACTGTTCCGACTGCTTCACCCGGACCACAGATGACGCCTACGGCCGAGGGAGGTGTCGTGCCCACTCCGATCATCGAGCTTAATCTGGATCCGTCGGCCACTGTCGCGCCTTTCGGCGAGATCGAACAGCCACCGTATGCGGAAAGCGACTGTGGCGAAAGATACCCCTGCAACGATGACGTGGCCGGATGGGAATCGCGTATTCGCTTACCCGAGGGTTTTACTGCGAGCTATTTCGCTCGTGTCGACGGTCAGCCAAATGTGATGACGTTCGGACCGGATGGATTGTTATATGTCGCCACTAATTCGGGAGAGGTTTATACCATTGATGAAGCGGGTAATATCGAGCTTTACGTCGATGGATTTATCGCTCCGGCCGGGTTGGCATTCCAGCCGGAGACGGACAAGCTGTATATCACCAGCCGCGTGATCGATGTTTTCGTTGATGGGGAGGCCAAATTAGCGGTAATCGAGGATGGGGTGGTGACGGATTTGATTACCGGCTTGCCCTGCTGCTATGTCGCCATGCACTCGGCCAACGGCGTCGCCTTCGGCCCGGACGGCTACGGCTATATGGCCGTCGGCGGCCGCGCCGATCATGGCGAAATTCTGACGGAGGCGAATTACGGCAAGCAAGATGTATTGCATCCTTATGAGGCCAGTATCCTTCGCTTCAGCCCCGACGGCACTCAGATTGAGGCCTATGCCCGCGGGTTCCGCAACAGCTTCGGGATCGCCTGGGACGCCGACGGTCGATTGTTCGCCACCGATAACATGCCCGATTTCGGCCCGCCCGAGGAATTCAATCTGGTCGTACCCGGTGGGGAGCACGGCTACCCCTGGTTCGAATGCGACACCTGTTTCCCGCCTCCTGCCGGCGTGGAGATCGTGCCACCCTTGCATACCTTCATCCCTCATTCCGCGCCGACCGGGGTCACGACCTATCTTGACGACGAGTTTCCCGGCTACTACAACAGCATTTTCGTGACGTTGTGGAGCGCCTTCCCCGAAGCGCAGCGGATCGTCTGGTTTAGCCCGGGCGGTGAGGAGATGGCGACTTTCGCTACCGGGTTTGCCGCGCCGATTAATTTGACCGTCGGACCCGACGGAGCGCTTTACGTTGCCGACTGGGCAACGGGGATCATCTTCCGCATCGCCTATACCGGGGAGTAGCCGGATGAAATCAAACGGCCGCGGGAGTAATCGTCTGAATGGCGATCGCCCGCGGCATGGGCGAGCGAACTAGAGCGCTGCTGCCAGGCGCGCGATCATCTCTGCCGCGTCTGCGTTCGTACCTACTTCGAAAGAAATCAGCCTTCGTTTGACTTCTCTCAGCGCGGCCGCATCGCCTAATGCCTGAGCTTTTTTCAGCACGTTGAAGCTCATGCTCGATTTTTCGGAGCCTGCCTCATCGGGGATGGGCAGATCTTTATCGGCATCGGATACGAGCTGGATGAACAGACCATTCCCTCCGTCCCCTTTGTGGAGCTGCCCCGTTGAATGGAGAAAGCGCGGGCCATAACCGGTCGTTGTTGCCAGATCGGTTAGCAGATTAATGGCTTTGCGCAGGGATTGGAGTGCTGCATCCGTTTCCGGCGTGGGATACACGTAGGCCTGGATTGAGATGTAATCTCCCTGCTTCGCCCGGCTCAAAAACTTCTTGAGGTTTATGGGATTTAACTGCGCAAAGTCGCCTGCCGGCAAGCTCCCCTTTTCACTATAATCAGCCACGATCTCTCTGGCTTTGACCTTGGCCGCCTCGACATTAGGCTGGTCGAACGGATTGATCCGCAGAAAATACCCGGCGATGGCCGTCGCCATCTCCCACAAGAGGAACTGACCGCCGATATCATACAGGTCCTTGAGATGGATAGTGATCACCGGGTAGTCCGCCTCGGCCAGTTCGGATACAAAATCATCATCTCCGGCGTCGCCATCCAGCCGCATGTGGATGAATAGCCGGTCCTCGCCATAGCTGTCGACAGGCTCTTGAGGTTCGCCGACGACGGGAAGGATACCCTTGCGCTCCTTGCCCGTGCTCTCGGCAATGAGTTGCTCCACCCAATCGCCGAAACTGGCTAGCGCGACCGAGGTGATGAACGTCAACTTGTCGTGACCTGCCATGGCTGCTTGACCCATGGCAGCGCCAAGTCGGGCGGCGAGATTGTCGCCGATGACATCACAATCTGACAGCGCATTGTTCGATGCCATGGTTGATGCTCTGGCCAGCAGTCGGCCGATATCGGTGCCGACGAGGGCCGCCGGGACAAGGCCGAAATAGGAGAGAGCGGAGTAGCGGCCGCCGATATTAGGGTCGTTCTCAAATACCTCCCGAAAATGATAACGGGCGGCCATTTCGATGATTTTACTGCCCGGGTCGGTGATGGCGATGAAATGCCCGCCAACGAGTTCGGGGCCGATGGCGAGCGCCAACTGATTGTAGAAATACTTGAACGCCGATAGCGTTTCGACAGTACCGCCCGACTTGGTGCTGACGATGATTAAGGTGTGCTTCAAATCGACCGCTTGCTCGGCCGCGCGGATGGCATCGGCGTCGGTTGTATCGACGACGATCAGGTCCAGATAGGGGAATGGCGCCTCGGGTGAGTGCGACGAGCGGCCGAAAGTCTTCTCAAATAATTCAGGGGCTAGACTGGATCCGCCCATACCCAGCAACAGGGCATGGGTATAGCCTTCACTGGTGAGTTGGTTGGTCAGTCCGTTTAGACGGCCGACCTCGCCGTTCATCCTGTCCATGATACGTAACCAGCCGAGGCGGTTCGTGATCTCGGTGGGCTGTGGCTTCCAGACAGAATAATCGTGATCCCAGATGCGGCCGATGATCCGTTCCTTGCATAGCGTTTGCAATCCCTTGTCGACCGCCGGTTTGAGGTCGCTCAATTGAGCTGTTAATGTTGATTGCTTAATAGGGTGGGATTTTGCCGAGCCGTTCATCTTTACTCCTGATTCCAGCGAATTATTTTTGTTTATTTTATTGGTACTCTGTAACCTAAATAATCTGCATTTCTGTGAATTTGGAATTAGCCTCATTAACAATCGAATATCGCAAATTCAGCTTTTGGCGACACACCTCAATCGAGAACTGCCAGTTGATCTTGATGCACTTCTTCGTTCGTTCAGCGATGAGGGCCATCAACTCCGATTCCAACAGTTCCCTGGTGGGGATGCGTCGCTGCAGGCATAAGCGAGCCAGAGCCGAGAACTTGATCTCAATCATGTTAAGCCAGCTGGCCGATTTGGGCGTGTAGAAGAATTCAAACCGCTGGG
>CAYXNH010000107.1:0-9753 GCA_964466135.1 uncultured Ardenticatenaceae bacterium | reverse complement strand
GAACGACCTGGAGAACGTCGGCCCCTCGGCCCGCCACCACACCTTCTTCGAGATGCTCGGCAACTTCTCCTTCGGCGATTACTTCAAGCGCGAGGCCATCGACTACGCCTGGGCGTTCCTGACCGGGGTGATGGAACTGGAGCCGGAGCGCCTCTTCGCCACCGTCTACACCGACGACGATGAAGCGGCCAAACTGTGGGAGCGCTACCTGCCCGCCGACCGCATCCTGCGCTTCGGCAAAAAGGATAACTTCTGGGCCATGGGCGATGTCGGTCCCTGCGGGCCATGCTCCGAGATCCACTACTACTCCGGCGACATGAAGGATATCGATCCGGCGGGGGTCAACAACGACGACTATCCCAACTATGTCGAGGTATGGAATCTTGTGTTCATGCAGTATGACGCCCAGCCCGACGGCTCGCTGGTGCCGTTGCCGAAGCCATCGGTCGACACGGGCATGGGCATGGAGCGATTGGTGCGCGTCGTCCAGGGCGTGGACAGCAACTACGACACCGATCTCTTCACCCCGGCTCTGGCCCGCATTCAGGCGTTGCTGGGCGATAGCGACGAACAGCGGCAGACGAACTATGTCGGCTATCGGGTCATCGCCGACCACGGCCGCGCGGCCACCTTTCTCATCGCCGACGGCGTGCAACCGGGCAACACCGGCGCGGGCTATGTGTTGCGCATGATCATCCGTCGGGCGGCGCGATTCGGCCGCACGATCGGCTTTCACGATCCGTTCCTGGGCGAGGTAGCCAAGGTCTATATCGATCAGATGGGCGATGCCTATCCTGAGCTGCGCCAACGCCACGACCTCATTCTCTACACCCTGCGACGCGAGGAAGAGCGCTTTAATCGCACCCTCGATCACGCTCTGCTGCATCTCGACGCGCTGATCGATGAGTATCACAGCCAGGGCATCACGGAGGTCCCCGGCGACGTGGCTTTCAACCTCTACGCCACCTATGGTCTGCCCCTGGAGATCACCCGCGACGTGGCCAAAGAGCAGCACGACATGACCGTCGATGAAACAGGCTATAACGCAGCGCGCGAGGCCCACGCCCTGGCCAGCGGCAGCGGCGCGTTCGCCGGCTACGCCGTCGGCGCCAACGTCTACACCGACCTGTTGCGCGCGCTCATCGACAACGGCTATCTGGAAGAGTCGGGGGTCGATTACGACCCCTATTCCGGCGCATCGCTGGAAACCACCGTCATCGGCCTCATTCGAGACGGCGAGCGAGTGTCCACGGCGCAAGCCGGCGATAAGGTCGAAGTCGTCACCGCGGCCACGCCGTTCTACGTCGAGTCGGGCGGTGAGGTCAGCGACACCGGCAAAATCATCACCAACGGCACGCTCGTCAACGTGCGCGACACACGGCGGCCGACGCCGGGATTGATCGTCCATATCGGGGAAGTCGTCAGGGGCGAGATTAACGAAGGCGACCTCGTGCGACTTGAGGTGGATCGGGCGCGTCGCGCCGACATTCGTCGCAACCACACGGCCACCCACTTGCTCCATCGTGAACTGCGCCGCCACCTGGGCAACCATGTGGTCCAAGCCGGATCGCTTGTAGCTCCCGACCGGCTGCGATTCGACTTCACCCACGACAAGGCGGTCGACCGCGAGACGCTGGGCCGGATCGAAGCCGACATCAACGACGCCATCCTGGCCAATTACCCCGTCCGTATCGCCTACATGGACCAGAAAGAGGCCATCGCTGCGGGCGCAATGGCCTTGTTCGGAGAGAAGTACGGCGACATCGTCCGCACGATCACCGTTGCCGATAACTCGACCAATGGCGAGGGAACGCCACCCTACAGCTTCGAGCTGTGCGGCGGCCTCCATGTCGGCGAAACCGGCGAGATCGGGCAGTTCCGGTTCATGAGCGAGGAAGCGGTCGGCGCGGGCGTCCGGCGTGTCGAGGCGGTAACCGGCCACGGCGCTTACACCTTCGTCGCCGAGCGGCTGAACCTGCTCGACCGGCTGGCCGGGAAGCTGAACACGCCCGTGGCCGAGCTGGAGAGCCGCTTCGACGCGCTGCTGGAGCACGACCGCACGCAGGAACGCGCGCTGGAAGTCGCTCATCGGCAAGCGGCGCGGGGACAGTTCGACGTCCTGCTCGGCGGTTTGGTCCAGGTCGGCGACGCCTACGTGTTGGCAGCTCGGGTGGACGTGCAAAATGTCGAACAGTTACGCGAAATGACCGACTGGTTCCGCGACCGGGTCAAATCAGGCGTAGCCGTCCTCGGCACAGTCAGCAACGACAAGCCGGTCATCATCGCCGCCGTGACCGATGACCTCATCGCGCGCGGCGTGAAAGCCGGCGATCTGGTGCGCGAGATCGCCCGTGTCCTCGGCGGCAGCGGAGGCGGTCGGCCGAATTTGGCCCAGGCAGGCGGCCCCAACCCGGAGAAGTTGGGCGAAGCGCTGGCGGCCGTCGCCGATTTGGTGCAGGCGAAACTCGAAGGATAGGAACATGATCCGCGGGTTTGAAGCATTAGTCAGGCCAGAAATCAGCGGGCGTCGAACCGGATAGCTCATGCCGTTGCACGCGATCGAGGTTGACCCGGCCGATACCTACTATTCGATTCGCCATCGGTTGCTGTGGGGCACTGCCTCACCCGACCGCCGCCGACGGGCAGCCCTGTTGTTGCCGGCTCGCGGTTCCAAAATTCGGGAGATCGATCTGGTGCTGCTGCAGCGGCTGGCCGATCGCGAACGTCTCGACATCGGACTGGTGACGACCGACCGGGAAATCATCCGGCAGGCGCGCGCGTTGGGCTTGCCGGTCTTCCCCAACCTGGCCCTGGCCGAGCATTTCCGGCCGGGCTGGTGGCGGGCCGGGCGGAAACCGCGGCCGCTGGGCTTTGCCCCGGGGCAGGATCGTCTCCCGCCGGTAAAACCTGCCCAGTTCCCGGCGGGCATCCATGCCCTGAGGGCGCTCATCCTTCTCCTGGCGGCCGTTCTGATTCTGACAGGTCTGGCCCTGACCGCGGGAGTCGCCATTCCCACGGCGACGCTCCGCATCCGGTCGCGGCAGCTACCGGTGCAGGTCATCGCTGATTTCACCGCCGACCCGGCATTGAGGGAGGTCGTGGCTCAGGCCTTGCCCGCGCGGCAAATATCCCTCGACCAGCTCTGGGAGGCGACCAGCCCCGCCACCAACGACACGGCCGAGGACCGGCGCCGGATCGTCGAGGAGGCCACGCGAGGTTTGACGGCCGCCGCGTCTGACCTGCTTGCCGCCGAACTTGAGCCGGATGAACGCCTGATTACCCCGTCTGTTCGCGTCTATATCGTCGATGAAACCTTTGATTCAGCCGGGGGGTTGTCGCTCAACGCCCGGCTGGAGGGGCTGGCCGTGCGCGAGGCCGATCTCCAGTCGCTCATCCTGCTCCGCCTGACCGCGGCATTGCCGGCCGGTTACGCCGCCGATCCAACCGGCGTGCAGCTCGGGATCGAGCCGGGCGACGAACCACTCGCCAACGACTTTCGGGTGACGGCCACAACCGTGGGGCGCGCGTCCATCGATCCCGCGGCTCTGGCCGAACTGTTGCGCGGCCAACCGGCAGCCGATGCGGCCCGTTATCTGTCGACCGCGTATCAATTGGCGGAACCGCCATATGTCGATATCCGGCCGTCGTGGTGGTGGGGCGCATCCCGCGGCCGTTTGCCCTACCGGGCCGACCGCATCCACATCGAGGTGCTGCCCTGAATTCAGAGTAACCCCTGCCGTCTGCTCATAGATGAGGCGTAGGGAAACCATTCAGGCGTCTCCATCGTCTTTAGAGATAATTACAGAGTGGCGAACCGACGACTCGACGATGATATGACTTATGTAAACCATATGCCGGGCCGGGTGATGGCCCTCGACCTGGGTGAAAAACGGATCGGAATCGCCGTCAGCGATCCCACCCGAACCATCGCCTCGCCCTTCATGGTGCTCAATCGTAAATCGCGGGCCGATGATTTCGCGCGCTATCTCGCCATCATCAAGGAGCAAGCTGTGACGCTCATCGTGGTCGGCTTGCCCATCACGCTGGGCGGAGAAGAAGGCCAACGCGCCGCCTGGGTGCGCGACTATGCCGAAGATTTCGGCCGGCATATCGACATCCCGATTGTGTTCCAGGACGAAAGTCTGACAACCGTCACGGCTACTGATGCCCTGCATGCGCAGGGACGCCGGGGGCGAAAGCTAAAGGATCGCGTGGACGCCATCGCCGCCACCCTCATCCTGCAATCGTATCTGGATGCTCAATCGTATCCGGATGATGACGAGGGAGACGCGCTCTATGACCAATAAACCAGCCGCAGAATCGAGTTCAGCGCTCGGTCGCATCCTGAAAATCATGATCGTCGTGATTATGATAGCCGTATTCAGCGTCGCCGCTCTGATATTTTACCGCACCTGGCTGGGGGAGGGCCTCGATCGGTCGGCCGTCAACCCCAACCTCAGCCGATCCCAACGACTCTATCTGGAATACTATCTAACCGAGCACGCGGCCGAGCTTGAGGGGCCGTCCGGCCGGGGACAGGAACCGCAATCCTTCACCATTTCGTCAGGCGAAGGCGCGGCAACCATCGCTGAAAACCTGAATCAGGCCGGGCTGCTGACCAATACCGAGCTATTCCTCAACTACCTGACCTACTATGGGCTGGATGGCGGGCTGGTGGCAGGCGATTTTCGTCTCGATCCCCGACAGACGATCCCCCAACTGGTTGAATCCTTGGGCGTCTATGGCGCGCACGGGCTGGAACTCAACTTTTTGCCCGGCTGGCGCAGCGAGGAGATGGCCAACTATTTGCGTGTGGTGAATCCGGCTCGAATCAATGCCGACGCTTTCACGAATATCGTCCTCACCCGACAGGGGCTGGACCTGTCAGCCTTCGCCTTCCTGTCCAGTCTGCCCGATGGCGCCTCACTGGAAGGATATCTGTTTCCTGACACGTACCCGATCGAATCCGATACGGACAGTCTGGAACTGGTACGGCTAATGCTGGAAAATTTCGATCGTCAGGTGACCCCCGCGATGCGTCAGGGGTTTGGCACGCAGGGGTTATCGCTCCGTGACGCGGTTATACTGGCCTCCATTATCGAGAGGGAGGCCATGCTGCCGGAAGAAAAGCCGCTAATGGCGGCCGTCTTTCTCAATCGTCTGCGATCGGGTATGCGCCTGCAGGCCGACCCGACGGTGCAGTACGCTCTCGGCTACTATAGCGCGACCGACACCTGGTGGAAATCGCCGTTGGACGTGGCCGATCTGGCCATCGAGTCACCATTCAACACCTACCTGATCGACGGGCTGCCCCCCGGCCCCATCGCCAACCCCGGCCTGGCCTCGCTGCAGGCCGTCGCCAACCCGGCGGCCGTCGATTTTCTGTTCTTCGTTCTTGAGTGTGACGGCGAAATATCGGGGCGGCATATCTTTAGCGCCACTTATGAAGAGCATCTGGGTCATGTGGAACGCTGCCGCTAAGCTCCTCCTGCTGATCGCAGGCGCGTTGCTGGGTGTCGCGACCATGACCGGGTGCGCCTCGGTGAAGCCGGTGATCAAGGTCGGCCTCGTCGCCCCGTTCGAGGGACGCCACCGGGCTGTGGGCTACGACGCCATCTATAGCGCCCGACTGGCCGTTCGCGAGATCAATGCCGACGGCGGCATCGGCGGCCATCGGGTGGCCCTGGTGGCCCTGGATGACCGCGGCGACCCCCGGCTGGCCCGGCAGGCGGCGGCGACCCTGGCCGTCGATCCGGCGGTCGTCGCCGTGGCCGGGCATTTTTTGGCGGACACAACCGACAGCGCCGCCGACATCTACACCAATGAGGGTATGGCCCTCGTGCGGATGGGCGAACCTCCCTTCGACGAATTTGATGCCACGCTCCTGCCCGATGATTTTCTGGAGAGGTACGCCTCGATAACACCCTTCGATGAAACGGCCGGTCCGTTCGCCGGGCCAACCTACGACGCATTCGGTTTGCTATGGCAAGCCTTAGCGATGGCTGAGCAAACCCAGGGGGATATCAATCGCGAATCTGTCCAAGCTGCGCTGAGTGGTTTAGAATACGAGGGCGTGACTGGCGTGGTATATTGGCCCTGAGCAGTGACCGCCACCTAACTTAAGGAACTGAATCGATTATGATAGTGAGACGCATCCTCGGTTTAATCATGTTATTGACCGGATTGATCATCCTGGCCGCCGCGTTAACCGGAGCCTACTTCGCCGGGGACATCCTCGGCAAGGCCGCCGCCGACATATCGACCAACCTGACTCTGGCGGCCGACAGCCTGGACACTGCGGCCGACACACTGGAACTATCGCGCAACTCGATCAACGACGTGGTCCTGGGGCTGAACACGGCCGTCGAGGCGACCGCCAGCGCCTCTCGTACCCTGAACGAGAGCCGACCGTTGCTCAATAACGTGGCCGCCGTCACCACACAGGAAGTGCCCGAAGCCGTGGAAGGGATACAGAACGCCCTGCCCAATATCATCGAGGTCGCATCGGTGATTGACGCGACGTTGACCACCTTAAGCACGATCGGCATCGATCAGGATATCCCCCTGCCTTTTGGCGGATCGATCCCGCTGCGCTTCGATCTGGGCATTGAATACAATCCCGAAGTCCCCTTCGACGAATCGTTGCGTGTCTTTGAGGGCGGTCTGGAAGGCTTGCCGGAAAGCCTGCGCGGTCTGGAAGACGATCTGCAAGCCACCAATAACAATCTGGGAACCCTTTCGACCGATCTGCAGGCCACCTCGGACAATCTGGCGACGATCAACACCTGGATCGGCGAGACCGGCCCCTTAATGGATCAGTATATCGGCCTGATCGGACGACTGCGATCGACGGTTGAACAAGTCGGCGGCCGCCTGAACAATTACCTAAGTCTGGTGCGTGTCGGATCGATAGTCCTGCTGGTCGCCATCGGGCTATCTCAACTGGCGCCGATCTACCTGGGTTGGGAGCTTCTGACAGGTCGCCGCGATCCGGCCAAGCCCAGCCACGCCGAGATCGCCCAATCGACCACGGCGACGGCGACCAGCCAACCCGCAGATGAGATAATCTACGACGGAGCCGGCGAGACGACTGTCGCAACAGATAACTCCGGGGTGCTGCCCGGTTAAGCACGCTATGCTTCAGAATTCGCTGAAGTCAAGGCCCTTCCCCGTCCTGGCTATTACCGTATTGCTGGGCTTGTTGGTTGCCGGCTGCGGGGGCAACGAGCCGGCGGGACGGTCGCCGATCGCGGCCGCGGTCACGCCCGGTCTCTTGCCGACGCCGACTCTGGCCCTGCCGGTCAATGTCGATCCCCTGCGGCCGCCCACGCCGATCGTCTACCCCTCGCCGACGCCACCGGACATGGTAGCCGAGGCTCCGGCCGAGACAAGCGGCACTCAAGCGGATCCGGCCTCGCCCACGGCTGTACCACCGGCCCCGACGGCCGTTCCTCTACCCGAAGGTGCGACGCCGAGAGAGTTGCTGGAACTGGGCCAACGGTCGGTCGCCGAGGGCAACCAGGCGCTGGCCGCGGCCGCCTTTCGGGCCGTGCTTGAAGAAACCGGCGATCTGGGCGACGACGAACTGGCCGAGGCGCATTTAGGGTTGGCCGTGGCCTTGATGGCCGAAGGGCGGGATGCCGACGCCGAGCGCGAGTTGGCCGCGCTGGCGGATTCCCCGCGGTCGCGCGCCGCGATCGCCAAGGGCGACATCTCGCTCAACCCCGTCAATGTGGCCGATATCGCCACCTTTCATCTCGGTCAAGTACGCCTGAGGTCGGGTGATTACGCCGGGGCCGTCGAGGCATTCACCGCCTATCTGCAGAACAACCCCGACATGGCCGCCTATGTCCAGCCTCTTGTCGCTGATGCTCACGAGGCGCTGGGCGACACAGATTCGATGATCGCCGCCCTGGAGTCCGCGGCCAGCGCCCCCGCCCAACTTTTCAAGGCCGTGGCCAACCGGCTGAGGCTGGCATCGCTTTATCTGGCTCGTCAGGATTACCCGGCGGCCATCGCCCAATACGATGCCGTCCGCGATATCGCTCGCACGGAGGCCACCAAGGGGCAAATGAGCTACCTGGCGGGACAGGCGGAATTGATGGCCGGCAACACGGAGGCGGGGCACGAGCGCCTGCTGTTTGGCATGATGAACTATCCCCGCGCGACGGAAAGTTATCAGGGATTGATCCTCCTGCTGGACGCGGCCGTACCCGTGGATGAATATCAGCGCGGTGTGGTGGACTACTATGCCGGAGCTTATACTCCGGCGATCGAAGCCTTCGGCCGCTATATCTCCGCCGCCGGAGATGATTTTAAGGCCGACGCGCACCTCTTCACCGCCTGGAGCCATGAGAGCCTGGGCGATATCGAGGCCGCGCTGGCTTCGGTGGAGAAATTCGCCAAATTCGATCCGGCTCGAGCGCTCTTTGAGCGTGGCGAGATGATGCAACGCGCGGGCCAATTGGCCGAAGCCCTGGCCGCCTATGACAACTATCTGACCGATCATGCCGACGCGGACAATGCGGCCACCGTGGCTTGGGCAGCAGCGTTTCTGGCCGACCGGGAGAACCTGGATGGTGCGGCCGACCGCTATCTGTTCCTGGCCGACACCTTTCCGTTTCACGACAACACCCCCCTCGCCCTCTTCCGCGCGGCTGAATTGCTGGAGGAGGACGAGCCCGACAAGGCGCTGGCCTTGCGCCAGCGTCTGATTGAGCAGTACCCGGCCAACGTGTATGGAGCCGAGGCGTTGTTCCGGCTGTTGCAGGCGGCCGATAGTGGCAAAATCGAGGGGCTGGACGCGCAAGCATTGGCCGAGCAAGTCGATAACTTGTCCCCCAGTAACTATTTCGCCCTGCGCGCGGCCGATTGGGTGGCCGGAACCGATCCCTTCAGCGCCACGGAGGAGTTGGTTTTGCCGACCGATCCCGAAGAAGGCCGCGCCGAAGCGGAGGTCTGGCTAAGGGAGCGCTTGACGGCCGACGGTATATCCCTCCCCGAGGGTGATTTGGGCGAGTTGTCGGGCGAATTGGCGGCCGATCCGCAGCGCATCATCGGCGAGAAGCTGTGGCAACTCGGCCTGCTGGAGGAGGCCAAGGCGGAACTGGAGGCCGTGCGCGAGGCCTATGCCGGAGACGCCCTGGCCAACTACCAGCTGGCTCGTTTCTTCAGCCGGCTGGGGTTATATCGCTCGTCGATCATCGCGGCAGCCACCCTGTTGAACCAGGTCGGGGCGACTGTCTTCGACGCGCCGGTTTATCTGGGCCGCCTGTCCTTTCCGGTCTACTACGCCGATCTCATTCTGCCGCTGGCCGCGCAATACGGCTTCGATCCGCGTTTGCAGTTTGCCCTGGTGCGGCAAGAGAGCCTGTTCGAAAGCTTCGCCCGCTCCGGCGCGGCCGCCCAGGGTCTCAGCCAGGTCATCCCCGACACCGGCGCGTGGATCGCCCAGCGATTGGCGTGGCCCGGCTTCGTCAACGAAGACCTCTATAAACCCTATGTCGGCCTCAACTTCGGGGCTTACTATCTGAGCCAGCAACTGGGATATTTCGAGGGCAACGTTCCCGCCGCGCTGGCCGCCTATAACGCCGGGCCGGGAAACGCCCACCACTGGGTTGAAATCGCCGGAAGAGCGCACGATCTGTTCGTCGATACGGTGGACTTCCCTGAGACACGCCTGTACATCGAGCGGATCTACGAGGGTTTCAACGCCTACCGTCATCTTTATCGCAGCCCCTGACCGGGTGACTG
>CAYXNH010000106.1:7984-10137 GCA_964466135.1 uncultured Ardenticatenaceae bacterium | reverse complement strand
CGGCGCGGGCACTGTCGTCATTCGCGCCGAGCTTCTTGGTTCCGGTGGCGAAGTGTTACGCGAGACAAGCGTGACACTCTATCTGAGCGGCGTCCCTCAGGGAGGTAAGGTTTATCTGCCCTTTGTGAGGCGTTGACGCAGGATGGACCTGACCGGCAGATAGCGAAGACCGGCCAGGCGATTGCCGAGACGAAAGACCCACAAGCGTGGGCGACGCATAGGCCCGGCGGCCGCGGCTTTCCCGGCCAGCAGCAGCCGGGCTTCCTCATAGAGGACGGCATCCAATCGGTTGTATCGCCGGATCGTTGAGAGCGTCTCGGCCGATTGCGCTTCGGCCGGGCGCCGGTCGTCGCCGACGTTGACCGGCCGGTAGCCGATATGTCGCCAGCCGAACGCCCGTTGCAGCAATAGCAGGGTCAGGTCAAACTCCTCCGTCAGGCCGGCCACCTCGAAAGTCCGGAGGTTAGCCACGGCGCGCTCCAGATCACCGTCGTCGACTTCGCCAAAAGGGGGCGATTCGAAGGCTCCCGAGATGAGGCGCACCTGCGCGTCGTTCATCATCAGGGGCAGGCGGCTCTCCAGCAGATCCCTGAGCGTCCAGTTGTTATCATGGATCAGGCCGTGGAGGTAATGGGCCGGCTCCCGTCTGGCGTGATGGTAGTAGGAGATGACCCGCTCGATCGGATCGCGCAGGATGGTGAAGAATTGCGGCCGTCCGGGCAGGAGTTCATGGATGCCGAAGGGAAAGTGCCCCTGCAGGAGGCGAATCCGGGCCAGCCGTTCCGGAGGCCAGGTCTTCAGGTCGGCCATGAATTCCTGGGTGTTGATCCCGCACTCGACGAGATTCTCCGGCGGGTAATTCTTCTTAAGAATGCTGTTTAGCGTAGTCCCGGCTGACTTTGGGATGTGATAGAAGACGACAGGATTGCTACTCAACGGGGCATGCCTCCGGGGATGAATGCCGGTCCATCGTCCGGTTCCGTATCCACAGGTAAGCTTTCAAGAATCATTATCGCCTGTCAATTCTTCCAGTTCCCGAATGATTTGAGGCAAGTTGGGGGTTGTGAAGCTTATCCCAGGCGCAGGGATGCGATTTCGCTTGATATTGGGCGGTACATGCTTACGTCGCTGCCACGTTTCATAGATGCCCTTCCACCGGCTGAAATCCGTGCGGGTTTCGTCATATTCGTCATAACGCTCAAGCTGATTGCTCATCAAGGCGTCGTAAAAATCCTGGCTCAAAATGCCGTATTTTTCCTCGTACAGGGTAAGCCGCCTTTCCAGCAGTTTCATCTCGACGACAAGCTCATGAACGTTCATCGCGTCTCTCCGCCTCAATCCGGGTCGTAATCCGTGTCGGCCTTGGGCCAACTCAGGCAAATTGTTGAGTATATTCTAGCACATTCAACCTTGCGCTTTGTGGTCTAATTCTGTCCCAAAACCGGATGCCGCAGGATGGTCTTCAACTTTTCCTGTGCGGCCCTTAGCGGGTCGCCGAGATAGATTTCATGGTGGCGGCCATGGACGGTGTACCCGTGCTCCTGGGCAAAGGCGTTCATCCGGGCCACCGTCTCCGGTTCGGTGGCGTAGGGGCCGATGTGCATAGTCTGGATCGCCGGGCCTTCGTGGAACGTCTCCAGCCGCAGGCGTGTCGGGCCGGGGCCGGGTTTTTTCTTCAGCAGCCGCTCCCGCGCCTCCTCGAACAGGTCCGGCGTGACCAGGTCCGGCTGCATGATCATGACTGTGAAAGTCAATGCATCCCGCTTGTAGATGTCGTAGCCATATGACTCGGTCATCCATAGCCCTTCGAGATGCATTACAGGATAGTCGATCGGGTTGTCCGGCCGCTTCTTGACCATGAACTTGAGGGTGTAGCTGATGCCGTAGAGCGCGGCGACGGCTTCCAGGAAGTCGGCCGAATCGCTCGGTCCTTCTCCGGCGGCCACATGGCCGTCCACCATCGCGAACTGCAAAGGCGGCACGTCAACAACTTCAATCTTTTTGGCAGATGGGCTGAACAGATGCTTGTATTGTTTGCGAAGGTCGAGCTTTTCCATGAATTCTCCAATGTTTAACTGCTGTAGCGCAATTCGTTAGATTGCGGGCCTTCAACCGGCCAAATTACAGGCGGTTAACAAGCTGACAGCTTGTTC
>CAYXNH010000106.1:0-7884 GCA_964466135.1 uncultured Ardenticatenaceae bacterium | reverse complement strand
AACAAGCTGACAGCTTGTTCTACAGGTAGCGTCTGCTACCGCAGTTCGACGACGCCGTTGGACAGCACGATCTCGTCCCGCTCGGCCGCCTTGCACTGGAAGAGCACCTTGCCGCCGTCGATGGCCCACATCTCGGTGACGATCGTCTCGCCGGGGAAGACGTGCCTGGTGAAGCGCGAGCGGATGCTCCCGAGGCGGGCCGGATCGTTGCCGGCGAAGTGCCGCAGCACCGCCCGCCCGGCGAAGCCGAAGGTGCACAGGCCATGGAGGATCGGGCGGTCGAATCCGCCGGCGGCGGCGAAGGCCGGGTCGGCATGCAGCGGGTTGAGGTCGCCCGATGCCAGCCGGTAGAGCAGGGCCTGGTTCGCGTTCGTCTTTTGGCGGTGTACGACATCGGGGGCGCGGTCGGGCAACGGGATGGCCGTCGACGAAGGGCCACGCTCGCCGCCAAAGCCGCCCATGCCGCGAATGAACAGCGACACCTGGTTGTAGGCGATCGCCTCCCCTTTTTCGTCGGCCGTGTGCACGTCGAGCAGCACCAGCGCCCCGGAGCCTTTGTCGTAGATGTTGGCGATATGGGCCGTGTTGGTGACGGTGGCGTTGGTGGGCAGCGGCCGTTTCAGCTCCAGGTACTGCTCCCCATGCAACAGCAGCGCCGGATTGAATCTCAGCCCCGGCACGCCGGTGATTTGCCACAGGAGCGAAAACGGGAAGGTGACGGCATAGGTCGGCAGCGCCTTGAACCCATCGCGGCTCAATTCATAGACGAACTGCAGCTCGGCCGGGTCGAGTGGATCGACCGCCGCCCCCACCGACAGGGCGTAGAGACTCAGATCACCCTCGTCATAGGTGACGGCCTTCGGCTCGAAGGGATAGCCGACGGCCGACAACGGCCCGCTTTCCGCCGCCGCCCCTATGCTCCTCTGCTCCTCTTCACCTCCGCTCCCCCGTTCCTCCGCTCCCCTGCTCCTCTGCAAATTTTCCACAACCGGCGCGAACGAGTCCATCGGCGTCTCCGGGTAGGTGGCGTCGCTGAAATCTTGGATTTCGTCCCAACGCTCAGCCACATCCTCCGGCGTCGGCGGGCGGCCGAGCGGCAGGAACACGCCCCGACTGCGCTGCCAGCGCACCCGCGAGAACCAGCCCGCGCCAACCTCGAAGATCTCCCCGGTGTCGGCGTTGTCCTCATGGCAGAGCCAGGCGACGAGCGGCGCGACATATTCCGGCTTGAGCGCGGCGATCATCTCCGGCGGCAAGATCGTCTCCGTCAGGCGTGACCCGGCCAGCGGGGCGATACTGTTGACCAGGACGTTGCGCTTCCGGCCCTCCACGGCCAGTGAGTTGGCCAGACCGATCAGACCGAGCTTGGCGCTGCTGTAATTGGCCTGGCCGAAGTTGCCGTAGAGGCCCGCGGCCGAGCTGGTGTTGACGATGCGACCGTAGCCCTGGTCGCGCAGGTGGGGCCAGGCGGCATGGGTCACCTTGTAGCTGCCGTAGAGGTGGACGCGGTAGATCTTCTCCCAGTCCTCATCGGTCATCTTGTGGAAACTGGTGTCGCGCAGGATGCCGGCGTTGTTGATGAGGATATCGACGCGGCCGAACTGGTCGAGAGCCGTCTGCACGATGCGCTCGCCATGCTCGACGGAGTCGTAGTTGGCTACGGCTTCGCCACCGGCGGCGATGATCTCATCGACCACGCGATCGGCGGCCGATTGACTCGCGCCATCGCCGTGCATGCCGCCGCCCAGATCGTTGACGACGATGCTCGCCCCGCGCGAGGCGAGAAGCAAGGCGTAGGCTCGGCCCAGCCCGCCTCCCGCGCCGGTGATAATGGCCACGCGGCCGTCAAATCGCAGTTCTTTCGTCATGGCTCTCCTGATGGTTATCGAAATCGGCAATATGAAAAATTCGTGGATGCTTGTCAGTAGCGGAGTATAGGACGATGCGCCTCCAGTTCAAGCATAGATGAATTGCCGCGATTCCGCCAGTGCCCGCGGCCGTGCTATCAAGAGCGCCGGTCGTCGATTAATTGATTTGTGAGCCGCGCGGGTTTGGAGTAGCATCAAAGGCCGCCAATTGTTAAGAATACCATTGGCAGATGATGCCGACCTTGCGGATTCGCCTGGGAGCGGTAATCTCAGGGATAATCCGGTAAGTTCGTATAATCTACGGATGCTTCTTCCGTAGGGAGAACCGTTTGAAAAGCTATCAGCACGATGAACTACATTACTTCCGCTTCAACACGCTGCCCGAAAACGGCGTGGCGCGTCATGCCGTCTTTTCGCGGCAAGGCGGAGTCAGCGCGGCGCCGTTCGACTCGCTCAACATGAGTATGTCCGTCCCTGACGAGCGCGAGCGCGTCTATGCCAACCGGCGTCGGGTCTATGGCCTGTTCGGCCGCGACACCGACACTGTCGTCCACGCCCATCTGGTGCATGGGGCCGACGTCGCCCGGGTGACCCAGGCCAACAACGGCACGTGGGTGGAACATGTCGACGGCCTCATCACCGACGAGCCGGGCTGCGTCCTGTCCATGAACTTCGCCGACTGCACCCCGATTTTTCTGTACGATCCGCGCCGGCAGGCCATCGGACTGGGCCACGCCGGGTGGCGCGGTACGATGGTCGACCTGCCGGGAGCGATGGTGCGGGCCATGGGTGAACAGTTCGGCAGCGATCCAGCCGATCTGGTCGCCGCCGTGGGGCCGTGCATCGGGCCATGCTGCTATGAGGTGGGCGAAGAGGTGATCGGCGCGGTGGAGAGGGCGTTTGCAAACCCCGACGATCTTCTGCGAGGGCCGAACCGCAACGGAGCGACCGGGCGCACGGCCCATTTCGACTTGCCCGAGGCCAATCGCATCAATCTGACCAACGCCGGCGTGGAGGCAATCGAGATGTTCGGGATTTGCACGGCCTGCCGCACCGATTTGTTCTTCTCCCATCGCGCCGAACGAGGCCGCACCGGCCGTTTTGGAACGGTGTTCGCGCTGGGTGAGTAGAAAAGGCCGCCGAACTATTTGGAACAGGGTATGACCAAACGACAACAACGAATTCTGGTCGTCGATGACAACGACTACAGCCTGCGGCTGGTGGAGATCACCATGCGCGAGGCGGGTTTCCGCGTCAGCACGGCCGTCTCCGGAGAGGCCGCGCTGGCCGCGATCGAGCAATCGGGCCTGCCCGACCTGGCCGTGGTGGACCTGCACATGCCCGGGATCAGCGGCTTCGAATTCGCCCATCGCGTGCACCAGTACAGCGATCTGCCCATCATCATGCTGACGGCCGTCAACCAGGAAGAGGCGATTCTCGAAGGGCTGGAGGAGCACGCAGAGGATTACATCGTCAAGCCGTTCAGCCCCGGCGAGCTGGTGGCCCGCACGCGGCGAGTGCTGCGTCGCATCGGGGAATTCTCGTTCGACCTTGAGCCGCTGACGCGCGTCGACGACCGGCTGACCATCGATTTCCCCAATCGTACCGCCATCATCGGCGGGGTGGACGAGTCGCTGACACCCACGGAAACGAAGTTGCTCTATATCCTCATGCGCAAGGCCGGCAGCGTTGTGCCGACGGACTATATATTGCGGCGATTGTGGCCCAATGAGGCGGTGTTCGAAGACCGGCTCCACGTGCACCTTCACCGGTTGCGGCGCAAGATCGAGGACAAGAAGGACAAGACCCGGCCTCGCTATATCGTATCGGAGCGAGGCGCGGGCTACAGCTTCCGCGATCTGGGCCGGGATAGATAAGAGCTTTTCCGCGAGCCGCGCAGGTTCTCAGATGCTCTCGCTTGAACCTGCCCAATCCGCGGACCGACACCCATGACCAGTCAATGGACAATCGATGACGTACACGCTGCGCTGAGCCTGCCGGACTTCGACGGCTTTGGGGCGCAGCGGCTCATGATGCCTGTCGGCCGCCCCGTCGGCCGCATTGGGCAGAGTGGGGGAGCGGTTGCGCCTAGGCTGGGCGGGGTGCTGTTGCTGCTCTATTGCGCCGGCGAGGCTTTGCATCTGGTGTTGACCAAGCGGCCGGACTATGACGGCGTGCATGGGGGACAAGTGTCTTTTCCCGGCGGCCGCCATGAGCCGCCGGAAACGCTGATGGCCACCGCCTTGCGCGAGACGCAGGAAGAGTTGGGTGTCAACCCGGCTGACGTGGAACTGATGGGTGAGATCACGCCGCTGTTCGTGGTGCCGTCGAACTTCGAGGTGCACCCGTTCGTCGGCCGCTTCATCGGCAACGGGCGGCCGCGCTTCGTGCCCGACGTGCGCGAGGTGGCGGCCGTGCTGGAAGTTCCCTTGCGGCTGCTCATGGACCCGGCGACGCGCACGCTGGAGGATGTGGAGATTCGCGGCGGGTTGCGACTGAGCGTGCCCTGCTTCCGCGTGGGTGATTACCGCGTCTGGGGCGCTACGGCGATGATGCTCAGTGAGTTTTTGGAACGGTTGCGCTACGTCCGCTATATGCGGGAGCGATTCGGCCTGACATTTTAATGGCGGCCGAACCAATTCAACTCAGGTCGCCTTCCACTGAGTCAGGGTCAGCTATCTCTCGGCAATGTAGACCACCCATTCGTCGCCATCGTAGAGCGGCAGCCCGTCCCACGCCGGAAAGGTCTGCACGCGGGCGAAACCGGATGCCCGCATGATCCCCGCCATCTCCTCGATCTCGTAGGTCTGATCGCACAGGGTGATCTCATCCAGCGCGCCACCATCCAGGTGCAGGATGTAGTAGCGTTCGACCGAGGCCCGCTCGGCCGCGTTCCAGTGTCGTTCGCCCAGATGCAGAAACGGCCGCTTACCCCACAGCCCGGTGTCGTCAGTGAACCACCACGAGCTGTCTTCCTTGTCCACGCGTGCCGGGTTGAGCAGTTCTACGACCAGTCGCCCGCCGGGGCGCAGCGCGGCCGCCGTCTTGCGCAGGAGCGCGGCCGTCTCCTCACGGGGGAAAACGGCTAATTGGCCGTAGAGGAACAGGGCCGCGTCGCAGGCGTCCGGCTCCGGCTCGTATACGCGCACGTCGGCCTCGATGAATTTGCAGCGCCCGGCCATGCCCGTCTCCTCAGCCAGCTGCCGGGCGTGGGCGATGGACGCCGGGCTGAAGTCGACGCCGGTGACCCGTGCGCCCCGTTGCGCCAGCGGCACGGCATAGAGACCGGGGCCGCAGGTCAGATCGAGCACGCGCGACCCGGGGCCAAACCCCAGCCGCGCCCACAGCCAATCCAGCTGGGCCGCCCGTTCGGCCGCCTGCCGCGTCGCCGCCCCATGGGACTCATCGAGGTGCTCCCGCAGCATCCGCTCCGAAAAGGCGGGATCGTTCCAGGGCAGGTTGCCGCCATTCTGCCACAGCGACGGCGAGGCGGGGCGGCGGTAGATGCGCCATAACGCCTGGGCCAATCGCTTGTCGCCGTCGGAATCCGTCATTGGTTCCTCACAAGGTCAGCGGCCGGGAAGATCACGCGGGCTTGATCGTGAAGCTCGGCCGCCGCAACAGGCGCATCCCGTTGGCCGTCACCAGCAGGGAAGTGCCCACGTCGGCCAGTACGGCCAGCCACATGCTGCCGCTGCCGATGAGCACCAGGATGAAGAAGATCACCTTGATGGCGATGCTGAGAGCGACGTTGAAACGCACCGTGTTCATGGCGCTGCGGGCCAGGCGGACGGCGAAGGGCAACTGGCGCAGGTCGTCGCCCAGCATGACGATGTCGGCCGTCTCCAGCGCTTGCGCCGTTCGACCCAGGGCTAATCCCACTGAGGCTGCGGCCAGCGCGGGCGTATCGTTGATGCCGTCGCCGACCATGGCCACTTGCCCATATTCGGCTCGCAGCCCTTCGACGGCCGTTACCTTGTCGGCCGGCAGCAACCCGGCGCGCACGTCGGTCAGGCCTACCTCGGCGGCGATACGCTCAGCCGTGGCGGCATGGTCGCCGGTCAGCATCACCAGCGGCCGCACCCCCATCGCCGTCAGTTCGGTCATCGCCTCGCGGCCGCCCTGCCGGGTTGTGTCGGCCAGGGCGATGTAGCCGCGATAGGCGTCGCCGTCGCTGACCAGCACCGTCGTCAGACCGGCGGCGTCGGCGGTGGCGATATGGTCGTGGTAGGGATCGTGGGTCGCGTCGTCCTCGAAGTAGGTGTGGCTGCCGAGGGTGATCGTGCGGCCGTTCACCTGGCCGGTGATGCCGTGCCCGGCGAGGGCCTTCACGTCGTCGCCCGCCGGGTAGCGGTCGTCAACGTTGCGCGCGGCCGCCTCGGCCACGACCGCCCCCGCGAGCGGGTGTTCGCTGCGGCGCTCCACGGCCGCGGCCAGCGCCAGCAGGTCGTCACAAGCCACGCAGGGGGCGCCGGGTTCGGAAGACGACTCCTCATGCCCGATTCCTGATTCGTAATTTCTGGCTTCCTCCTCGCAGTCGGCCGCCTGGACAGCCACCACCGACGGCGTGCCGCGGGTGATTGTCCCCGTCTTGTCGAAGGCGATAGCCCGCACCCGACTCAGGACTTCCAGGTGGGCGCCGCCCTTGAAGAGGATGCCGTGGCGCGCGCCGTTGCTGATGGCGCTGATGATCGTGACCGGCGTGCTGATGGCCAGTGCGCAGGGACAGGCGACCACCAGCAGGGCCAGAGCGCGATAGAGCCAGCCTTGCACGTCAGGGGCCGGGTTCCAGAACGGCTGGTCGAAGAACAGCGGCGGCACGATGGCCACCAGCAGGGCGATGGCGATGACCAACGGGGTGTAGACGCGGGCGAAGCGGTCGACGAAGCGCTGCGCCGGAGCGCGTCCCTCCTGAGCCTCGGCCACCAGGCGGATCATGCGGCTGATGGTGTTGTCCTCGGCCAAATGCGTGACCTCGATCTCCAGCGCGCCGTGGCCGTTAATAGAGCCGGCGAAGACCTCGTCGCCCGGGTTCTTGTCCACCGGACGGCTTTCGCCGGTGATCGGGGCCTGATTGACGGCCGACGCGCCGGCCGTCACCTTGCCGTCCATCGGCAAACGCTCGCCGGGGGTGATGGCGATGTGGTCGCCCACGCGCAACTCGGCCACGGGCACGCGCGTCTCGCGGCCGTCGCGCAGCAGCGTCGCCTCGGCCGGGGCCAGCTCCGATAGCCCTCCGATGGCGTCGCGGGCGCGAGAGGCGGTGTAGCCCTCCAGCGCCTCGCCGATCGCGAAGAGAACCATCACCAGCCCCGCCTCGGTGTAGGCGCCGATGATGACCGCGCCGACGGCGGCGATGGTCATGAGCAGGTTGATGGTGATCTCGTGGTTGATGCGCAGGGAGCGGATGGCGCTGACGGCGATCGGGTAGCCGGCGATGACCATGGCCGCCACCGCCATCCCGGCGAACAGCGGCGATTCGATGCCCAGGCCGGGCAACAATTCGTCAAATATCAATCCGGGAATGACCAACAGCGCGGCGATGAGGGCCAGGCGCGTGTCGGTGCGTCCCCACAGGTAGGCCAGGAGACCGGCCGGTTGGGCCGTGGGTTGCGAGTTGGGTGTGGCGGCCTTCGCCGGTGTCGTCTCACTCGCAGTTGGGATTGGCTGATTCGGGCCTTCGACGTCGTAGCCCAACTCGCGCACGCGCTCCACGACGCGCTCCGGGGCGATCTCACCCTGGACGCGCAGGGTGCCGGTGGTGAAATTCAGCGTGGCTTGCCGAACGTCGGTCAATTTGGCGACGCCGGTCTCCACGGTCTTGGCGCAATTGGCGCAATCCATGCCGGTGATTTGGAAGCGTTGTTCAACTTGAGTCATATCGTTTTGCCTGTAACACCGGCATTTTGGCCGGTGGATGTGTCCCGCCGGATAATTGCAGGTAAACAAATTAATGCGGTATAGGGGTAGGGGCGAGGCAGCGGCGAAATCATCACCGTTTTGCAGAACCACCTTC
>CAYXNH010000105.1:0-10200 GCA_964466135.1 uncultured Ardenticatenaceae bacterium | reverse complement strand
CGCGATCGACCACCAGCCGGTAGACGTTGGTGTCGGTGTAGAGCGTGTCCAGCCCCTGGCCGATGAACTCGATGTAAGCGCCGGGGCCGAATCTCGCCCGGGAGACGTAGAGGGGGATCGATTCACCATTGCTGGTGAGAGCCAGATCGCGACGGGAGACGCCGCGCAGGTCGACGCCGGCGGCCTTGATCTGCTCGTAGGTCAGGCGGTAGATGCCCGTTTGGCTCAGGCGCAGGTCGAGCGACGGATAGGACGATCCGCGGGTGGCGGTCGTTTCGGCGCCGGTGGTTGCGCCGTCGGTGGTCGCGCCGCCGTTGATCTGTTCAGCCTGCGGCCCGGCGGGTCGCGGCCCAGCAGATTGCTGGTCGGCCGCGGCCGTCGCTCGTGCCTGCTCCAGCATCGCGTTTTCGGCCTGGATGGCCGCCCAGTCGATGGCTTCGGGCGTCGTCCGCTCGCCGAAGGAGCCGTTCAGCCCGATGGCGTCGTGGGCGCGAAGTTCGCCGAACAGGGAGACGTCCTGGATGAAGTATTCGCCGGCGGGAACCCCGGCCAGTTCGACGCTGTAGTCGGTCGGCGCGCTGGAGTCGATGACGGTGGACAGGATGATCTCGTCGTTGAGCCGCACGAGGTTGCCGTCGGCCGTGCGCGCGTAGAGGTTGAAGCCGGCGTTGCCTGTCTCGGTCGCCGTTGACCAGTCGAAGCGCACGCCGCCGGCCGTCTCCGTGGCGCTGAAGTAGCTGACCGTGACGGGGGTGGTGGATACATTATCGTCAGCTGTTGCCGGCCCCCACGGCACTGAAACGGCGTTTAAAGTTGCGTCGGCTTCGAAACCGGTGGTATCGCCATTCCAGTTCGGATCTACTTGAACTTTCAAGGTGATAGGTGGCCCGCTCTCGCCTGTAGGGAGATCTTTCAGATAGGCGCCCGGGTTGCCGCAAGTGATTGTCGCGCCATAACCATCATTATTAGGGCCATTATCGGTGATCTGGCAGACAGCCCCATTTGGGTTATCCCCGATTATGTATTTGGGGTCGGCATCGGGATCCAGCCTTACTTGAGGCGGTAGGGTGATGACCACCTGCACATCCGTCACGTCTACCGGCCCGATATTTTCGTAGTTGACCGTGTAGTCAAACTTTTCGCCGGGAGTTACCACGGGAGGGCCGTCCAGGGTGATCGACACTTCGGGGTCTTGCCGATGATAAACCTCGCACACCGCAAACTGACCGGAATCAAGGTCCAGCGATGCAATCGGATCGGGCGCGGGAACGAGCGGAGACCCGGGTATGTTGACCGTGACCGTATCTACCGTTACGGGAACTCCTCCTTGAAATTCCTTGATGTCGCAAGTTGCCTTGACAAACTTGTAGTCCGGTTTCAATGTTTCATTGAAGGTCGCATTGGTAGACCAGGGCTGTGCACCGCCATCCAGGCCTGGCTCCCATTGCCAATAAGCCTCGCCCTGGTCGTCGGTGGTGTCCGACTTGGTCTGACCTACGCTGGAAGCATGACCCGTCACAGGGTCAATCCACGTGTAGTCATCGTCGTCCTCGCCCGGTTCGGTGACGTTAACCGTGTTGGCGAAATCCCAGTCCGGCGCTACGAGAGGGCCTTGCAGGGTGTCATAGTAGTTGGTAATCGTCAGCGAGTTACCGCAATTCGCGATAATGGAGTTCACCAGGGCGTTGGTCAGATCGCTGATATTATCAGCAGTAACCGCCATGTAATCAGCTGTGGCGAGATTGCTCCCGTTTGGAAGCAGGGCTGTCATTCCGGAGACTTCCCGGACAGCGGTCAGGTTTCCAGTGATATCGCCAAAGCCGGCCAGGAACAGGTGGTTCCCCTGAACCGTCTTGATTTCATTGGCCCAGTAGGCAGCCTCGTTCAGACCTGGTTGGCTAAAGGAGATTCCCGGGCCCGAGGGAATACCGGTGATGAATCCATCACCGGGCGTATAATACGTCGGCTCGCCGTCCGTCACAAAGAGGACAAGCACTTGTTTGTTCGGGATTCGCCTTGGGATTTGGCGGGTCATCAGGAGCGCGTCATCCCAATTGGTACCGCCTTCTGCTGAAGGTGACCCCGGGTTCCAGGAACCGGGATTGGTGCTATTACCTGTGCCATTGATGTAAGTCGGGAAGTATGTGGTGGCGTAATTATTATCGATGGGCTGCCATTCACCCGTCTTGCCGTTAATCACGGCCTTTCGAGCGTGATTGTTGAACTCAACCACGTTCATATACGAGCCGGTGCCATTCAATGCCTCGACAATATCGATCAGACCATTCCGGACAGATGTCTGCAGGCCGGCATTGGAGATTGAATTGGACTCGTCCAGGATCATCATGACCTCGAGGGCGCATGACTTCGCCAGGGGCGGGTTATTTTCCTGAAGAGTGAATGTCGTGGAGCGAGTCGTGCCGTTGGCGCCGTCGCAGCCACTCTCAGTATCGCGACGTACCTCTAAATCATAGGTCCTTGTCGCCGGAGGAATAGTCGTGTCTAGCGGCATCGATATGTTGAATGTTTGCGTATATCTGCCGCTGCCGGTGATATTGTCGGTATTGACACAAGTCCAATTGCTCCAGGTTCCTGACGGTTGCTCTCGATATCGATACTCGGTGCCGTTCCAGGTGGTAGTGGAAGCAAAATTCTCGGTCAGCGTCGCGTTCAGGACACCCCAGTGAGGATTAGCGGTGTTGACTGTAACCCCGGCAGCAGGTGTTGATACGACAGTGACGACGCCGGTATATAGTGGAGAAGCGGCGGCGTTATTGCTACAACTGTTATCAGAATACGCTGTAACCGTAAGATTGTAAGTGCCGGCCGTCGCCGGCGCCTGTACGGTGTGCTGAATGGCGTATGTGCCGGCGCTGGAAACATCTGGGGTATTAACAGTTCTGGTCACTGAAGCAGGACCGGTGAAGGCGAATGTGGTGCAACTCCAGTTGGCCCCGCCGGAACCAGCAGTAGTAGTTGTGACGTTTACCACAATATCGAAATTCCGGCTCGAGACGATTGTGATCGGGTTAGGGCTAAGCGGGTTCGAGCTGGACTTGACGTCGACGAACTTGATCCCGTTCACCGTCCTGGCGGCAGCAACGTTGCCGACGAGGCTGATGAACATGGCCAGCAATACGATCGTGGGAAAAACGCGCCGTATGGCGGTAAACCCGACCTGATTGTTTTGACGATTTTGGTCCATATGATTTATTCCTCCTCTCTGGAAGTTCCTCACTCAACGGTGGAAAGGCTCGGAACGAGATCGCTCCACACGTGAATGGAAATGCAGCCATTCAGCCGCGCCGTAGCGCCCCGTTTGCGGGTCGCTTGCGATCGACGATTTCAGCCCGTTTGATATTAAGTTGATGTATCGCAACACGAGATCCGTCTGTCTTCCGAAACTCTGGCAAGAAAGAGCGAACGTGGCTCGACGGCACTCTGTGTCGACCCATCATCTGCTATTAAAAAGGATATAGGCAACCATGATCATAGTCAATAGGGATCGTGAGCTTTCACGCGCCTTTCACACCTGCGGGCAATATAAATGCCGACAGATATCTGATTGGATTTACCTATCTTACCGGCAGATAATAATGGCTAAATTACCTAGGTGCAAGTATATGAGCCTTTGCTTATAAGACGATTGGCGAGCCTGTGGCACAATCTGTGGCACAACCTGTGGCACAACCTGTCAGGTTGTGATCCCTGTGGCATAACCTTTCAGGTTGTGATCCCTGTGGCACAACCTTTCAGGTTGTGATCCCTGTGGCATAACCTTTCAGGTTGTGATCCCTGTGGCATAACCTTTCAGATTGTGCTCCTGCAACCGGGCAACCATCTCCACGGAAACGCGCATCGTCCCTTGCCGACTACCTGACCCTTCTGAAAAAAGGTCGAGGCAGCGGAGAATGAGAGTGGTTCTGCCAAACGGTGATGATTTCGCCGCTGCCTCGCCCCTACCTCTATATACCCGACCGCATTAATTGGTTTGTGTGCAAACAGCCCGCGCTACGGGATGCAAAGCGTCGACCCGGCGAAAATCAGGTTCAGATTGAAGATATTGTTGGCCCGGGCGATGGCGAACGGGTCCACGCCATACAGGCGACCGATCTTCAACAGCGTATCTCCGGGGGCCACGAGATGCTGCCAGCGGCACACCGTTGAGACCGGCGGAAGCGGCGTCGGGACCGGCGTGGGCACGGGAGTGACCGGCGGCGGCTGCGTCCCGAAAGGCACGAAGATCGTCTGCCCGGCGAAGATCAGATTGGCGTTGGAGATCTGGGGATTGGCCGCCAGAATCGCCGGCACCGTTGTGCCGTACTGCCGGGCGATGAGCGACAAATACTCCCCGCGCTGGACGATATGAAAAACGCCGCCCCCCTGGGCTTCGGCCGGTCTGGCGGCCGCCAGAAACAGCATGACCAACATCAGGGCCGCCAGCGCGACCAGGCGACCGGACCACTTGCCACGAACAAGCTCACTGTTCATCTCATCCTCCATATAGTAGAGATACCATTGCCCGCCATGTTTCCCGGCTTGTTCAGGTCCCGCGCCCGTCGCCGCACATCGCGGCAATCGGATGTTGTTCCCGTCACGCTTGCGGCCAGGCGTGACGGATGTGGGCGAGTCTAGAGCCGGGTCTGGTACTCGCCCGTCTCGGTGTTGACGCGGATGCGGTCGCCCACCTGGACGAACAGCGGCGTCTTCACCCGCAGACCGGTTTCGGTGATGATTTCCTTGGTTGCGCCGGTGGCCGTGTCGCCGGCGACGGCGTTCTCCGCCTCGACGACCTCGAACTCCATCGTCTTGGGCAGCTCGTAGTCGATCACCTCGCCCTCGTAGGATAGCAGCTCGAGTTCCATGTTGTCGCGCAGGAATTTGGCGTCGCTCTCCAGCACGCTGTGGGCCACGCTCCTTTGCTCGTAGGTGCTCAGGTCCATGAAGACGTAGAACGTGCCGTCGTCATAGATGTATTGATAGGCGCTCTTGTCCAGGCGCACGTCGTCGACGCGGTCGCCGGAGTTGAAGGTGACTTCCTTGTTGGTGCCGGTGCGCATGTCGCGAACCTTGACCCGGATGGTGGCCTTGCCGCGGCCGGGTTTGGTGTGGGAATATTCGGTTACTTTCAATAAAGCGCCGTCGTGGTTGAAAGTGACCCCGCGGCGCAGCTGATTGACATCGATCATTGGTAAAATTGTTCTCCTGCAAAACGAGACATAATGTCCACTGCACCCACAGTTTAGCATAAATTCGTGGCGGTTGGCAATCGCCTATACATATGCCGTTATCCCGTGGCATGATACAATGACGGTCGAGGTTCGCCGCCATGGCCGAAATCGAAGCACGCACCCAACTCCTTTGCCAACAATGCGCGGCCGTCCTGGTCGTGGAACAGGGGGCCCAATATGCCACCTGTGAATTTTGCGGCACGGTTAACTCCCTGGACAAGAGTGAGGCCGTGCTGCACTATGCCGTGCGGCCGACCATCGACGATCCGCAAGCCCTGGCCTCGCTGCGCCGCTGGATGGCCGGCAACCATACCGTCAAAGGGCTGGATGCGGACGCCAGGATCGAATCGCAGACGTTCCAATACTTCCCCATGTGGCTGGCGCGGACGGATATGGGCGGCCGGGAGACGGTGCACCTGCTACCGGCGGCGGCGCTGTTGATTGTCGAGCTGGGCAAGCTGCGTTTGCCCGCCTCCGACCTGGAGCCGTATGATTACGATCTGGACGATCAGGCGATTCGGCCGACGGTGCCCGTGACGGCCCTTCGCTCCTGGCTGGCCGACAACAAGGACGTCGCCGGCGGTTCCATTCGGGAGGTGTCGCTGGTCCATGTGCCGATCTACACTTTCAAGTACCAATACAAGGGAGTAACTTATACAGCTTTGGTGGACGCGGCGACAAGTCAGGTGTTCGCCGCCATCTTCCCCGAAAAATTCGAGCTGCCCTACTTCACCATCGGCGGGTTGGGCTGCCTGGCCTACTTTTTGGCCGCGCTCATCCCCCTCATCGGCTTCGTCGTCTCCGGTGGCGGGGAGGGGGCCGTGCTGGGCACGATGCTCTACATCGTGGTCGCCATCGGGCTGGCCATTCCCATTTTCATCGCCGCCGCCTCGGTTTCACGCAAATATTAACCATCATGACCACCGCTCTCCCACCCAACCCCGTTGTCCCGGCGGCCGCCGCCTCGCCGACGCTGCCCCGGGAAAAGGCTCAAGGCCTGGTCTGCCCCAATTGCGCCGGCGTCGTGCCGGTGTCCGAGGGGGTGCGCATCGTGCAGTGCCCCTACTGCAATCTGCATTCACTGGTGCAGGGGGAGCGCGGCATTCGTCGCTGGCATGTGCCCCGGCGCATCGACCGCGAGGCTGCGCTCAAGAGCGCGCGCGGTTTCCTGAAGGGCATGCGCAAGGCCGGCGATCTGAGCCGCGCTGCCCGGTTTGACGAGGTGCTGCTGGTCTATCTGCCTTTCTGGCGCGTCGAGTCCACGGTGGCCGGCTGGCTGTTCGGCCGCGTGCGCAAGGATAAGGACGAGACCAAGCCGGACGAGCATTACGTGTTCGAGTCGATGCACTGGACCGATGCGGCCGTCGATGTGGCCGAATTCGGTGTCCACCAGATTGTCGTCTCGCAGAGTGACCTCCAGCCATTCGACAGCCAGGCCATGCACGCCGAGGGGATGGTCTTCGAGCCGTCGGAATCGCGGACCGAGGCGCTGGAAGAAGCTCGCGGCCACTTCCTCTATCGCAGCCGCGCCCAGGCCAACCAGACCCGCACGACTTACGAAAACATCCAGCTATTGCGGCCGGAGTTCTCGCTGGTCTATTACCCCGTCTGGCTGGCGCGCTATACTTACCGCAACCGGGTCTATCAGGTGGTCATCAACGGCGTCAACGGCGGGGTGATGTACGGCAAGGCGCCGGGTAATATCCTCTATCGCGCCGCGGCTCTGGTGTCCGGCCTGGCTACCGGTAATTTTGTTCTGGTGAACGGGACCATCCTGACCGCCCTTGCCGTCTCCGACAGCGATGACGGGTTTTACATCGTCTTCCTGCCCATCGCCGTGGGCATCGCCCTCATCGTCTGGGGCTACAAGCAGTTCCGCTATGGTGAGGAGGTAGAGGACAAGCCGAAGGAGTTCCAGAAAGCGGCCACCGGTTCCAGCCGGGGGGTGATGGGCAATCTGCTGCCGACGTCCGCGGGCTTGTCAAAGATGTTCGAGACGGGCAAAGCCTTGATGAAAGAAATTGAGGACCTGGACACTTCCTCCGACCAGGACGAATGATGCCATGAAACTGATGCTGCTGCGCTGCCCCAAATGCAATACCGCGCTCGCGCCGGGCCAGGAGGATCAGGTCGTCCAGTGCCCCAACTGTCGCGCGGCCGTGGGCATCCAGGAAGGGGGGCTGGATTTACCGGCGGTGCAATACGCGGCCTCGTCGGTGGAGGAGGTGGCAAGCTGGCTGCCGTTCCGGGTCTATCGCGGCCGGGTGACGATCAACCAGCGCAAAACGCAGGCCGGCCGCTCGACGGAGAGAGAGGCCCGGGCGTTTTGGGATCTGCCGCGCCGGATGTATGTCCCGGCCTGGAGCGTCGGGTTGCCCCAGGCGCGCGACCTGATCGCGAAGCTGGTGCAAACGCAGCCGCCGCTGGAGGAGATCGCCCCGCCGGAAGGGGCGACATTCCAGCCGGTCGTCGTGTCACCCGAAGACGGCCGCAAGCTGTTGGAGCTGGTCATCGTCTCCATCGAGGCCAAACGCAGCGACTGGATAGAGACGCTGGATTTCGATCTGCGACTCGAAAGCGAGGAGCTTTGGCTGTTGCCGGCCGAACAGACGGCTGATGGCCCGCAACTATTATTGAAAAAGCCGTAAGGCACACGAGGAAAAAGGAACTATATGGACAAGCATCGGATTCATACGGACAACGCCCCGGCGGCCATCGGCCCCTACTCACAAGGTATTCGCGTCGGCGATTTTGTATTCACGGCCGGGCAGATGGGCTACACCCCCGCGGGTGAGCCGGCGGGCGAGGATATCACCTCGCAAACCGAGCAGGTATTCAGCAACCTGCGTGCCATTCTGGAAGCCGCCGGCACGGATATGGCCCATGTCGTCAAGACGACCGTCTTTCTGCAGAGCATGGGCGATTTCGCGGCCATGAACGCCGTCTATGCCCGGCAGTTCGCCGAACCCTTCCCGGCGCGCACCACCGTCGAGGCGGCCGCGCTGCCCAGAAACGTGCTGGTGGAGATCGAATGCGTGGCCACCATGCCGTAGCGCCAAGCCGGTCGCTTGCCTTCTCCCATGGCTGATACCATTCTCGTGGCCGACGATGAGGCCAGCATCCGCGACTTGGCCCGGCTCTACCTTGAGAAAGAGGGCTTCCAGGTGCGCATGGCCGTGAACGGGGCGGAGGCGCTGGCCCAGGCGGAGAGCGACCCGCCCGCCCTGCTCGTCCTCGACCTCATGATGCCGGAGATGGACGGCTGGGAGGTCTGCCGCCGGCTGCGCGCCCGCAGCGACCTGCCGATCCTTATCCTGACCGCCCGTGACCAGGATATCGACAAGATCGTCGCCCTGGAGATGGGGGCCGACGACTACCTCACCAAGCCCTTCAACCCGCGCGAACTGGTGGCGCGGGTGCGGGCCATCCTGAGGAGAGCCGGCGGCGGCCGCTCCGGCCAGGACCGACAGCGCCACATCGGTCGCCTCACCATCGACCCGGCCGCCCGCGAGGTGGCGGTCGACGGCGCGCCCATCACCCTGCGGGCCAGAGAGTTCGACTTGCTGCTGGCGCTGGCCGATCATCCCAACCAGGTCCTCTCGCGCGACCAGTTGCTCGATCTGGCCTGGGGCTATGAATACCACGGGCAGACGCGCACGGTCGATGTCCACGTGGCTCAGTTACGCGATCGGCTGGACGGCAGCGGGGTGGAAATCGAGACGGTCTGGGGTCGCGGCTACAAGCTGAGCCTGCGTGAAGCGTAATATCGCCGGCCAAAATACAGGATAGTTTGCCTATGACCAAAATATCGCTGGTGCGCCACGGATTGGTTCACAATCCCGATGGCGTCTATTATGGACGCCTGCCCGGCTTTGGGTTGGCCGAGACGGGTCGCGAGCAGGCGGCGGCCGCCGGACAGGCCCTGGCGCTGGAGCCGGTCGATGCCGTGTACCACAGCCCGATGCAGCGCGCGGCCGAGACGGCGGGGATCATCTGCGCCCACCTGCCCGCCGATACGCCTTTGCAGGCATGCGATCTCCTGAACGAGATCCACTCGTCCTATGACGGCCGCACGGTCGCGGAGATGGAAGGGCGCAGCTGGGATTTCTACAGCACTGTCGACTCGCCCTACGAACAGCCGGAACAGATACTGGCGCGCATCATCCGCTTTTTCGATCGGGCGCGCGAGCGGCATCCCGGCGGGCATGTCGTCGGCGTCAGTCATGCCGACCCGATCGCCTTTGCCATTATGTGGGCCTGCGGCCTCGCTCCATCGGCCGAGCAGCGCAAGCGCCTGGTTCAGTGTGGCGTGCCCGAAGGCTACCCCTCGCCGGCGTCCATCGCCACCTTCACTTTTGCCGAGAAGGATAGCGGGGGCCTCGTCGGGTTCCGTTATTGTGTGCCCTGGCACATCGGTTGAACCGGAGTAGAAGCAAATTTCACTTTTGACCGGCTAATTAGTTGGCAAACTGATTTGACGGATTTATTATATGTTCGCCTCGTGTCGCGAGGAACGCCCTCGCGCAAGACGTAAAGGCGCAAGCGCCTTTTTTGATGTCCCTTTCCAACCCATTCATGTGGAGGAGGTTTTCAGGAATGAACGTCCGTAAGATTGTTTTGCTGTTTGGGATGGTGTCCTTGCTCGGTCTGGCACTGGCCGCCTGTGGTGGCAAGCCCGACCTGGGCACGGCCGAGAATCCCATCGTCATGTCCTTTGTGCCCTCGGGCGACACGCAGGACATCATCGCCAGCGGCGACACCCTGGCGAAAATGATCACCGACCGCACCGGCCTCACCGTTAAATCCAACGTCGGCACGGACTTTTCGTCCGTTCGTGAGGCGATGTGCGCCGGTCAGGCTCAAATCGGCTGGCTGAACACGTTCAACTACGTGCTGGCCAACGAGCAGTGCGGTGTCGACGCCGCGCTGGCGACGTCCCGTTTCGGGTCGAGCACCTATGCCGGCCAGA
>CAYXNH010000104.1:0-10293 GCA_964466135.1 uncultured Ardenticatenaceae bacterium | reverse complement strand
GGCGCATCAACAACGCCCTGCAGCGCGCCGATCAGATCTATCATATGCAGGACGAGAGCGACACCTACTGGTTCGCGCCCATCGTCGCCGACGCCGAGTCGGGCTTTGGCGGCTCGCTCAACGCCTTTGAATTGATGAAGGCGATGATCGAGGCGGGCGCGGCCGGCGTCCATTTCGAGGATCAGCTGTCGTCGGCCAAGAAGTGCGGTCACATGGGCGGCAAGGTGCTCGTGCCCACCCGCGAGTTCGTTCAGAAGCTCGTGGCGGCCCGTCTGGCGGCCGATGTCATGGGTGTGCCGTCGGTCATCATCGCCCGTACCGACGCCAACGGAGCGCAGCTCCTGACGGCCGATGTCGATCCCAACGACCAGCCCTTCTGCACCGGCGAGCGCACGTCGGAGGGCTTCTATCGCATCCATGGCGGCATCGAGGCCGCCATCAGCCGCGGCCTGGCCTATGCCCCCTATGCCGATGTGGTCTGGTGCGAGACGTCCACCCCGGACATGGCCGAGGCGCGCCGGTTCGCCGAGGCCATGCACGCCAAGTTCCCCGGCAAGCTGTTGGCCTATAACTGCTCGCCGTCGTTCAACTGGCGGCGCAACCTGAGCGAGGAGGATATCGCCAACTTCCAGCGCGAGTTGGGCCGGATGGGCTATGCCTTCCAGTTCGTGACGCTGGCCGGCTTCCACACGCTGAACGCCTCGATGTTCGAGCTGGCGTTGGGCTACAAGGACCAGGGCATGGCCGCCTACTCCCGCTTCCAGCAGCGCGAGTTTCAGATGGAAGAGGAGCACGGCTTCCGGGCCATCAAGCATCAGAGTTTCGTCGGCGCGGGTTATTTCGATGAGTTGCAGATGGTGATCTCGCAGGGCGAATCATCGACTGTCGCCCTCAAGGGTTCCACCGAAGAGGAGCAGTTCGAGATCGCCGGTATGAACGGTCACGGTTAAGCAAGCGATCTGAATCGCCTGTTCATTTCTCCTTCAGTGAAAAGGGTGGTCGTATGGCCACCCTTTTCGTTATATTGGCGGGGTTGATGGCGCATGGGAAGACGGGATCAATAGTTGCCGAACTCTTCCATGAAGGCTGTCTCGGCCTCCTGTGAGCCGATCAGGATCATCTCTGCGTCGGGTGGAATCGGGACATTCGGGTCGGGGTTCAGGGTCATCTCCTCCCCAACCTGCCAAGCGACCACATTGCTGCCCGTTCTGTTGCGGATGTTGGCCTCGGCCATCGTTCGGCCGGCCAGGTCCGGCGGCACGGGCACGCGAAAGACATAGAGCCCCTCGGCCAGCATGAGCACGTCACTGCGGTCCAGCACCGTGAGGATGGCGTTGGCGCCCATTGACGCATAGGACATGACGAAATCCGCGCCGGCGCGATGAAGCGTGGCGATATTGCGCTCCAGCGTGGCCCGGCTGACGATGCGCACATCCGGCCGCAGGTGGCGACAGTAGATCGTCAGGTAAACATTGGTGTCGTCATCGTGAGTGCTGATGACGATGGTCCCCGCCTCGTCGATGCCCGCGCGTTTGAGGACTTCCAGTTCGGACGCATCGCCCAGGATGTAGTTCTCCACATTGTCCTGCCGGATGTGCTCCGGCACGCGTTCGACGATCCGGTAGTCTATTCCACGGGTTTCCAGATTTCGGCCCACTGCTCGCCCCACGCGGCCGCCGCCGATGACGACCACCGATCCGCTCGGGCCGGTATTCCGGGCGTATGTCCGGTTATAGCGATCGATATCGGCTTTGCGCCCGGCCAGCACCAGAACCGTGCCGGCGGTCAACACCGTATCCGGCCCGGCAAGCTCGAATTTGCCCCGGCGCCAGATCCCCAGCACGATCACGCCCGCTTGTTCGCGCAAGCCGCTCTGTCTGACTGTCTGACCGGCCGGGGGATCATCTCCCAGGGGCGCATCGGCGAGCAATAACTCGTCGAACTGATCGATCACATGCGCCAGAGATTCGCCGTTGTTCACCCGTCGGGCCAGCGCCTGCCCGAGCATTTCACTCAATTGGAGCACGTAATCGCTGCCCGCCAACTGCAGGATGTTGGCCGCTGTGCGATGATTGGCGATGGCCAAAACAGGCACGGTCTCCGATATCTCGCGCACGGTGTAGGCGATGTTGGTGTTGAGCATGTCGTTGACCGTCGCCGCCACCAGCCGGGCGCGATCGGCGTGCGCGCGCAGATACGTCTCCGGATTGTCCAGATCGCCGCGCATGAACCGGGAGCCCAGATCGTGCAGCCGCAGGGCCTCGTTCAGATCGCTGACGAGCAGGACGTATTCGTAATGATACTGCTGGAGCTTCTTGATCAGGTTGTTGGTTACCGGGTCGAGAGCGGTCAGGATGACGTGGCCCTCGGTCTTTTCCGGCAAGCGGGTCGGGGCGCGTTTCTCGGCCTGCATGCGCATCCACGGCGCATAGAAGAACTCGATAAACGTAAACGGCAGCAGGATGAGCAGGAGGATGACGCCGCTCATCAGGACGATGCTGGAATAGATGCGGCCCAGATCGGAATGAAAGGTAACATCCCCGAAGCCGAGAGTTGACATAACAGTCAACACCCAATACAGCCCGGTGATCCAGCTATGGGAACGGCCCTCGTAGGCCATGATATAGTGGAACAGGACGCTGTAGAGGGCGATAAGACCGGTCAGCAGCAGCAAAAACCGCAACAGGTTCAGGAGGCTCAATCGGCTGGAGCGATCCTTCTGGAAGTAGAAAAGCTGTGAGGGCAGGAATTTCATGGCCGGATGGGCTTGCCGGGTGTCACCTTTTGGCGCGGCTGCCCTTTTTCCAGCAGCCAGCCGTTGCCGCGTACCAGAACGGCTTCGCCATCGTGAACCCGCAGGTAAGCGTCGTCTTCCAGCGCCAGAATCGGGTTGCCGTGGTAAACGTGGTAGCCGCTCAACCACGCATCTGTTTCTGTTCGGGCTGATTCTTCCGACGGATAATGCACGCTGAAATTGAACGGCGTCAGGTTCAGCGCCGTGAAATGCGTTGTCGCGCACATGTTTATGTCATTGCTGGTCAGGATGTTGGGGCCGCAGATCGTCGTTCCAGCGCTGAAAGCGACCACAGGCAGACCATCAAGAACCTTCTGTCGCAGTAAATCAAGGACGCCGCTCCGGTGCAGGCGGTGGTTGAGCAGAAAGGTGTTGCCGCCGGAGATGTAAACCAGCCCGGCGCGATCGAGGATGGCTGCGATGTCGTCCAGAGGCATGGTTTCAGTGCTGATATAGGCGAGCGCAGCCAGCCCGGCGAAGGCTTTTTCGGTGTAGTCCAGCCAATCATAGCCGACGGCCGCCGCGGGCAGGTACGCCACCGTTGGCTCGGCTTGCGCCGTCAGGCAGGTGCGGGCGACGTCCAGGATGTAGCGGATGTCTTGTTTGCCGGGCAGACAGAGAAGGTGCAGATCTACCATGTTTTGTCAGAATCCTTACGCTTGTACTTTAAGGCTTGTCGCTGCCGGATAGGACCCCAAGACCTTCAGAAACGAGGCATGCCTGAGAATCCCCAGCAGCGCCTCGCGCACCGGCTCGTCTTCCTCGTGCCCCTCGAAATCGACATAAAACAAGTAGTGCCACGGTCGATTGCGGCGCGGCCGGGATTCGATCTTGGTCATGTTGATGTTTCGTTGGGCCAGCTCGCTCAGCACGGCATGGAGCGCCCCCGGCACGTGGCGTGTGGTCAGGATGATCGACGTCTTGCTGGGGTCGTGTCGCGCCGGCGGCTCCGTCCCCAGCACGAAGAAGCGCGTGTAATTAAAGTCCAGGTCTTCCACATTGCGGGCGAGGATGTCCAGCCTGTAGGTCTCGGCGGCCAGGGCCGAGGCGATGGCCGCCATGCCCGGTTGCGGATCGGCGGCCAGATCGCGGGCGGCCCCGGCGGTGTCATAGTAGTCGGCCGGCTCCAGCCCCATCTTCCGCAAGGTCTGCTCGCATTGCATCAGGGCCTGATGATGGGAGCGGGCCTGCCGCACGTCGGCCAACGTGACTCCCGGCGGGGCCATCAGGCAATGCTCCACGCGCAGGATAAACTCGGCCTGGATGTGGAGGTCGTAATCGATGAGCAGGTCGTAGGCGGGAATGACCGTCCCGGCCAGCGAGTTCTCCACCGGTAACATGCCGAAATGGGCGCGGCCGCTCTGCAACGACTCGATGATCTCCAGGAAGGTGCGACAAGGCAGGGTGACGACATTCGCGCCGAAGTGGCCGCGGGCCGCTTCCTCGGAATAGGCGCCGTGCTCGCCCTGAAAGGCGATGATGGGTGGGGTTGAATCAGTCACGGGGCAAGTATACACCGCATCGCCGGAACGCGGAAAAACGATCCCCTGTGGGTTTTTGCCCGGAACGCCTGATAAAGATCACCATAAACAGGTGCCAAATGCAACTTTGCATATGCAAATAAACCTGTATCATAGTAGGAAGAGGTCGGTACCACCTGTCGGTTTCTGTTTGCCGATCGATGTGGGCGGGACCGAGCGTTTCCATCATCATCGTGTGCAATTTTTGATTTACGCAATCTTCCAATTGTGTAGTCGAACTATCATGCCATTCGTGAACGAGGAGCCTAACCGGCGATAGCATGAAACCATCTGGTAAGAGGAGAATCTCATGAGCCTAACATACGCGGACAAGCCCTGGGTAAAAAGCTACGACAAGGGAGTGTCGGCCACGATTGAAGTGCCCGACTACCCGGTGCATCATTTCCTGGAGGATGCCGCGCGCCGGGTCCCCAATCAGACGGCCCTCATCTTTCAGGGGCGAGAGGTCACCTACGCTGAAGCGAATCAGGCGGCCGACGCGGTGGCGGCGGGACTGGCGGCCAACGGCTTCAAGAAGGGCGATCGCGCCGTCATGTACATGCCCAACCTGCCCCAATTCGTCATCATCTATTACGGCATCCTGAAGGCGGGCGGCATCGTCATCGCCACCAACCCCCTCTACACGGAGCGCGAGCTGCAACACCAGCTGAAGGATTGCGGCGCCGAGACGGTATTCGTTCTCAGCCGCTACTACCCGTTGCTGAAGAAGGTGCAAAAGTCCGGCGAGACCAAGGTCAAGCGGATCATCGTCACCTACATCAAGGATTATCTGCCGGGCATCAAGAGCGTGCTCTACGGCCTGCTGAAGGAAAAGAAAGCGGGCGACCGGATCGACATGGAGCTGGGTGACATCACGCTCAAGGATTTCATCGCCCTGGGCCAACGCAGCCCCAAGGTGAACGTCAAGGTATCCGGCGACGATATCGCCCTGCTGCAATATACCGGCGGCACGACCGGCCTGTCGAAGGGGGCTATCGGTCTGCATCGTAACCTCGTGGCCAACGCCCTGATGGTCAGCGACTGGATCGGCGACTGGAAATACGGCGCCGACGGCTTGCTGGGGGCCATCCCCTTCTTCCATTCCTACGGGATGGTGACGGCGGTGATTTTCACGCCGTCCATCGGCGGGCGACTGATCATCATCCCCAACCCGCGCGATCTTGCCGACGTACTGGGCAGCATCAACAAATACAAACCGGCCTACTTCCCCGGCGTTCCGGCCATGTATGTGGGCATCAACAACAATCCCGACGTCGCCGCGGGCAAATACGATCTTCGTTCGATTCGGGCCTGCATCTCCGGCTCCGCGCCGCTGATGGTCGAGACCAAGCGCAAATTCGAGGAACTGACGGGCGGCATCCTGGTCGAGGGCTACGGCCTGACGGAGTCCCACGTCGCCACCCACGCCAATCCGCTGCACGGCAAGAACGTGCCCGGCTCCATCGGGCTGCCGCTGCCCGGAGTCGAGGCGAAGATCATGGACCCGGTTGAGGGCGATCAGGAGCTGCCGATCGGCGGGATTGGCGAGCTTGTCATGCGCGGGCCGACCATCATGGCCGGCTACTGGAACATGCCCAACGAGACGGCCAACACGCTGCGGGACGGCTGGCTCTACACCGGCGACATCGCCCGCATGGATGAGGACGGCTACTTCTACATCGAAGACCGCAAGAAGGACCTGATCATTGCCGGCGGCTATAACGTCTATCCGCGCGAGGTTGAGGAAGTTCTGACCCGCCACCCGGCGGTGCTGGAGGCTAGCGTGGCCGGAATCCCCGACCCCAAGCGGGGCGAGACGGTGAAGGCATGGATCGTCAAGCGGCCGGGCTTTGAGAAGGTCACCGAAGAGGAGATCATCACCTGGAGCAAGAACGAACTGGCGGCCTATAAATATCCGCGCCTCATCGAGTTTCGTGACGAGCTGCCCAAGACGACCGTCGGCAAGGTGCTCAAGCGCGAGTTGGTGCGCGAGCACAAGGAAAAGAGCGGCGGCAAGTAAGCGGCCCGACAGATTTATCACGCGAACGTGATCAAAAAAGCGTCGGGAGCCATCCCGACGCTTTTGTTATTGATGGGACGGGCGGCCGTCAGGTGGTCCCGTCGGCGCGAGCGGCATCGAGGCGGGCGAGGAGCTGGCCGATGTAGGGGGCGTAACCGGGCTGGTCGTAGATGGCCAGGGCGGCCTCGGCCGTGTCAAACGGCTCCGACAGGGCGCGAATGGCCTCCAGATAGACCATGTCGCAGCGGATCACGCTCTCCTGGAAGATCTTCGGCCCGTCGAGGGCCAGCAACACGGGGGCGGTCGATAGCGTCTTGCCCTTTAACGTGCGTACAACTCCGGCCCGACGAGCCAGAACGATCGTGGCGTTGATGACGTTGCGCGACATCTGACCTTGCTCGTCGTCGGGATGGAGGGCCGACAGCCGGTCGATCAGGTCCCGCCACTCCAGATCGTCCTCCTGCTGCAAGGTGGCGATCATCTCCTTGAGCAGGATGAATCGCGTTCGCGGGGGGATGACGCGCAGCTTCTGTTTTTTGAGCGCGCTGCGATAGCGCCGGTGGAGTTCGGGCTGGGCGGTTGCGTCCTCGGCGCGACGGACGTAGGTTGTCGTGCCGTCTTTCTCCAGGGTGATGAGGTCGGCATGACGGCCGAGGAACTTGCTGAAGGATGTGTCGGAGTATTGCAAGCGGCCGAATTGCCCGCCGCTCAACTCGATCATCCGCTCCTTCACCACACTGGCCCGCACGCGCTCATCCCCGGCCAGCAAGCTGTTGACGACCTTGACCAGCAGCTCCCTGGCTTCATTCTCCGACAGGGGCGGGGCGGGCAGCATGTCCTCGTAATAGATGTATTCGTCGCACAGTTCCATCAGGGTTTCGCTGGTGGCGTGTTTCAGCCCGACGCCGATGACGTACTTGCCGCGCTTGCGCAAGGCGTGGATGAGCGGCAGGAAGTCGCGGTCGCCGGTGACCACGACATAGGTATCATAGCCGTCGCCGTCGACGAGGGTGTCCATGGCATCGACCACCAGATACATGTCGATGAGGTTCTTGCCGAAATTGTTGAGAGACACGGCCGATTGCATGGTGAATCCGGCCGCGGCGATCTCCTTCATGAGCTTCTGATCCTGGCGCAGATTGCCCGAATAGGCGCGTCGCAAGACCAGGCGACCCCCGGTGCGCTGTTTGATCTGACTGGTGAGGAGACTGATATCGAAGTTGAGATTGGCGTCGCGCGCGCCGATTACCAGGTTGTCGAGATCGAGAAAGATTGCGATGTCGTCGGACATTAGTAGATCCCCCAACCGGCCGTTGAGAGTAAGGGAACTGTATTTATCATGGTCTAGGCCCAATGATCCAAAATCAGGGCACATTTTAACGGATTTAAGCGAGTTCGCAACGACAAAAACCAATCGGATTGTTTCCCGGGAAACAATGACCCCGATGATGTTTCCCGGGAAACATGGCCGTATGACGGCCGCGGCCCGTCCACCGGCGTCGAATTATGCGCCCGGCGGTTTTGTCGCTATAGTAGGATCGGCCGGGGTCCGGGAACGAGGTTGCCTCGCTCGGTCTTGCGCCGGCCTGAAACCGGGAGTAAACCATATGATATTTGATTTCGGCCGCGAACTGTGCGGGGATCTGGCGTCGGTCACGAAGCGGGAATGGCTGGTCACCAACGGCATCGGCGGCTTTGCCTCGGGCACGGTGGCCAACATGCTCACCCGGCGCTACCATGGCCTGCTGATGGCCGCGCTGCGGCCGCCGCTCGGCCGCACCCTGTTGCTGGCCAAGCTGGACGAGACGGCCGAATATGACGGCCTCAACCCCGCCGGCGGCCGCCTCTACCCGCTCTATACCAATCGCTGGGAAGACGGCACGGTCGAGGGCAACGGCTACGTCAACCTCAACCGCTTCCACCTGGAAGGCACGACGCCGGTCTGGACCTACGCCTTCGCCAACGCCCTGCTGGAGAAACGGGTCTGGATGCAGCAAGGAGCCAACACGACCTATGTCCGCTATAGCCTGACGCGCGCCACCGGCCCGCTGGGGTTGACGATCAAGGCTCTGGTCAACTATCGCGACTATCACACCACGACGATCAGCAACGACTGGTATCCCGCGCTGGAGGCGATCGACGCCAGCGGAGGGACGGGCCTGCGTATCTCCATGTTCGACGGGGCGACGCCATTCTACCTGTTCAGCGACCGGGCGGAGATCGCCCCCCGGTTCGACTGGTACGAGGACTTCTATCTCGCCATCGAGGAGGCTCGCGGCCAGCGCGACGTCAGCGAGGATCACATCTATGCCGCGCAGCTACGGATCGCCTTGCGCGAGGGCGAGTCGTTCACTATCGTCGCCGGGACGGAAGCGTCGCCCAATCTTGACGGCGCGGCCGCCTATGCCGAACGACGCGCCTGTGAGCAAGGTTTGCTGGATCGCGCCGGGCATGACCTGCCGCGGCCGCTCAATCACCTCGTGCTGGCCGCCGATCAATTCATCGTCGATCGGCCGACAACCGCCGACCCCCACGGCAAGTCGATCATCGCCGGTTACCACTGGTTCAGCGATTGGGGGCGCGACACGATGATCTCCCTGCCCGGTCTGACGTTGGCCACCGGTCGCCCCGAGGTGGCCGCCGGGGTGTTGCGCACCTACGCCCGGTATGTCGACCGGGGGATGTTGCCCAACCGCTTCCCCGACGAGGGCGAGACGCCGGAATACAACACGGTCGATGCCACCTTGTGGTATTTCGTGGCTGCGCGCGAAACCATCCGGGCGACGGGCGATATGGCCCTGCTGCGGGACCTGTTCCCCGTCCTGGCCGACATCATCGCCTGGCACCGGCGAGGGACGCGCTACGGCATCCACATGGACCCGGCCGACGGACTGCTCCATGCCGGCGAGCCGGGCGTGCAGCTGACCTGGATGGATGTCAAGATCGACGATTGGGTGGTCACGCCACGCACCGGCAAGGCGGTGGAGATCAACGCCCTGTGGTACAACGCCTTGCGCATCATGGAGGAGTTTGCCACGGAGCTGGGGGAGGACGCGACCGAATACGCCGAGCCGGCTGAGCGCGTTCGGCTGGGATTCGGCCGCTTCTGGAACGCCGAACAGGACTATTGCTGTGATGTCATCGACGGGCCGGATGGGGACGACATCAGCCTGCGGCCGAATCAATTGCTGGCCGTCTCGCTGCCCCACAGCCCGCTATCGGCCGAGCAGCAACGGGCGGTCGTCGACACCTGCGCCCGACACCTGCTGACTCCCCACGGCTTGCGCTCCCTGTCGGCCGACGACAAGGCCTATATCGGGACCTACACCGGCGACCGGACCAAGCGCGACAGCGCCTATCACCAGGGCACGGTCTGGGGCTGGCTCATTGGGCCGTTTGTCGGCGCCCATCTGCGCGTCTATCAGGACAAGGCCGCAGCGCGCGCCTGGCTGGATCCGCTTTTGCGCGATCTGGCCGATCACGGCATCGGCAGCATCAGCGAGATATTCGAGGGCAATGCGCCATTCGCGCCGCGGGGGTGCATTGCCCAGGCCTGGAGCGTGGCCGAGGTGCTGCGCGCCTGGCAAATGACGGAGACACGAGAGAAATCATGACGGATCCGGCGGAACTTAAACGACAGGCGGCCGAACGAGCCGTCGAAGCGATTCAATCGGGCATGGTCGTGGGGCTGGGGACGGGCAGCACGGCCGTCTTCGCTGTCCGGCGTATCGGCGAGCTGCTGGCTGAGGGCCATTTGCAGCGTATCATCGGCATCCCCACGGCCGAAGTGACCGCCCGCGAGGCGGAACGGGCCGGTGTGCCCCTGGGAACGCTGGACGACCATCCGTCTGTTGACATAACTATCGACGGCGCGGACGAGATCGACCCCCATCTGAACCTGATTAAGGGGCTGGGCGGGGCGCTGCTGCGCGAGAAGATCGTCGCCGCGGCCTCGCGCC
>CAYXNH010000103.1:0-10296 GCA_964466135.1 uncultured Ardenticatenaceae bacterium | reverse complement strand
ACGGTGAACGAGTGGGGCGTGGCGCGGAACTCCGGCGGCGGATGCCCGGCCTGCAGCATCTCCTCGATCATCTGGTCGATGCCCAATCCCAGTTCCTCGATGAAGCCCCACTGGAACAGGCCGTTCACCAGCCGCGGGTTGCGCGAGAAGTGTTCGTCCACCAGGTTATCGACGGTCATATAGCCGGGCAGGCCGCCGGGGCTGATGATCTCCAGCCGGTCGGCAAACATGCGAATCTCGATGCGACGGCCGGCGATGCGATAATCCCGATGGGCCACGGCGTTGACCAGCGCCTCGCGGACGGCGAAGCGCGGGTATTCCAGCAACTCCTCCCGCTCCAGGCCGTTGACCGTCGCCCCGATGCGCATTTCGTCGAACACGATGGCCCAGGCGCGTTCGATGATTCGGGCCACGGGGCCGGTCAGTTCATCACGGCGGCCGTAGCCGATGCCGCCGCCCTCGCCGCGCGGCTCCGTGCCCGAGAAGCGGACGAAGACGACACCGCTCTGGGGCAAAAAGGCCTGCGGGTTGCGGCCGAACAGCAGCATGCCGATCAGCGTCGGGTTTCCCTCCCGGTCGGTCGCGCCGATCTCGTGCATCAGTTGCGATACTCCGGCGGCTCGAACGCCGGTGCGGTGTTCGCGCTTCTCCAGGTATTCGCGCAGGATCTCGGTGTCCAGATCGCTGTACCTCGCGCCGGGGATGGCTTCGGTTTCGAAATCGATTGAGGGGCGTCCCGCGGCCAGTGCGCGGATCTCCTCGCCGCTCAGCGGCCGATTCTCGTCACGCCGTCGCACCAGAACGCGGCCGTCGGCCAGACTGTGCAGCTCCAGACTGCGCGGCACCTGGATGCCGATGAAGCTGCCCGACGGTAACTCTACCGCCTGGAGCAGGCTGGGCACGGGCGGCCGGCAGAGATTGGCCGCCTCGCGCAGCGCATATTCGGCCTCCTCTTCCCAGATTTCGCTCGTCGGCCGGCCGTCGGGGTCTGCACCCAGAACGATATGACCGCCGTCGCCGTTGGCCAGCGCGACCAGCGATTCGGCCAGCGCCGACGTGGATGTGTCGGGCAGGTAGACGGTTCGGGGGCCGGGTCTGAGCGTGGTCGTCATGCGGGCGGGTTCTCCCACAGGATAATGCGAGGACGTGGGGATGCTCCTCTGCTCCTCTGCTCCTCCGCTCCTCCGCGATTGCGTCTTGTCATGGCCCTACGCCTCACTGTGTCCCGCGCCCGGCAACTCCCACGGTTGCGGGTCATGGACATCCAACGCGGCCATCGCTGCGCCGACGATGCCGGCCTCGTTGCGGAGGGTGGCCGGCAACAACTCGGCCTTCACCTTGATGTGGGGGAAGAACTTCTCGTACTTTTTACTGACGCCGCCGCCGATGATGATCGCGTCGGGCCAAAAGAGCGATTCGATATAGTTGAAATATTTGTTCAGGCGCTCGCCCCACTCCTTCCAGTCGAGTTTCTCTTCCTCGCGAACGCGGTCGGAGGCGATTTGTTCGATTGTTTTCTTGCTGCCGGGAGGGTATACGCGGCCGAGTTCCGTATTGGGCACGATCTTGCCGTCGATGAAGATCGCGCTGCCGATACCGGTGCCGATGGTGAAGACCATGGTCACGCCGCTCCGCCCCTTGCCCGCGCCGAAATACATCTCGGCCAGACAGGCGACATCGGCGTCATTGCCCACCGTGACGGGGCAATCGGTGGCCTTGCCCAGCAGTTCGGCCAGATTGAGCCCCACCCAACCGGGGAAGGCCAGCGCCGTGGGCGGGGTTATCACCGTGCCGTGCATGACCACTCCGGGGAAGCCCACGCCGATCGGGCCGCTGTAGTCGAATTGTTTCACCAGATCGGCGACGACCGCGGCCACTTCGTCCGGCTGGAACGTGGGAGGGGCCGGAATTCGGAGCCGTTTGGTGACGAGTTCGCCGGTGGTTCCGTTGACGATAGCCCCTTTGACGCCTGAGCCGCCGATATCGATACCCAAAAGATCCATCGTTTGCCTCTCCTCAATTGTGATCTTGCTCGCCGTCGATTGTGCCATAGAACAGCGGCCGCGGCGGCACGGGGTTGTCCGCGACGGTGATGGCCGCCGGGATATCGCGCTGCGCCTGTTGCAGCGTCATGTCGTCGTCGGCGTGGATTTCACCGATCGGTTGGCCGGCCTCGATATAGTCGCCGATCTTGACCGGCAGCAGGAAGCCCACACCGGGCGAGATGGCGTCGGACTTCACCAGCCGGCCGCCGCCGCAATGGACGCACACCCAGCCCAGCGCGGCCGTGTCCATGGCGGCGATGTAGCCGCTTTTTGTCGCCTCGACCGGTTCGGCATAGCGTGCCTTGGGCAACCGATCGGGATCGTCTACCTGTCGTCCGTCGCCGCCCTGGGCGACGACGAGTTCGCGAAACTTGGCCAACCCGCGGCCGTCCGACCGCGCCGAGGCGACGAGCGCTTCGGCCTCGGCCAGGCTGGAAGCCTTGCCGGCTAGCAGCACCATATGTCCGGCCACGACCCGGCAGTGGTGCCAGAGGTCTTCGGGGCCGCCGCCACGCAGGCAGTCGATGGCTTCACGCACTTCCAGCGCATTGCCGACGGCATGGCCGAGGGGCTGGTTCATGTCGGAGATGAGGGCCACGACGTGCCGCCCCGCGTCCTCGCCGATCTCGACCATCAGCCGGGCCAAATCTTCGGCCGCCTCGACGGTGGGCATGAATGCGCCGCTGCCCGTCTTGACGTCGAGGACGATCGCGTCTGTTCCGGCGGCCAGCTTTTTGGACATGATCGAGGCGGCGATGAGCGAGCGATTGCTGACGGTGGCGGTCACATCGCGCAGAGCGTAGAGTTTGCCGTCGGCCGGGGCCAGGTCGTTGGTCTGCCCGGCCAGCACCACCCCCAGGCGGCCAAGCTGGTCCTTGAACTGTTCCAGCGTCAGCGAACTCGACCAGCCGGTGAAGGATTCCATCTTGTCCAGCGTGCCGCCGCTGCTGCCCAGACCGCGGCCGCTCATCTTGCCCACCGGCACGCCACATGCCGCCACCAGAGGGATGACAACCAGCGTGGTTTTGTCCCCCACACCGCCGGAGGAGTGTTTGTCGACGATGAAGGGGGCCACGTCATGGAGGTCGAGCGTATCGCCGGAGCCGGCCATGGCCAGGGTCAGATCGACCGTCTCGCGGCGGGTCATGCCGCGCAGGTAGATGGCCATCAGCAGGGCCGCCGCCTGATAATCGGGGATCTTCCCGGCGGTGTAATCGCGGATAAAGGTGTTAATTTCTGCGGTGCTCAGCTCATCGCCGTCCCGTTTTTTGGCGATGACGTCGACCATTCTGAAGGGGGTCATCATGTGTGATCTCTTGCGCGCGAGCGGAATCGGGTCAATCTACGCCGTTTCGAGCCTAATATTTACCGATTATAACAGGAATCGGTATAATGAAGAGACGAGACGCGGAGATTTATATGACCGAACAAGTTGATATCCTGTTGCGCGGCGGAACCGTCGTGACGATGAACGACAAGTATGAGGTATTTGAGGACGGGGCGGTGGCTATCCGGGGCGACTCCATCGTCGCCGTTGGCCCGACCGACCGGATAACGCGTGCTTACCGCGCGTCGGAAGTGATCGATTGCGCCGACACCGTCATCATGCCCGGCCTCGTCAACGCCCATACCCATATCCCCATGACCCTGATGCGCGGGCTGAACGATGACCTGCGCCTCGATGTCTGGCTGGGCTACCTGATGCCCGTCGAACGCGAGTTCGTCACGCCCGACTTCGTCAAGCTGGGGGCGCGAGTCGCCTGCGCCGAGATGATTCGCTCCGGTGTGACGACTTTCGCCGACATGTTTTACTATGAGGAAGCGATTGCCGAGCAGGTGGCCGAGATCGGCATGCGCGCCTTGCTGGGCCAGACCATCCTCGTCTTTCCCGCGCCGGACGCCGACACGTTCGAAGATGCGCTGCTGCTTTGCCGCCGCTTCATCGAGCACTGGAACGGCCATCCGCTCATTCAGCCGGCCGTCGCTCCCCATGCCTGGTACACGGCCACGCCCGAGCTGCTGCTGGCCTGTGCCGATCTGGCCCGCGCCTTCGATGTGCCGCTCCACACCCATGTCGGCGAGACGAAGCTGGAGGCCGACAACAGCGTGAACCAGAACCATATGTCGGTCGTCGACTGGCTGGAGCAGCACGGCATTCTGGATACGAAATTATTGGCCGCCCACTGCGTCCACATCGGCGAGGAAGACATGTTCAGCCTGCGGCGCGCGGGGGCCGGTGTGGCCCACTGCCCGTCGAGCAACCTTAAGCTCGCCAGTGGCATCGCGCCCATTCCCCAAATGCTCAAGCTCGGGTTAAACGTCGGCGTCGGCACCGACGGCGCGGCCAGCAACAACGATCTGGATATGGTTGAGGAGGTGCGTCTGGCGTCATTCATCGCCAAGGTGTCGACGCAGAACCCGACCGCGCTGCCCGCCCGTCAGGCAGTCGAGATAGCCACCATCGGCGGCGCGCGCGCCGTTCATATGGGCGACATCACCGGCAGCCTGGAGCCGGGCAAGCGGGCCGATATCGCCGTCCTCGATATGACCGGCATCCATAATCAACCTCATTTTCATAATCACCCCGACGCCGTTTACTCGCGCCTGGTCTACTCCGCCAAGAGCAGCGACGTGACCCACGTCATCTGCAACGGCCGCTGGCTGATGCGCGGCCGCTCCCTGCTGACGGTGGACGAGACCGAGGCGCGCGAGAACGCCATCAAGGTCGCGGCCGAGATCGATGCCTTTGTCATCGAGCGCGAATCCAGCCCCTATAACAAGCTGGTGTTGCTGTCGGGCGTTCAGCGGCAGGAGAGCTTCGAGGTTCAGGTGAAGGTGTCGCTGGCTGACGCGGCCATCGTCGACAACTTCCTGAAAAGCGACGGGATCACGGTGTCCCGCTACGCCCACTACCGGCAATACGATCATTACTTCCTGTTCGACAGTGGCGATCCCGATGCCGATCGGCTGCGCTATCGCGAGGATGAGTTCATCAACGACGCCGGTGAGGTGACCCAGGTGCGCGCCCGACTCACGCTGATCGGCCGCGGCGACCGCGAGGAGTTCCCCAATGCGGTGATGTTGTCGCGGTCGCGCTTCCTGGCCGCGGCCGACCGGACGTTGCGCTTCTATCAGGAGTACTTCGCCCCGGCGCGCGAGCTGCGCGTCCACAAGGATCGCCGGCGCTGGCATATCCTGTACAAAGCGACCGATTTCGCCATCAATCTGGATCAGGTGCTGGAGCCGGAGTTGCCGGGTTATTTCCTGGAGATCAAGGCGCGAACCTGGTCGCGCAGCGACGCCGAGCGCAAGGCCACGCTCATCGCCGAGTTGCTGGGGCTGTGCGGGCTGGAGATGGGGCTGGCGGAACGGCGCGAGTACGCCGAGATCGCCATCAGCGCCAACGGTGTAAAAAGCGCGACACCGGCCTGACCGGTATCGCGCTCGATGAGAATGATTGGCCGGTCGGCGGTCGGGCGATTGAATACCCGGCTGCCGACCGGTTTTCTATCGGGGTCTGATTAGAAGCCGACCAGCGACTGGAACTTCATGACCGAGTTCAGGTCGCCGTCGACCTTGATCTTGCCGGACATGAAGGCCATCATCGGGTTCAGTTTGCCGGAGGACATGGCCGCGAAATCATCGGCCGTCATCTTGACGGTTGCGCTGGGGGCGGCGGCGGGCGCTCCCGAGGTCACATTCAGTTCACCGCCGGCGATATCGACGTAGTATTGCCCGCCGTTCTCGCCGCTCAGATCAAAAAGAATGCTCATGTTGGTGCCGACCGCTTTGTCCGCCTGGAAACGGCCCGGCATGCTGTTGAAAATCTCGGCTACACTCATCTGAAATTTAGTCTCCTTAATCTTGTCTCAATCCCCTGTCAGGTACGGCGATCGCTGGGCGACCTTCCGTGCGCCGGATGCTTGCAGTGTTAATTTTCAACTCGGCCGCGAGGGGAATCCCAATGATGCCGAGTATAACAACGGCCGTTAGGGTGTCAAGGCCCGCCAGACCCCCTTCAGTTTTGGCCAATCTGAAACGGCTCATGCTTATCGCCCGTTCATTTTTCCCTTGTTTTGCTTAACCTTTCCTCAATGAAAGGCCTACGGGGCCGATTATCAAGAGAGGGCGGGTTGCCCACGCGCCGTCATGTGCTAGAATGTTTGGCGATTAACCGGAATAAACAGAGTTGGGCGGCCGCATTGAGGACCGCCTTTTTTCCATAAGGATACCGATTGAAATCGAGTGTGGGGGCACGATCCGTAACCGGATTTCATGCCTGTTGAACCGCTCCGCGTGGGGCGCATTGCTGCCGTCTCTCGCGCTCAGAATAACAAGATTCCGGGAAGAGGCTTAAGTTCATGGAAGAAAATGAAACCGGCAAGGGCAATCGTTTGTCCTGGCCAATTATCGCCGGCTTTGTGGCCGTCTTTTTGCTCATTCTGTTAGGGTTGTTCCTGCCGCCCATCTCACTGGCCACGCGCCTGGGGTTAAATAACAACCGCGCGCCGGAAACGGCTGACGTAGCGGCGCCGCAGCCGGCGGCGACGCAATCGGCGACCACTTCAGGCGCCACAACCGCCGAATTGCCCGAGGGAGTCACCCTCACGACGGCCGACAGCTCGGCCGTGACCGTTAGCCGAGTGGCCGCCGCCGATCTGGCGACCGCGGCCGACGGGGCGTTGGCTGCCGCCGCGGCCGCGCTGCCCGCCGGAGCGGCCGTCGGCGACGCCCTTGTCCTGGGCTTCCCCGGCGACGCGCCTGTCGGCCAACTCACGATGCCGTTGCCGGATGGACTGACCGACGTCAGGGATATCGACATTCGCGGCTGGGACGGCGCTGAATGGGCCTTCATGCCCGGCCGGATCGACGTCGCCGGCGGCCAGGCGATCGCCGCCGAAGGGACGCTGCCGCAAGCGATGCTGCTGGTTCGCTCCACCCCGCCGGCGGACCCGGCCATCTCGGCCGAACTGCCGTCCGCAGACGGATTGCCGGAGGCTTTGGCCGGGATGGTGCAAGAGGTTTCCGTCGGGCCGCTGGTTCTTGGCCAGGACGGCACTTTGTCCGGCGAAGTGGCCGGAACGCCCGAGGGAACCGCGAATTACCTGTGGATCACCAATCGTGGCGCGGTAGTCGATCAGGCGGCTATAACCGCTTTCCTCAACGACACCGCCCTCCAGCAGACCCAGATCAGCAGCCTGGTCAGTCAGGCCAAGTCCGGGGGATTTGCCGGCGTTCATGTGGATTATCAAGGCATCCCCAGCGCGATGTCGGCCGCCTTCACCGATCTGGTGACCGGCATGGCTGAGGCGCTGCACGCCGAAGGGCTGAAACTGGCCGTTACGCTGGATACTCCGTCTCCCGTTGGCGACAGTTGGGATACGGGCGGCCAGGACTGGGCGGCAATCGGCCGCGTGGCCGACATCGTCAATGTCCAAATGCCGCTCGACCCCGAGGCTTTCGCTGAGGGCGGCTCGGCCGAACAACTGATTGCCTGGACGGTCGGCCAGATCGATCGCAACAAAGTTAATCTGTCCTTGACTGCCGGAACCGTCAACAAGGTCGGCGATATCTACACCGAGCTGCCGGCCGAGCAGGCATTGAGCAACCTCGGCCAACTGGCGCTGGAGAATGGCGCGGCAGAGGTCGAACCCGGCGCGACGGTCGTCGTCGTGCTCGACGGTTCGGCCACCCCGCTGGAGTGGGACGGCAATGCGCTGTCCTACAAGTACACCTTCGAGCAGGCCGGGCAGCAGCAGACCGTATGGTTCATCAGCGAGGCGGCCCTGGTCGATCGTCTCCAGTTGGCGTCTGAATACAACCTGCGTGGGGCGACCGTTCGTAACCTGGCGCTGGGCAGCGGCCCGGTCTATGCCGCGGTGTTCAATCATTACCTGGGCGAGGGCGACGCGCCCCAACCCGGTGGTGCGGCCATCGCCTGGACGGTGCGCGACGCCGGCGACAGCGTGATCGCCAGTGAAACGGGCAGCGACCTGGACTTCACCTGGACCGCTTTGGAAGACCCCGGCACCTACAAGGTGGCGGCCGAACTGGTGCTGGGCGAGGCAACGGCCGATCTCGGCGAGGTTGAAGTTGTCGTTAAGGGCCAGGAAGTGGCCGAAGCGCCGACGGCCGCACCCCAGGCGACTACCGCACCCACCGCCCCCACCGCGCCCACGACCGGCGGCTCGACTGCCGGGTCAACCGGCACGACCGGGACAACCGGCACGGCCAATCTGGGCGCGCCCGGCGATGCGAAAGCCGTGGTCAACGTTCCGGCCAACATACGCAACGGCCCCGGCATCTCCTACGGGACGATCGCCGGCGGCGCGTCCGCCGGTACAGTGGTGGACCTTATCGGCCGCAACGATCAGGGCAACTGGCTCAATATCAAGATGCCCGGCGGCACCGAGGGCTGGATACTGTCCGAACTGGTGACGATCAACTCAGGCTTCAACACGTCCAGCCTGGCCGTTGTTCAGGCACCGCCGCCTGCCGCCGCGGGCAGCGGAACGCCCGCCAGCGGCGCGGCCGGAGCGCCTGTCGTAGCGCCTCCGCCTGTGGCGTCTGTCGGCAACGTGGGCAACTTTGAGCTGGGCGGCCAGGCGGCCGGTATGCCTTCGGGCACGATGCAGTACGCCGGCATGACCTGGGTCAAGAAGCAACACAAATGGAGCCCGGGCGACTCGCCCAGCGCCGTGGCCGGACTGATCGCCGAGGCCCATGCCGCGGGGATGAAGATCCTCCTCAGCATCCCCGGCCAGCTCCATCCGAGCAGCATCGACTATGAAGCCTATACCAATTTCCTGGGCGGCGTGGCCGCGCTGGGGCCGGATGCCATCGAAGTCTGGAACGAGATGAATATCGATCGCGAGTGGCCCGCCGGTCAGGTCGATCCGACTGCTTATGTCAACAACATGCTGCGCCCGGCCTATCAGAAGATTAAGGCCGCCAACCCGAACGTCATGGTCATCACCGGCGCGCCGGCCCCGACGGGTTACTTCGGCGGGTGCAGCGGCGTGGGCTGCGATGACGCGCCCTACGTGGCGGGCATGATGGCCGCCGGGGCGGGCAGCGTTTCGGACTGCGTCGGCGTCCACTATAACGAGGGCCTGATGCCGCCTTCGGCCACCAGCGGCGACCCGCGCGGGTCGGGCGGCCACTACACCCGCTACTTCCAGGGCATGATCAATGCCTATGTAGGGGCGGGGGCGGGCAAACTGTGCTTCACCGAACTTGGCTATCTGAGCGGCGAGGAATGGGGCGGTTTGCCGGCCGGTTTCCTGTGGAAGCCGCCGTATAACCTGACCGTCTCCGAGCACGCGCAATATCTGGCCGAGGCCGTTCGTGTGGGCGTCCAGAGCGGTTACGTGCGGATGATCATCGTTTTCAACGTCGACTTCAAGACGTTTGGCGACGATCCGCAGGCGGGATATGCCATCATCCGGCCCAACGGCAGCTGCCCGGCGTGCGAAACGTTGCGGCAGGTAATGGGCCGATAGGAATCGGGGCCGATAGGAATCGGGGCCGGTAGGAACCGGCGCGTGGGTCGGGTGATCCGCGCGACGATTCGCCGGTGAAGGAACTTGCGCACAACGGAGGCAGGTGTGGCAGACTGCCGCGCCTGCCTCTTGCGCGTTAATCAGCGGGCTTGTCATCTTTGAGGAGAGGAAAACAATGCAATTGCGACACAAGCTAAACCTGTTGCTCATCGCTGTTCTTTTGACCGTCCTGGCGGCCTGTGGCGGCCAGGAGACGGCCACGGAGCCGGCCGCTTTGGAGCCGACCGCTCCCCCGGCGGAGTTACCCGAGGCGACCAGTCAGCCCCTGCCGCCGCCTATCGTGGAGAATGAAATACTGCCCACGCCGACCCTGGCTCCCCCGGCCGAAGCGCCCCAGGAAGTCGAGCCGACGGCCGAGCCGGAAGTCAGCGGCCCTTTTCCGGCCGATCAGTTTGGCTATGGCATCCAGATCCACGGCAACGCCACAGTGGGCAATCCGACCGACACCATGGTCGCCGTCCATGACCAGCTGGGCATGAACTGGGTGAAGGCCCAGATTCAATGGTGGCTTGTGGAGCCTGATCCGGCTGGAGAGGATCAATGGTTTTTCTATGATGCGGTGATAGATGAGGCGCACAACAAGGGCCTGCGCCTGGCGCTCAGCGTCGTGGGTGCGCCGGAGTGGACCCGCGCGGCCGGCGGCGAGAACGGCCCGCCCGACGACTACAACGAGTACGCGCGCTTCCTGG
>CAYXNH010000102.1:0-10317 GCA_964466135.1 uncultured Ardenticatenaceae bacterium | reverse complement strand
GGACCATTCCCGCGCCGCTGCTCGACCGTATGGAGAGCATCACCATGCCCGGCTACATCGAGGACGAGAAGCTGGCTATCGCCCGGCAATACCTGCTGAAGAAGCAACAGGCGGCCAACGGCATCGCGAACATTGACATAACGATTGGTGATGAAGCCTTGCGCAATATCATTCGCTACTACACCATGGAAGCGGGCGTGCGGCAACTGGAGCGCAATCTGGGCAAGGTGGCGCGCAAGCTGGCCGTGCGGGTTGCCTCCGGCGAGACCGGACCGTTTGAGGTGACCGAGGCCGACATCGAAGAGATCATGGGGCCGATGAAATTCACCTATGGCGTCATCGAAGAACGGGATGAGGTCGGCCTGGTGACCGGGCTGGCGGTCAATCACTACGGCGGCAACACGCTGCCCATCGAGGTTAGCCTGAGCGAGGGCAACGGCCGAATCACATTGACCGGCTCGCTGGGCGATGTGATGCGGGAGTCGGCGCAGGCCGCGCTGACCTATGCCCGGGCCAACGCGCGCGGGTTGGGGCTGGAGCCGGCGCTGTTCGACAAGATCAACGTCCACATCCATGTGCCCGATGGGGCGACCCCCAAGGATGGCCCCAGCGCGGGCATCGCCATGGCGACGGCGGTCATCTCCGCCCTGACCCAGCGGCCGGTGCGACGCGACGTGGCCATGACCGGTGAGGTGACGCTGCGCGGCAAGGTGCTGCCTATCGGCGGCCTGAAGTCGAAGACCATTGCCGCCCACCGCGCGGGGATCAAGACGGTGCTGCTGCCGAAGGACAACGCCAAGGACATCCCCGAGTTGCCCGAGCGCGTCCGCCAGGATATGGAGCTGATCCCTGTCAGCCACCTCGATGAGGTGATGGCCGTGGCCCTGCTGGAGCCGGTCGGCCCGCCGATGAAGGTAACCGAGCCGGAGCACGCACCGGAACCGTCGATCGTGCCGCCGCTGGCCAGTGGCAATGGCGGCGAGCGGATCGGGCGGGCGAATTAATCGGGAACGCTCGGTACGCTCATAAATAATGAAAGCGCCCCTCTCGTATTCGAGAGGGGCGCTTTTTATGACCCCGATAGGATTTGAACCTATAACCAATTGATTAAGAGTCAACTGCTCTGCCGTTGAGCTACGGGGCCGTGATTAACAGACCCATTTTAGTCATTTTTGAGCCGTCGCGCAAACGGTTTCCCCGGCAAATAGGGACTTGATCTTGTAGCCGCCACCTACCAACCGCTGGCCTCGAAAACGGTCTGCAAGAGATCGGCCCGCTCCTCGGGTGTCATCAGTCGCGGCCGCGCCCAGTTCTCGATTAACCCGGTCCATAACTCCACGCTGATGAGCCGGCCGTTGTAGATGACATACGTGACGACGAACGTCTGGCGCGTGCCCATCATATCCATCTGGTCGAAAAACAGATTGCCCGGCCCATAGTTGATGAACGCCTCGTTCTCGAAGGCGAACCCCTGGATGTGATGGGCCTGGCTGCCGGAGACAGCCGTCGCCCCGGCCGCGGCCAGCGCTGAGAAGGCGGCCACCTGATCGAGCGGGGCATAGTAGACATAATGTTCGTTATATTGCAGCGTGGCGATGACGATGTAGCCCTCCCTATGTAGCTGGGCGATCTGAGCTGTAAAGTCATCGCCGCATGGGCGGGAACCGGCGGCGTCGACCAGCGCCCAGTCGTTAGCCGGCCCCACGGGATTACAGCCGACGAAGGCGATGCGATTGCCGTTATGCTCGAAGATGGCGGCTTGACTCGCATCAGCCAGATCGCGGCCGCCGCCGAACCATTGCATACCCGCCGCCTCGTACATGTCGATCGTCCGCGACAACGGCTCGCGGCCGTAGTCGTTCAGGTGGTTACCTGTCAGTTCGATGACGTCGATCCCCAGATGCTTGATCAACTCGAAGTACGGATCGCGTGAGCAGAAGGTTGTGCCGCCATAGGGATCGGGCGGCGGGCAGTCGGCGGCGAATGATACCTCGTTGCTGATGTGGGCGATGTCGGCCGATTGGAGTACCGGCCCTACTTCTTCACCCGGCCAGAGAATGCCTCTGCTCTCCATCTGGGCCGCGGTGGCCCGCACCAGAGCCGTCACACCGGTCATCGCCACCCGGCTCAGATTGTCCGGATTGCGATTGACGGTTGGGCCGGCCCAGCGCGCCAGGAAGGCCTCGACGGCCGCCGGATCGCCGGTGACCGTCATCGGCAGTGACAGAGGATAGCCGTCGGGGCTGAAGTCATGGGTCAGGGGCGAGCGGCCGTCCAGCCGGATTACCTTCCATTCCGGCCGCAGATTCTCGAAGGGAACGATGATCCATGATGGCCGTGCCGCCCAGACCTGGCCGATGAAATCGTCAGCAATGATTTGCGCTCCAGCCGATGGCCCCCAGACGGCGGTCAGCGCGGCGGCCGTCGCCGGGTCGACGAACAGGCGGCCCAACTCTGACGAACCCGATGCCCAACCCGCGGTGACGGCGGGCCAGGTCGTGTCGTCGGCGACGGTGGCGAAAGGCGCAGCCACGACGTAGAGCCAGTGCGCGATGGTCGTGCCGTTGTTGACGGTCAGCAGGACGTCGGCCGCCGGGTTGGTCGGATCGGTATCCACCCAACTGAACAGTTGTCGATTGTTGGCGGCGATGGTCTGGGCGGCGGCGACGAGATCGGCGGGCACGCCCGACGTGGCCGAGATGGTGTATTGCGCGGTTCCGCCTGCCGGAAAAGTGGCGGTTGGCGGGGGCGGGGGCTGCAAAACAGTCTCGCTTCCAGCCTCGGTCGCCTGGGAAGCGCCGGCCAGGGTGGGTGTCGGCAATAGGCCTTCGCTTTGAGAATTGCCCGGAGGATCGAGCCGAGGGCTATTATCCTGTTGGGTGGTGTTGCCGGTCAGGGGGGTGATTGGCGGGGTGGGCGGGTTCTGGACTATCGCGGGGATCGCGTTTCCCGCCTCCGGTTGGCCGCCTGACGAGCAACCGGTGATTATCAGAGTCAATAGAATTATGTATAATACGTTTTTACGCATCTTGTGGAGAGTATCTCACTTTTCACACGGTCATGCTACCATCGATAGCATCAATAGGGAAGCCGGCTCACTTTGGAGGCGACATGTCGGAGATTCCAGGCCTTGATATAGTTCAGGAGAAGCGCAAATCCGCCCAATCGAAACAGGCGGCCGCTGCGGTCATCGACTTGCGCGACCCCAGCCTGTACATCAATCGCGAGCTAAGTAGTATCGAGTTCAATCGTCGCGTGTTGCATGAGACCCAGGCGGAACATCCACTGCTGGAACGTGTCAAATTCCTGTCTATCTTCCATGCCAACATGGATGAATTTTTCATGGTGCGTGTATCGGGCCTGAAGCAGCAGTTCAAACTGGGACTGACGTCTACCGCGTCCGACGGCCTGCTGCCCCGGGAGCAGTTGGCCACCATCCACCGCACGCTGACGCAACTTTTCTCGGAGGCCAACGGTATTTGGCGCGACCAACTCCTGCAGGAATTGGCCGGAAGCAACATTCATATCCTGCGCTACGACGAGTTGAGCAAGTCGCAACGCAATAAATTGCGGGCCTACTATGAGCGGGAAATCTTCCCTGTGTTGACTCCTTTCGCATCGGATCCCAGCCGACCGTTCCCCCACATCTCCAACCTGAGTCTCAATTTGGCCGTCCAGGTTCGCGATCCGAAAACCGGCGATCTGCGGTTCGCGCGGGTCAAGGTGCCACCGCCCTTATCCCGGCTGGTCCCCCTGAAACGCTTCGATCCCGATCAGCTATCGACACCCGCGGTGCAGAAGTTCGTCTGGTCGGAGGAAGTCATCGCCGTCAATCTGGACCGGCTGTTTCCCGGCATGGAGATCGTCGCCTCCTATCCGTTCCGTGTCACCCGCAACAGCGACATGGAACTCCAGGAAGAAGAGGCCGACGATCTGTTGCTGATGATGGAAGAGAACCTGCGTCAGCGCCACTTTGGCACGGTCGTGCGCCTGGAGCTGGACGAGAGCATGCCGCCGGAAGTGCGCAGTATCCTCATGTCGAACCTGAGGGTCGATGCCTACGACGTCTACACCACCAACGGCCCCCTCGGCCTCAGCAGCCTGTTTGAATTGCACAAACTGGAACGGCCTGATCTGAAGGACAAACCGTTTACCCCGCGCACGCCGCCGTCATTGCAAAACCTGCGCGGCAGCATCTTCAGCGTTATAAGTCAGCGCGACATCCTGTTCCATCATCCGTATGACAGCTTTTCTCCGGTCGTCAATCTGCTGGAGCAGGCGGCCGATGATCCCAACGTACTGGCCATCAAGACGACCCTCTATCGCGTCGGCAATAACCCGCCGGTGTTGCAGGCCCTCAAGAAAGCCCGATTGAACAACAAGCAGGTAGCGGCCGTCGTCGAACTGAAGGCCCGCTTTGATGAGGAAACCAACATCCAGTGGGCCCAGGAGCTGGAGGGGGTGGGCGTCCATGTGGCCTACGGGTTGATTGGCCTGAAGACCCATTGCAAGGTGTCGCTCATTGTTCGGCGCGAACGGGACGGCATCAAGCGCTATGTTCATCTGTCCAGCGGGAATTACAACAATGTCACGGCCCGAATCTACACCGATATCGGCTTCATGACCGATGATGAAGAGATGGCCGATGATGCCAGCGATTTGTTCAACTTCCTGACCGGATACTCTCGCCAGGAAGCGTACCGCAAGTTCCTGGTCGCGCCGGTCACCATTCGGCCCAGGCTGCTGGAGATGATCCGGCGCGAAACCGAGCTGGGATCGAAGGGACGGCTCATCTTCAAATGTAATTCGCTGGTAGATGGCGAGATCATCCGTCACCTGTATATGGCATCACAGGCGGGCGTGAAGATCGATCTGATCGTTCGCGGTATTTGCGGACTGCGTCCGGGCATTGCCGGTGTCAGCGACAATATTCAGGTGATGAGCATCGTTGGCCGCTTCCTGGAGCACTCGCGCGTCTACTACTTCCACAATAATGGCGCTCCGTCGCTTTATATGGGCAGCGCCGATCTGATGCCACGAAACCTGGATCGGCGGGTCGAAGTCCTGTTCCCAATCGAGGAGCCGGCCATGCAATCCCATATCGTGGAGGAGATCCTGGCCGTCTGTCTGCGCGACACAGCCAAGAGCCATATTCTACAAAGCGATGGCCGCTATATACCCCGGCGCTTCCTCCTTGAGGGCAACGGCTCGCTATTCGATAGCCAGGCCTGGTTCATGAGGCAAATGGATTCCCTGCCGGCTGAATACCGTTAAAGTGTAGCCAGAGCCTAGACCCAACGTTCAGGCTCTTTTGTTAGGATGCGGGAACGGTTGTGCCAACCCGACCGCCTGTTAACAATCTTCCAAACTGTTCTTAACAACTTCTGAATATTCAATCGGTAACCTGTTAGCAGTACAAACAGTTAGCCGGGTATTCAGGATGATGAATTGAAGCCGAACCCGGGACAGCATGGAGAAACACATAATGGAAAAGAAGAAGATCGGGTTGATTCTTTTGATCGGCGGTATGGCCTTTCTGGCATTAGGTTGGCTTGGACGCGCTGCGTTCGCTCAGGAGGCGACTCCCGAGGCGGAAACTCCAACGCAGGATGGGATCACGCCGGAAGCCGACGGCTTCAGAGGCTTCGGACTGGGTCACTGGGGCGGCTTTGGCCGTGGCCAAGGCAACGATGCCTGGCTGGAGAATCTGGCCGAAGCGCTGGGCATCACGGTTGAGCGACTGCAAGAGGCCCAGGATGAAGCCTATGCCGCGACGGCGTCCGATGCCGTAGCCGCTGGGCAGATCACACAGGAACAGGCCGACAGGATGCTGGCAAAGCGCGCCTTGCAGGAATATATCGACCATCAGGCGATTATGGCTGCCGCGCTGGGAATGCCGGTTGAGGATCTGGAAGCTGCGATTGCTGGCGGTAAAACGTTGCGCGACTTGATCGATGAAAGCGACCTCGACGCGACGACGCTGAAGGCGAATGCCCAGACCGCTATTGAAGCGGCCGTGCAGCAGGCGGTTGCCGATGGAGCGATCACCCAGGCTCAGGCAGACGAATTCCTGAGCATGGATCATTTTAATTTTGGCGGACGTGGCGGTCGTCACGGCGGACGTGGCGGTCGTGGCGGTGGCGGCGGCCGTTGGTGATCATGAAACCCGACCGGGCCGAATATGACACTGTTCGTTAGGGTGGCATTGAAAACAACCGGCACGGGGTCGGGTATCTGATCAGGAACAAGGTCTATGATTTAGATAGGAGCGCAGATCGTTGCGCTCCTTTCTGATGAGGGTTAAGTCGCGCGTCCCATCCGCTGCAAACCCGGATTCAAAAAGGGGCAGCCTTTGCGCAGTGGCGAGGACGGGATAATCGGATGAGCAAGACGATTATGGTGGTCGATGACATGGAGAGCTTGCGTACGATGGTGAAGGCCTATCTGACGCAGGACGGCTTTCGTGTGGTGACTGCCGCCAACGGCCGCGAGGCTCTCTTCGTCGCTCGTCAGGAACGTCCCGATCTGATCATCCTGGACCTGATGATGCCGGAACTGGGCGGGTATGAGTTCATCTCCGCTTACGGCCGCGAGGGAAGCGCACCGATCATCATCCTGACCGCCAAGGTGGAAGAGAATGACAAGGTGCTGGGGCTTGAGCTGGGCGCAGACGACTATATGACCAAGCCGTTCAGCATGCGCGAATTGACCGCTCGCGTTCGGGCCGTCCTTCGTCGCGCCGACAAAGGGGCCAATAGCAGGAGCTCCGCCTTGCTTCGCGCGGGGGATCTGACGCTCGACCGGGACAGTCATGAGGTGACGGCCGCCGGAACCAACGTTGACCTGACCCCCTCGGAGTTTGATCTTCTGGCGATCTTTCTGGCCTCGCCCGGCCGTGTGTTCTCGCGGCTGGATCTGCTGGACAAGCTTCAAGGTGACGCCTACGATGGGTATGAGCGCACCATCGACGTCCACATTCGTAACCTGCGCACCAAGATCGAACCGGATCCCGGCAAGCCGCGTTACATCGTCACCGTCTATGGCATCGGCTACCGGCTGGCGGCTGAGCCGGCTGCAACCTGACACCATGCGCTCCCTGGCATCGAAACTCACACTTGCCTTCCTGGTCGTTGGCCTCTCCGGTGCGCTTCTGGTCGCCGTCTTCGTCGGCCGCCTCACACGGCGACAATTTGACGAATTCGTCATCGACAGATTTGAGACAGATATCCTTAACAACGTTGCCGATTATTATTCGACCCATGACAGTTGGGATGGCGTTGAGGACCTGTTGCCGTGGCGTCGTGGGCCGGGCGGTCAGGGACCTTTCGGCAATAACGCTCCGCTCGTGGCCCTGGCCGACACCAATGGCCGCATCCTTTTCAGCAATGCCGGTCGCTATCGATTGGGGGAGGCGGCCAGCGATATTGGACAGGGGAATCCGGGCGTCTTGCCTGTCGAGGTCGATGGAGAAGTCGTCGGCTACCTGTGGTTTGGCGAGCGACCGGGTATTGATAACAGCCGGGGATCGCCGGAAGCCAGGTTTCTGGCCGGAGTCGATCGGGCTATCCTTTGGAGTGCAGGGGGCGCGGCCGTGTTGGCGTTGCTGCTGGCCGGCATTCTGGCCGGAACGATCTCCCGCCCGGTTAGGGAGTTGACGGAAGCCACGCAGGTTCTGGCCACCGGCGAGCTTGGCCATCAGGTGCCGGTGCGAACGGACGACGAAATCGGCCAACTGGCGACTTCCTTCAACCGGATGAGCGCCGATCTGGCTCATGCCAACCAGTTGCGCCGCCAGATGACGGCTGATATCGCCCACGACCTGCGCACGCCATTGAGCGTCATCCTCGGCTATTCCGAGGCGCTGGCCGATGGCAAGCTGGAGGGGACGCCGGAGGTCTACGAGGCCTTATATCTCCAGGCTCAGCATCTTAACCGGCTCATCGAGGATCTGCGCACCCTGTCGCTGGCCGACGCGGGCCGACTGTCGCTTGTCCGGCGACCGGTGGAACCACGCAGTCTGCTGGAGCACACGGCATTGGCCAATTTGCCCGTGGCCGAAGCGCGCGGCATCACGCTCTCGGTTGAGGGAGAGGATACACCACCGATCCCGATCGATTCCGACCGTTTGTTGCAGGTGTTGGGCAACATAATGGGCAATGCCCTGCGCCACACGCCTGACGGCGGCCGCATTGAGTTGTCGTCCGTTCGCGCGGGCGACCGCGTGCTGCTTCGCATCCGTGACAGCGGCCCGGGGATCCCGGTGGATGACCTGCCGCATATCTTCGAAAGATTTTATCGGGGGGACGCGGCGCGGCAGCCGGCCGACGGCGCGTCGGGCCTGGGGCTGGCCATCGCCCGCTCGCTGGTTGAGGCTCACGGGGGCCAAATCACGGCCGAAAACGTGAGCGGTGGAGCGCAATTCACGATCGCCCTGCCGATGTCGCCTCCCAATGAACCAACCCAGTCGTGAATAATATTAATGTGTTTGCTACGCCCGATTCAGCCTGTTCTTATGTTGGGATGGCAGAGTCAGGCGATAATTTGCGGACGATTCAGCCCGCACAAAAAACAAGGAGATGGATGAAGAAATTACCACTGTATATATTGTTGACGTTGATTGCCGCATTTGCCCTGGTGGGCTGCGGTGTGTTTCAGGAGCCTGAGGCCGCCAGCGGGCCGATCGAGGCGATCCCATTGGAGACGCAGGCAGCCGAAGTAGTCCCTGCTGAGGCGACTCAACCGGCGTTAGATCCGGCGCCGACGGAAGCCGCGGCCGCATCGACAGACGCTCCCGCCGATGCGCCTGCGGGCGGAGCGAGTGTCTTTACCATCGATTCGGCCGCGTCCGAGGTGCGGTTCCAGCTGGATGAGGATTTGCGCGGCGAGCGCAAGACGGTCGTCGGCACGACCAACCAGGTCGCGGGCCAGTTGTCGCTCAATCTGGCCGACCTGAGCCAGACCCAGGTGGGTGTCATCCAGATCAATGCCCGAACACTACAGACGGACAACAACTTCCGCAATCGGGCGATTCAGAACGAAATCCTGGATACCGGCGCATTTGAATTTATCACCTTCACGCCGACCGGAGTTGAGGGATTGCCGGCAGCGGCCGCCGTCGGGGAGACAGTGACCTTCACGCTGACGGGCGACCTGACGATTCGCGATATCACCTTGCCGGCGACCTTCGCAGTTGAGGCTACGGTTGTCTCGGATACCCAGATCACCGGATCGGCCACGGCCGTCGTCAATCGCGTCGATTACGACCTGCAGATTCCCAGCGTGCCCAATGTGGCCAACGTGGAGGAAGAGGTCGAACTCTATATTAACTTCACAGCGAACGCTTCCTAAAATAAACAAGCGGCAGGTAACAGACCGATCTGTTACCTGCCGTTTGGCACGTTCACCGACCTTCCTTGATCGCTCGCTTGGCGATCCCGTCCACCTTGCCGGGGGCGATGAGCTTGAGCCATTGGCCGAAGCGCGCGCGGTTGGACATGACGATCTGCCGCTTGCGGGCGGCCACCCCTTCGATGATCAGCCGGGCACAGGTCTCGCTGGTCATGATCTTGTCCACCTGCAGCGGGTTATGGCCCAATGGCTTGCCGTCCGCGCCCAGCGAACGAGTGTGCATGCCCGAGGCGACGAAATCAGGATAGGCGATGGTCACGCTGACGCCGTCATCTTCCACCTCGATGCGCAGCGATTCGAAAAAACCCACCATGGCGTGTTTGCTGGCGGAGTAACCGGTGCGGGTGGGCACGCCGGTTCGGGCGGCAACGCTGGCGATGGCTACGATTCGCCCTTTAGTCTTCTTCAGCCAGGGCAGGGCGTAGTAGGTGCAGTACATACTGCCGAAAAAGTTGACGCGCATCAGATATTCCAGCGTTGACAGGTCTTCGACGTCTTCCAGCTTCATCCACATGCTGAGGCCGGCGTTATTGATGAGCGTGTCGATTCGGCCGTATTCGGCCACGGCGCGTTCGATCAGTTCGCGACATTGGCCCTCATCGGTCACGTCCGTGGCCACAACGAGGACGCGGCCGCCGCGCTTCCGGCATTCGGCCGCCACATTCGCCAGCTTTTCCTCGTTGCGAGCGGCCAACACGAGCCAGGCCCCGCGCTCGGCCAACGCATGGGCCAACGCCTCGCCGATGCCCGTTGATGCGCCGGTCAGAATAACTACATTATCCTTAAAGTTCATTCAAATCCTTCGCGCTTGACTGAGAGGTGCGCTTTGCTAGTATCCGGTTTATCCGCCGGGTGAGCGGATCAACGGAAATTTTACCACACTATCGGAGGCGAACCCGGTTCATGGCT
>CAYXNH010000101.1:0-10319 GCA_964466135.1 uncultured Ardenticatenaceae bacterium | reverse complement strand
GCTCCATCGGATGGGTTGTTCGCGCATAGCTTTTGGTATACATGCTGGACATACTGTGTCACCTGCTCCCTGGCCGGCGAAGGATCACTTCACCAATTGGAAATAACTTGACAGCCTCGTTACACAAAAAAGGTGCAGCTTTTGCTTGCACCTGTTCGATTATTCTTTCGCTTGCAATCAACTTTAATAAATCGATTAAAAGACAGTTTTCCGCGAACTTGTAGTATATTATCTCTTGCGCCTCTCGTCAAGTTTTTTGTAGATTCTCACTATTTCCCCGGCCGCGACGGGCCAACTGAACTTCTCGATAGCTCGACCGCGCAGCTTGCGGCCGATCTCCTCCCCTCTCTCAGGGTCATGGATCAACGAGATGGTCGCCTCTGTGAACGCGGCTACGTCCCCGGCATCCGCGTAGACGCCCAGATCGCCCAAATATTCACGATTGACGGGCGTATCATAGGCGACAACGGGCAACTCCATGGCCATGTAGTTGAGAAGTTTGCCGCTACCCTCGCTGGTCGACATCTTGGGCGCCACGGCGATATCACAAGCGCTGAGAAAGTAAGGCGCGTTGTCAAATGGGACGCGGCCGGTGAAGGTAACCAGATCATCCACGCCTCGCTTCCGGGCCATTGACTGATATTGATCGACATGGGGATAGCCCATGATGAGGAAATGGACGTCGATATCCCGTCGCCGGCATTCGGCGGCCGCCTCGATCAAGTGGGGGATCCCCTGATAGTCGGTCAGCAGTCCCAGATAACCAACAATGACGGTGTTCGGCGCGATATTAAATCGCCTCCGGAGGGGATGCGCATCTCGTGCATAAGAGAAGCGCGCCGGATCGAACTGCACGGGGTCGGCGCAGTCGGGCAAGGTATGGATCATCCCTTCGGGAATATCGAACTTCTCGCGCAGCAGGTCGGCCGCCTTGCTCGAGCTGGTCAAAATGGCGTCGGGCAGCCGTTGGGTGATGATCGTCTCCATGCGCAAAGCCCAGGGATAGATGAATCCGTCCGGATTGAGGAAATGATGGTCCACCATCTCGGCCGTCAGGCTACCCTGATAATCAAATACCAGGGGTAAACCATACAACTTCGCCAGCACCCCGCCGATCAAAGCCCCTTCGTGCATGTGGCCGTGGATGATATCCGGCCGGAAGCGCCGAACTTCCTTCATGGATTTCACGGCCAGATAGGCATCGAAGGCGATCTTGTGGCGCGACGACCCCACCTCATAATCGGTGCGCCAAGGCAGGCTGGCGGTTCGGCGGATGTCGATGCCGGGCACATCGTTTCCCTTATAATAGGTAACGATGGCGACCTCGACTCCCTTTTCGCCCAGCGTCCGCGCCTCCTCCAGGATACGGATATGTCCGCCGTAGTCGCTGAAGAAGGAAGTGGGCGCGATCATCAGTACGCGCAATGGATTACTCCTGGCAAGGCCTCACCGGTATTTTCCCGTAATCGCCTCCCTCTATCTATCAAGCGAAGCGGCGGGAAAATCGATATGGATTCAAATACAGGTTATTCGGCCTGCTTACCTTTACCCATCTTTCCTGATAGCCAACCGCCGAGAAGCTGGTCGGACACCGAAGGCCGGTCTATCTTTTGCTCGACACCTTCAACCCATTCGTTTTGAGCGCGCTCCTTGATCCATCGCTCGCGCTGGATTAGCAACTGACCCAGCGTCAGATCGATCATCTCGCGATCGCCCTCATCAATCAGACGGCGCAGGCCGGCCAATTCTTCAAGAAGCGCGTCGAGCCAACGCAGCGTGGCTGCCTTGTCATGAAGCGCGAGGCTGGTGATGTCGGTACCCAATTGCAACGGCTGGGTAGCCAGGGAAAAGGAAGAGTTGGCAAATCGCAACAAATCGCGCCAGCCGGTCGACTTTTGCAGCGCGCCAAAGATGGCCGCCGCCGTCAATCCCGGCAAGGTCTCGCTCCCCTGCACCAGGCTGTCATACTCCATAGGGTCGAGAAAATAGGGTGTGGCCCCCAACAGGCGGCCGAAATTGACGGCCGTCTCCACCGCTTGCGGATCCGCGTCGGGCGAGGGCATCAGGCAGAAGATGCTATTCCTGAACAAGTCGGCCGTCCCCGCTTCCGGCCCATCCCGACCGTCATTCAGGTACGGGGCCGACAAGACCGGCATGACTCCGACATAATGCCCCCTGGAAAGATACCTGTCGGCCCATTTCTGGCTGAGGCTCTTGAGCACGGACAGATCGAGCACCAACGTATGGGGCTTCAATTCGCCGCCGATCGCCTGCAGGCTGGTATGTAATTCGCTCAAGGGGACGGACAGGATCAGAATGTCGGCCGCTGCGGCGGCGCTCACCAGATTCCACTCCGCCTTGTCGATGGCCCCAAGCTCGTCCTTCGCTCGCTCCGTCAGGTCGCGATGACGATCATGGCCGATGACGCTCAGCTCGGCCGAGGAAGCCTTGATGGCCTTGGCGATGGACACCCCTGTCCGGTTCATCCCCACAATCGTGACTGTCTGCGCCTTCATAAACCGTCTCCTCTAGTTCCGGTCGTCTGCCCATTGCAGAGCGATTAGCAAGCGATCTTCCTCGGATTCATCTCCGTCGATCTCATCCTGGTGCCGGCGGATTATCTCGACCACGGTCGGTCGGACGCCCGCCTCCGCGGCCATCTCCGCGCCCCACGCCGGATGTTGAGCGCGAGCGACAAACGGCCGCCGCCAACTTTCCACTGATCCGCGGCCCCACGCTTCAGCCCGCTCCGGAAACAACCCGCCACCCACGACGATCAGCGTGCGATCCCAGGCCGAGAGCGGGCAACGTATCTTGCCGATATCATGCAGCAAGGCCGCCGTCAACAAATCCGGATGATTATAGCCCGCCTCATGCAGCGTTCGAAAGACGCGATAGCTATGCCGCTGATCGGCGTAGGTGAAACGATAGAACAGATCGCGCTCGGCGGCGGTCAAATAGTTCGCGATCTCATCACGCGCGCCATCCGTCAGGGGATCGGCGGTCAGATTATCACGCAATTGTCGAATCCGGTAGGGGAGGCCCACATCAACCAAGCAAGAATTGCAGCGTCGCCCAGGCCGGTACGCCGACCAGAGTATTGAGGACGGACGGGAAGATAAATACGACCGCCATCAGGATGATGAAGCCGAATTGTTCAAACGATCGCAGTCGATAGACAAATTCACTCGGCAAGATGGCGTACAGGATTTTGGACCCATCCAGCGGCGGGATCGGGATCAGGTTGAAGAAAGCCAGGATAAGGTTGATCCAGATAAAATTGGACAGGATAAACGACAGCATCGACAGATTGCCGCCCGGAACCACGGAAGGGGAGAAGTGGACCAGACCCAGCCGGAAGGCAAGCGCGGCCACCACCGCCATAGCGATGTTGGAAAGCGGCCCGGCGATATCCACGATCGCCATCGACGTGTGCGGATTGCCGCGCATGTTCATCGGATTGACCATGACGGGATTGGCCCAACCGAACCCGGCGATGATCAACAACAAGGTACCGAACGGATCGAGATGCTTGAGCGGGTTGAGCGTGATACGACCCATGTTCCGAGGCGTGGGATCGCCCAGATAATCGGCCGTCAGGGCATGGGCCAGTTCGTGAACCGTGAAAGCGATGAGCAGCACGATGACCCGCGCAACAATGGTTTGGATGTCCAGATTACCAAGCATAATTTCAGTTCCATGGTCTATCCCAACCACCGGGATCAACCGTACAAGCTACAGCTTGTCGACAATAAGTATATCTGTTCGAACGGTCAGATACGAGAATTGGCAGAGTCGCGCGGCAAGGACTCATATACGTGTAGCCGGTCAGGCGCGAAAGCGATCCGGATGACATCACCACGACTGAAGGGGAAGTCATCATCGACCTCGAACAGAAGCCGGCGATCGCCGGTCTTGAACCACAACTGAGAGAAACGGCCGCGAAACGTTAGCCCATCGACCATGCCGTCGATCCGGTTAAGTTCCGCCCGACCTGCTGCCACTTCTTCGATCTGTTCGATCGCAGGCCTGATGAGCAGGGTGACGGCCGAACCGGCGGGAGGTAATGCCCCGGCGGGAAGGAAGCGGCCGACGGCCGTCTCGACCTCGCCGGCCTCGTTCACCCGGCCGGGAATCAGGTTTTGGTAGCCCAGAAAGCTCGCGACAAAGGGCGTCTCCGGATACCGGTAGACCGCTTGCGGCATGCCGATCTGTTCGATTCGTCCGGCATTCATCACCGCCAGCCGGTCGCCGACAGCGAAGGCCTCAGTCTGGTCATGGGTGACATAGACGGCCGTCATACCGATGCGCTTCAGGATGGTGCGCACGTCGATCATCAGCCGTTCCCGCAACGCCCTGTCCAGCGCGCCCAGCGGCTCATCCAGCATGAGCAACCTGGGGCTGGGGGCCAGGGCGCGAGCCAACGCCACGCGCTGCTGCTCACCGCCCGACAGCGAGGTGACATTCCGCTCCGCGAACTGCTCCATATCGACCAGATCGAGCATTTCGGCCGTGCGTGAGGCTATCTCAGCCGGCGGGCGGTGATGCATCCGCAACCCGAAGGCGATGTTGTCGCGCACGTTCTTGTGGGGAAAGAGGGCAAAGTCCTGGAACATCATGCCGAAATCGCGCAGATGAGGGGCAATACCAGCCATGTCGCGGCCGTCGAAATGGATTGCGCCGGCATCGACCGTCTCCAGTCCGGCGATCAAGCGCAATAAAGTCGTTTTGCCGCAACCGGAGGGGCCGAGCAGGCACAGGATTTCCCCGTCGTTGATAGTGAAACTGACATCATCAACAGCGGCGACTCCCGGCGCGAATGATTTGCGGACATCGAACACTTCCAGCAGCGCCATAGGCCTAGAACTCCCCTTCCCCGCCAAAGCGAAAATGTTCGATCACCACGAAGGCGACGGTGCAGACCGCCATCAGCAGGACGCTCATCGCCAGAGCCTGACCGTAATTGAGCGCGCCGGGTTGCCCCAGGAACCGATAGATGGCGACGGGCATCGTAGGCGTCTCCGGTCGGGCCAGAAAGACGGTTGCCCCGAACTCGCCCATGCTGATGGTGAAGGCGAATAACGCCCCCACAAGGAGCGGCCGCCGGATGAGAGGCCAGTCGACCCACCGCCAGACATGCCAGCCGTCCGCGCCCAGCATGGCGGCCGCCTCGCGCAAGGATGGCAAGATGCCGCGAAACCCGGGCAGCACGCTGCGCAAGACGAAAGGAACGGCGACAACGGCATGGGCCAGCGGTAACAGGAGGATCGACGAGCGGAGGTTGAGAGGCGGCCGAGCCAGGGCGATGATGTAACCCAGACCGAGGGTCACGGCCGAAGTCGCCAGAGGCAACATCAACAGCGCATCCAGAGCGCGGGTCAGCAGAACTTGTCGCCCCCCGGTCTCCCATTGGGTCAAAGCCTGCGCGGCGATAAGCCCCAGAATGACGGATACCAGCATGGCCGCCAGGGCGATGGCAACCGAGTTGAGCATCGCCTGCCCCGGCGGCACAAAAAAGAGGGAATCAGCCCGGTCGGTGAACAAGGCGCGGTAATAGGCCAGGGTCAGACCGTCCCTTCCGCGCAATGAACGAAGGACAAGGGCGGCCAGTGGCGAGCCGATGAACAGAAGGATGGCCGTCACGTTGCCATAGACAAGGGCCTTTTGGCGCGTCGTTCGCACGGGCATCCTCACGGTTGGACGCGCCCCGGCACGGGTCGGTCGGGACAGATTGGCCTGGGTACGGGTGTAGACCCACATCAGGATGAAGGTGAACACGATCTGCCACAGCGACAGAGCGGCAGCGACGGGCAAGTTGAACTGATTGAGCGCCTGGCGGTAGATCTCCACCTCCAGGGTGGCGAAGCGCGGGCCGCCGAGAATGACAACCACGCCGAAACTGGTGAAACAATAGATGAACACCAGCACCGTGGCCGCCGAGATAGCCGGGCGAAGCATGGGCAGCGTGACCTCGAAGAAGGCGCGCAGTGGCGACGCGCCCAACATCCTTGCCGCCTGCGACAGCGACGGCGGCAGACCCTGCCAGTAGGCGCTAAGGAGGCGGAGGGCGACGCTGTAGTTAAAGAAGACGTGGGCCATCAGGATGATCCAAACCGTCTGGGTCAACCGGATGGGCGCGACATCCAACGCCAGCAGATCGCGCAACCAGTTGTTGATGATCCCCGCGGGGCCGATGAGGGCGATGAACGCGGAGGCCACGACGACCGTCGGCAGCACAAAGGGCAGCGTCGCCAAGGCCCGCACCAGGGTCTTGCCGCGGAAGTCGAACCGGGCCAGCACGTAAGCGCCGGGAAAAGCGAGCAGCAGGGTCAGTATCGTGGAGGCGGCCGCCTGCCAGGTTGTGAACCACAACACACGCAGCAGATAGCTGGAGGTGAAAAGCCGGGTCAGAGCCGACGTGTCCAGCCGACCATCGGCGAACAGACCCAGCCGGAAGATGGCCCCGAGGGGGTAGACATAAAAGATGGCGAAGAAGATCGCCGGCAGCAAAAAGATCGCGCCCACCACAAGGCGACGCCAGGCCGGGGAATCTCGCCTGATAGCGGGGACGGGGCGCATCACCGCAGCACGACCTCCGTCCAGGCTTGTATCCACGCCTCGCGATTGGCGGTAATGCGCGACGGGTCAAGCTGAACCGGCGCGGCCGAGGTTTGGCTATATTGTTGAAATACATCCGGCAGGACGGCCGTCTCATTGGCCGGATAGACGAACATCTTCAAGGGGATGTCCTCCTGGAAGCGACGATCCAGCAGAAAATCGACCAGTTGCCGCGCCTCTTTCTCCTTTTTCGTGCCGCGCAGGATGCCGACGAATTCGATTTGGCGGAAGCACGTCCCGTCAGTCAGGACCGCGGCCGTGGGCGCTTCATCCGGCGGCGTCTCGGCGTAGTACACCTCGGCCGCGGTGCTGCCGGCATAGCTGACGACGATCGGGCGGTCGCCTTCCGAGGCGGCCGTGAAATGGCTGTAGTAGGCGGTCTCCCAACCGTCCACGACCAGCACATCATTGTCCACCAGTCGCGCCCAATAATCCAAATAGCCGTCCTCGCCAAAGGCGTCGATGGTCGTCAGCAGGAAACCCAACCCGGGCGTCGAGGTCGCGGGGTTCTCCACCACCGTCAGACCGGCATAGGCCGGGTCGGCCAGATCGGCCAGACTATCCGGCGGCGCCAGCCCACGACCGGCAAACCAGGCCACGTCATAATTGAGGCAGACGTCGCCAAAGTCGACGGGCAGCGCCCGATTTTGAGGATCGAGCTTGAGCGAATCGGCGATATCGGCCAGGATGGGCGAATCATAGGGCAGAAACAGGTCGTTATCCAGCGCCCGGCTGAGAAACGTATTATCAACGCCGAACAGCACGTCAGCCAGTGGCGCATCCTTCGACAAGATAGCCTTGTTCAGGATCTCGCCGCCGTCCCCCGCCTTGAACACCTCCACCCGAATCCCCGTCTCCGCTTCGAAGTCAGCCAGCAGTTCGGCGCTCATGTCGAAACTGTCGTGGGTCATCAACCGGATGACCGGCGGCTCATCCGTGGCCGAACCGCCGGCCGAGCAAGCCGCCGAGACCAGCGCCAGCAAGATCATCCCCATAGCCACTTTCTTTCTCATCTCACTGTACCTCCGAAAACAAAAACGCCCCTGATACAGGGGCGGTGGAAACGATGGAGCGTCATTTCCCTACGCCAGTATGACCTGGATCAGGTTAGGCGGTTCGCCCCATGGTGGGGGCATCTCAGCGCGACATTGCCGCGCACCCGCAAGACAAATATGAGGTTGAACGACACGGATTATAGAAAGAGACGCGAGTCGAGTCAATCGGCTTGACTTTCCACGGTTATCGCCTATAATCCCCTACTGTTGATGCGGGGTAGAGCAGAGGCAGCTCGTCGGGCTCATAACCCGGAGGTCGTGGGTTCGAATCCCACCCCCGCGACTCTTTAAGAACCCCTCTTTCGAGGGGTTTTCTCTTTCAACCGTAGCTTATACCGTAGCTAATAAACTCTTCTTAAATGAAACGATGTGCCCATTGCAAAGAATTTAAACCGGAGGAAGAGTTTGCCTTCAGCAATCAGATTTTAAAAAAGAGACAAAAACACTGCCGCGATTGCATGAGGGAGTTTAACAAAAAAAGCTATGAGCGCCGGAGTGAAGATCGGAAAGAACGAGTAAAGGAAGATAGAAAAACTCGGTTAGCGGCAGTTCAGCGGTTTGTGTAGGATTATCTATCAACTCATCCTTGTGTCGATTGGGTATAGTGAACCCAAAAAACTGGTTCTTCGTCAATCTTTGTGGTTTCATGCATGATATAGGACGCGTTGGCGGAGAAGGTCCAGGTTCGCTCTGCCATACATTTGCCGCTTTAGCAGCTTCAATCGATTGATTTGCCCTTCGGTTTGCCCGTTGCTCCAATTAGTGGCAAGAGCTGCCGCCACGGCAGCGTAGTCTTGAGTCAGGCTATTGGCGAAGCGTGCAAACGCGCCCAACTGTGACTCGTGACATCGAGCCAGCCAAGCGTCTAATTTGTCAGATTGTCTGTGACGAATGATTTCTTGAAAGTCAGTCGCCAGCGTTCTTATGGTACCAATTTCAGGCTCTTCGTCACTTTGTGTGGTTTGTTTCTTTGGAGAGATCGACCCAGGTCGCCCGCTAGTTGGCAACCGCCTCAAGAACTCGTGAATCCGGCAAAGAATGCGACTACTCCCCGGCAAATTATTGCCGAGACGGACCGATTGAGGCCCGCAAAGGGCTCGATACACGCATGGGACAGGCACTCGTTGAACCCCAATATTGCGTTTCCTGCGCGGCACCACAGAGATTGACGAAGAGCCCAATTTCAGGAATGGCCTCGAGTTGCTCAAGAAGCCACGCTTCCTGGGCGGAATGCGTATCAGGTTGTTTCAGAAGCAGTCGGGTTAATGCTTTGGCCGAGGGCAAAAGCATAACAGGCGGCCGGACATCCGTAACGGCTGGAACTTCCCTGTCCAGCTGATGGCGGCGCCAGGCCATCCATTTGCTAACCTGACTCGGCGAGCCCGGATAACCTTGTTCCTTGATTTCGCGCCAAAGTTGGTGGCCATTCGAGTCACCGGCCTGAAAGCGAGATTCAAGGTAAGGCAGGTAGGGATCCAGGATACTTGCCACTTGGGAGTTCCTCGCTCGTTCAGGGAACAGTTCGGCCCTGGCATAGCGGATGACTGTCCCTCGACTGATGCTCAGCAGCTGGGCAATGCGTCGGTGGCTGAGACCGTTAGCGCTGAAATAGCGAATGAGTTCATACTGTCTCCAGCGCTTCAGCCTTCGCTCCTGACGAGCGAGTTCGTCGGTCCGTGTCCTCGGAAAGGCATCCCGAAGAGAGCCAGTCTCTGATTGATCTGGTGCTTTGTCCGCAATAGCCGGCTTCTTTAGAGCGGGATACAGTTCCTGGAGTGCCTTTTCCACCACTTCGCCCAGGTTCTTAAGCAGATGCCAGCGGTCAGCCACCTGAATAGCCTCCGGCGCGCCGTCCCGGATTCCCAGAGCGTATTCCAGTGACCGATCACGAGCGGTGACAACGACGCTGGGATTCTCCTTCAACCAAGAGGACAGAGTGGTCGCCGTGCGGTCAGGGAGCAAGTCGACTACACAGTGCTGCCCCAGGTCAACAAGTATCGTCCCGTAGCGCTGTCCCCTTCTCATAGCCCAATCGTCGATGCCCAGGATTCTGGGCTCGCCATGGCCTGCTTTCGGTCGGCGTCGGAGATGTCTCAGTAATGTACTACCGCTCGTAGGCATTGCCAATTTGCCGGCCAGCCGGGCTCCAGCTTGACCGCCAACCACTTGGGCAATGTGATACAGGCTTGTAAGCAATCGCTCCGTCGCTCTCTGGTAAGGTTCGAAAAGTCCTCGAAATTGCTGACTGAAGGTCCGCTGACCACAGGAAGATCGCGAACACCGATAGCGTCTTACGTGCAACTTGATGCGCACCTGCAGTTGGGAAACCGGCAAATCCAGCAGAGTGCGCTGGCAGTAGCCGTGGATTCGGTTCGAGAGTTGTCCGCATCGCGGGCAGATGCCTGGCCAACGTGTCAGACGGGCATGGATGTCAATACCGGTAGCGGTGCGAACAATGGATTCGGTCTCACAGAAAGGCAGGTCAATGGGCACATAACAGGGTTTCATGCTCTGTAGCATAGATTCACCCAGCGTTCGCTGCCACGTACCACACAAAGTGACGAAGAGCCAGTTTTTGGGGGGACAGATCACCCGCCCGAAAGCAGGGATTCAAATTTGGCGGAGAGGGTGGGATTCGAACCCACG
>CAYXNH010000100.1:0-10374 GCA_964466135.1 uncultured Ardenticatenaceae bacterium | reverse complement strand
GCTTGGCTTTGGCGGCAACAGGCTGCTGGTATTGAAATTCAGCGGCGGTGTGCTGGGCAACGCGACCGGCTATGTGGCCGCGGAGGATGGTTGGACGCTCGTGGCCACCGGCCCGGCGACAGACGGCCGCGCCGCTCTTGATTTTCCTGAAGAGGTGTCGGCGGGCATGGCTGTGGGGGAGGGTGGGCCAGTTGAGATCGCCATCCCGCTGGCCTGGCTGGGTAACGCCGACGTCGGCGCGAGGCTGATGCTGCGCGCGCTCTTCAGCGAGGTTGTCAGCGGAGAGACGGCGATCATTGACCGGATGCCGTCATCCGGCCCCGCTATTATGGTCGTCCCCGATCTGGGCACGACGATCCCTGTGCTGGAGGTGAGCGACCCCGTGGGCGACGACACTGGTCCCGGGACCTATACCTATCCGCTCGATCCCGTCTTCAAGCCGGGCAATTTCGACATCGCGAACTTCCAGGTGGGCACGGACGAGCAGAATATCGTCTTCCGATTCACCATGATGGGACCGGTAGATAACGCCTGGGACAGCCCTAACGGGGTCTCGTTGCAGACCTTCGATATCTACATTGATCAGGACGGCAGTGACTCAGGCGGCCGAGCGTTTTTGCCGGGCCGGAATCTGGCCGCGGCCGCGGGTATCGGCTGGGAGTATGCCATCACGGTGGAAGGCTGGGAGTCGAAGATCTTCACGCCGGGTGACGAAGGCCCCAAGGAGATCGCCGGCCCGGCCGACTTCCAGGTCATCGCCGACGCCGGACAGCAGAAAGTCACCATTCGCGTGCCCAAATCGATCCTGGGCGATACGCCGGAAACGTGGCGCTATGCGGCGATGGTGATGAGCCAGGAGGGGTTCCCCAGCGGGGGCGTGTTGCGCATCCGTGACGTGAGCCCCAAGGCTGAGCAATGGCGCATCGGTGGCGCGCCCGCCGGTAGCACCAACCACACCCGCGTGATCGACCTCGTCTGGCCGGAAGCCGGGCAGCAGGAGGCATGGCTGAGCGCTCTAACGCCTTCGACCACGCCGCAAGGCAGTCTGACGGCCGATGAGTTCGCCACGGTCGATTTCCTGACGCCGGGACCGTAACACGATCGTCAGCCTCATGTGACGGGCGCTGCTGAAAGTGCCCGTCACATGAGGGCAATACCCGTCCCTGCCACATGGCTCTATCTTCGCTATAATTAACGTGGCTCAACAAAGATGATCGAATGCTGAGGTGACCTATGCAAACGGCCGAATTGCACGCTGAAACCCGCTTATCGCGATTGGAACGGCTGATCAAGCTATATGAATCCGGGCAAGCCAGTGAATTGATGGATCGTGTGCTGATTAAAGTCTTTGCCCAGGAGGCGGCCGAGGAGAAAGCCCTCATAGGCCAGTTGCGCATGGATCTTGACGAGTTTGAAGCACGCTACACGATGGACTCCCAGGTATTTTATGAGCGGTTTCGGGCGGGGGAAATGGGCGATGCGATGGACTTTATGGAATGGGCCTCATTATATGATATGTATTCCGGGGCTATAAGCAGGCTGTCACTCTTGACGGATTGAGCGTGAACCCGACCGAATATCTGATTGTCATCAAGACGACGATCGTTGCTAATCCAATAATTGCATCGCATCAGATCACTAGGCAGCGTTCGAGTAATTACGATGCCTATATTCGTGTCATCGCCTCGTTCATTGACGATAGCCGTCTTGAAATAATTGAATATGCCCGGATTACTGTTGAAGATGATATGGAGCTAACTCGCTATAGCTATCATTGGATGGATTCGGACAACAATCTGCTTATCCGCTGGGATAACGCCGAACACTACCCCGATCTGCCCAACTTCCCCCACCACCTGCATGACGGTGATGAGAAGAACGTTATTCCAGGTGAGCCGATGACTCTCTTTAGAGTGCTCGATCTGATTGCCGAGCGGCTGGAAAAATAAAGACAAGCGCCGTGTCGGATCAATACGACCGGCAAAGAAGAACCAACCATGACCCCAGAAACCCTGTTCGGCCGAATGGCCTACATTGATAAACGCGCCGAATTAGCGCAACAGGCCTTGCAAGGTGTGCGGCATCAACGCCGCCTGTCGCCCGGCTCACCCCGCGTCGGGGAGCGACCGGTCGCCGGCGTCACTATCGGCCCCGATCTGCCTGTAGACGAGGTCGTTTGCCTGGTGACGGAGCCGGAAGCGGCCGTCATCCCCATGCGGCGGGTGAAGACGGAGTGGAGTCTGCTGCTGTGGAACTACTTTGAGGTTTGGGAGGCCGAGCTGCCCGCCCATCCGGCCGGCACGCTGGTGCGCTATCAAATTCGCGCCCACGACGTCGATAGCGGCGAGATCTATTGGGCAGACGAAGGCGCCGAGTACTCCTATGTCGTGGGCGATTCCGGCCCACCCGCCTGGGCGCTCCCGGCGATCATCTATCAGATCTTTCCCGACCGCTTCTCGCCCGGCAACGGCCGCGCCTGGAACCCGGTGAGCAGCCTGTCCGACATCCACGGCGGCACCTTGCGGGGGATCATCGACCATCTCGACTACATAGCCGGGATGGGATTCACCGCCCTTTGGCTCAACCCGTTCTTCCCCGACGAAACCCATCACGGCTATCATGCCACCGACTATTTCGCCGTGAACCCCCGATTGGGGACGATGGATGACATACGCGAGCTGGTGGACAAGAGCCACGAACGGGGCATCCGGCTATTACTGGATTTTGTGGGCAATCACTGGGGCAGAGGGCACGCCACTTTTCAGGAGGCGAAGGCCAATCGCGCCAGCCCCTACCATCACTGGTATTACTGGAAGCGCTGGCCGGACGAATACGTCGCCTATTTCGACCTGCCGGAGCTGCCCAAGCTCAATGTCGATAATCCGGCAGTGCGCGATCATCTGTTGCGTAGCGTCGGCTTTTGGCTCGGCGATGTCGGCTTCGACGGCTTGCGGCTGGACCACGCCGACGGGCCGTCGTTTGACTTCTGGACCGACGTGCGCGTGGTCGCCCGCAGCATTCGGCCCGATGCATGGATGTTCGGCGAATTGACGCGCTCACCCGACGAGCATCTGCGCTATGCGGGGCTTTTCGACGGCGCGCTCGACTTCCTGCTATGCCAGGCCCTGCGCAATACTTTCGCCCACGGCACGATGAGCCTGGCCGGGTTCGATGCGCTCCTCAACCGCCACGAAGCCTGGTTTCCGCAGCAGTCCACGTTCAGCCGCCCCAGCTTTCTGGATAACCACGACATGGATCGCTTTCTCTATCGGGCGGGGGGCGACAAGCGGAAGCTTAAAATGGCGGCGCTGGTGCAGTTCACGCTTGGCGGCGCGCCCATCGTCTACAATGGAACCGAGGTGGGGGTGTCGCAAGGACGTGGCATCCATGACCCAGGCAGCCAGGGGATGGAGGAGTGTCGCCGGCCGATGCTGTGGGGCGAGGAGCAGGACGCGGATTTAAGCTCGACCTTCTGGCATCTGAGCCACCTGCGCCGACGGCACGCGGCGCTGTGGCGCGGCCGTCGCCGGACACTGCACCTGGACTCAGCTGCCAAGACCTATGCCTATGCGCGGGAGGATGGCGGTGACGTGGTGATCGTGGGGCTGAACATGAGCGACGAGCCGCAGACCTTCGCTGTGCCCTATGTCGCGGGGGCCACAAAGGTGACGTTTCGGCTGCCGGCGATGAGCGGCGACGTGGCCGTGCTCTGATCGCCACGGCGGACGGAGATCGGTCGCGAGCTAACCGGATGATCCAACACCGGCGACTTGACTCAGACCACGCGATCGGCCGTCTGTGGATGGCGGTCGGCGTTATTTTGCTCAGCTTCTTCCTGCGCGTTCATCGCATCGGCGAGCAGCGCGTGTGGTGGGATGAAGGCTGGTCGGTCTGGGTGTCCCGTTTCTCCGCGACCGACATCCTGCGGCAAACGGGCAACGACGTCCATCCTCCCCTGTACTTCGAACTGCTGCATATGTGGCGACTGCTGAGCGGCGACGGTGAAGCCGGTTTGCGGTTGCTCTCCGCCCTGCTGGGCACGCTGACCGTCGCCTTGACTTACGCCCTCGGCCGCCGGATGGCAAGCGGCACGCTCTCTCCCGGCGGAGCGACGATGGCAGGCCTTCTGGCGGCGCTTTTTCTGGCTGTCTCGCGCTTCGCCATCGCCTGGTCGCAGGAGATCCGCATGTACGCGCTGGCCTCGCTGTTGGCCGTTCTGGCGGTCTGGGCGGCGCGACGGGTTTGGGAACGCGGCTATCCTCGCGACGCCGTGCTCTACGTCATGGCCGCGGCCGCCGGGCTGTACACGCTTTACCTGTTTGCGCCGGTCTGGGTGGCAATCAACGTCGCCTGGCTGTGGGTGCTGCGCGACTCTCGAGACCGAAGACGAGCGTTTCTTCACTGGGCGGGCTTGCAGGCGCTGGTGGCGGCGCTCTTCCTGCCCTGGCTGTGGTATGCGGCCGGCGGGTTCCTCAGCACGGCCGCGGCGACGCCAATCAGCCTGATCGATTTCCTCCATATTTACTGGACGGTGCTGACTGTCGGTATCCCGGTCGATGTGGCCCAATTCAACCGGCTGACGTTGCCGGCGCTGGGGGTGTTCCTGGCGGCGGTGGCGTCAATCGTGGGGAGAATTACGAATCATGAATTACGAATGATGAATGGAGAGGGAGAGCGTGCCCGTAGAAGGTGGGCAGCGCGAGATTTGACGTTGCTGCTGGTGGCGTTGTTGCTGCCGGCGGCGATCGTTTACATTGTCTCGCTGCCGAAGCAGAACTTCTATAATCCGCCCTTTAATCCGCGCTATCTGGTCATCTTCACGTCGTTCTACAGCATATTGCTGGCGTGGGGATTGGCGACATTGGGCGATTGGCTGGGGCGGCGAGCCTTCGGCGACATGACCGGGGCGGCGGCCGGGCGGATCGTGACGATCATCCTGGCTGGGTTCATGCTGGTCGTGTCGTTCGTAGGAATGCGCCCCTATTATCCCGGGCGGGTGTTGGTCGATGATTATCCCTCCCTGGTCAGCACCATTGACGCCTACCGGCGACCGGGCGATGCCGTCATCCTCTACACCGACACCGATTGGCCCGTCTTCGCCTACCACTATCCCGATCAGTGGCGCGGCGTGCCTCATCTGTGGACGATGACGCCGGAGGCGGCCGACAGCTTTCTTGAGCCTATATGGGACGGGTACGACGCTGTGTGGCTGGTGACGACGCCCTACAGCGCGGGCGGCGATCCGCAGCGGCACATTCCCGCCTGGCTGGCGGAACGGGCCACGGCCGTTCGCGAATTCCCGTACGACGATATGGTCCTGACGCTCTACATGCGGACCGACGAGCGGGCAGCGTTGGCCGACAGCCCGACGGAGAGCTCCCCGCCCGAATCGCTTGATATCCCATTGGCCGGGGGAAATCGCCTGATCGGTTTCGCCCAACAAGTCCGTGATTTCAAAAGCAATGACGTGATTCACCTGTTCCTTTACAAGACCGGCGCGGGTGAGGTGATGGCCGAAGTCGGGCTTATCGACGCGGGCGGCAACCTGTGGCAGCCGATAGCCGTAACTCTGCCGGCGACTGATGATCTAACCCGATTGCAAGTCGATCTTATCGTGCCGCCGGAAGCGCCGTCGGGCGCGTATCGCTTCTTCGTCATCGATACCGATGGGCAACCGCCCCCGTTCGGGGAACTGACTGTGACCCGGAGGCAGACGGAGTTTCTCACCCTCGACGACGTGGAGATACCCAATCGGGTTGATGCATCGTTTGGCGAGGGTATCCGACTGATGGGCTTCGATTTGCCGGAGACGGCCGTCCGGCCAGGCGAGGCGGTCAAGCTGACGCTTTACTGGTCCTCGGATGGCGGCACAGCGCAGCGCTACAAGGTCTTCACTCACCTGCTGGGCGACGTGTTTAACGCCGATAGCGGAAATTTTCTGTGGGGACAAGCCGACAATGAACCGGCGGCCAACAAGCGGCCGACAACCACCTGGCGCGAGGGGGAGGTCATCGTGGATGAGTACGCCATTCCCGTCGCGATTGGCACGTCGCCCGGCACGTACCGGATCGAAGTGGGGCTGTATGATCCGATCACGGGACAACGGCTGTCGGTTCTCGATTCTGACGGCGAGCCTATGGCCGACCATGTGGTTCTGACGACCGTCGAGATAGTCGTCGGGACGGATTGAGTGCGCGAAGCCGATAAGCGGCCGCTGAGGGAAGATGCCCGGCCATAGTGGATGGGATATGCTTGAGAGTCGATGATTAGACTGATCCTGGCGGTCCTGCTAACGCTGATCATGGTGGCCTGCGATGGCCAAAACCCCGATAGCTCGCTCTCGTCGACTCCCATCGTCGTTACAGAAGTGCCGGCCACCAGCGCGCCGATGGCCGCGACGGCCAACGCTCCGACACCAGCCGCCGCCACAGGGGTTGCGACGGCCGAGGTCTTCGTGCCTCTCGTCCCCGGAGGCGGTCAGGCGCCCACTGCCATCCCGTCGCCGACGGCCGAGCCGGAGCCAACCAGCGAGCCGGCCCCTCCACCACCCACCGTCCCCGTCGCCACCCCCTATATCAGCAATATCCCTGACTATACGCCGCGCCCCGAACTCGGTCCCAGCAAGATGGGGCTTCATGTGGCTCGGCCCAACAGTGATGCCATCCTCGAATTCGTTCGCGCGGCGCAACCGGCGGTGGTGAAGGGCGTGGATGATCTAGGCTTCCTGGCCGAGGTGAAGGCTGTGTCGCCGTCGACGGTGACGATCGGTCGTTTCTCGATCGATCCGCAGGATTACAATGGAGAGCCTGAGGCGGCCGCGGCGGCGCTGGTGGCCCGACAACTGCCGCAAATGCGCCTTCACCCCGCCGTTGACTACTGGGAGGGCTGGAACGAGCCGGATCCCAACCTGGACCGGATGGACTGGTACGCCCGGTTCGAGGCCGAGCGCGTTCGGCAACTGGCGGCTCACGGCTTGCGCGCGGCCGTTGGCGGCTTCTCCACCGGCGTGCCCGAGCTGAATGAGTTTGAGCTGTTCGTCCCGGCCATCGAGGAGGCCAAGCGCCACGGCGGCATTCTGACGCTGCACGAATATGCCGCGCCGGACCTGACCTTCCTCTATGGCGATCCGTTGCCCGGCTACCCCACCTATCCTGACCGGGGGCCACTGATGTTTCGCTATCGCTGGTTCTATCGCGATGTACTGGAACCGCGCGGGCTGGTCGTGCCGCTGGTCATCTCCGAGGCGGGCATCGACGGCATACTCGGCAACCGGCCGGGGCCGGACGGGCTGGGCTGGCAGGATTTTCAGGATTTCTGGGTCGAACAAGGGTGGGGGCCTGACGGGCAGACCGCATATCTGAACCAATTGCAATGGGTCGACAACGAGGCACGTCAGGACCCTTACGTGATCGGCTATGCGCTCTTTACGGCCAGCGGCGGCCGCGCCTGGGAGAGCTATGAGCTGGAGCCGTTTTTGCCCCGGCTGGCGGAATATATCGTCAGCCAGAAGTAGGCGCGTGGTCCGCGGATGAGGTGGATTGCAGCGGAAACAACAACGGGTCGGGTTTCAGGAACGGCCGCCTGTCTGGTATACTCATCGATCGTATCATGGAATCGTCCCATTTATGTTATGGAGTGTTGAATGACCATCCCCGTCACCATCGAACGTATCGCTGACCATGTCGGCGAGCGAGTCACCGTCAAGGGCTGGCTCTATGCCGCCACTCACAAAGGCAAGCTGCTCTTCTTGCGGCTGCGCGACGGTACGGGTATCACCCAGGCCGTGGCCTATCGCCCCGAAATCGGCGACGAGTTGTTCGAGCAGCTGGCTCATCTGGGCCAGGAATCATCGCTCATCATCACCGGCATAGTTCGCACCAATGACCGTGCCCCCGGCATCCCCGCCGGCTATGAGATCGGCGTCGAGGAAGCGCAAATCATTCAAAATGCTGTCGATTATCCCATCACCCCCAAGGAGCACGGCGTCGAGTTCCTGATGGATAACCGGCATTTGTGGCTGCGTTCAAATCAGCAATGGGCCATCATGCGCGTTCGAGCCACGATCAAGCGAGCGATCATCGACTTCTTCGACGACAACGGCTTCATCAATATCGACACACCCATCCTGACTCCCAGCGCGGCCGAGGGCACGAGCAACCTGTTCGAGGTCGGCTACTTTGACGAGAAGGCCTATCTGGCGCAGACCGGCCAGCTCTACAGCGAGGCCACCATCATGTCCTTCGGCAAGGTCTATTGTTTTGGCCCCACCTTCCGCGCCGAGAAAAGCAAGACCCGCCGTCATCTGGCCGAATTCTGGATGGTGGAGCCGGAGTTGGCCTATTGCGATCTCGACGATCTGATGGCTTTGGAGGAGGCGTTCATCTCCTATATCGTGCAGACCACGCTGGAGAAACGCGCCGCCGAGCTGGAGTTGCTGGGGCGCGATCTCACCGCCCTGCGCAAGGTGAGCGCCCCGTTCCCCCGCATCAGCTACGATGAGGCTATCGAACGCCTGCACGCGATACGCGAGGCGACCGAGGATCCCGAACTGAAGGAGAGCCTGGCCATTGAATGGGGGGATGACTTCGGATCGCCGCACGAGACGGAACTGACCAAGCAGTTCGAGAAGCCGGTTTTCGTCTATGGCTACCCGTCGGCCGTCAAAGCCTTCTACATGGAGCCCTGGCCCGGCCGGCCGGAGGTCTGCAAGAGCGTCGACCTGCTGGCTCCCGAAGGATATGGCGAGATCATCGGCGGATCCGAGCGCATGAGCGACCCCGACCTGCTTCTCGAGGCCATCCGGCGGCATGAGTTGCCCGAGGCAAATTACAAGTGGTATATCGAGTTGCGTCGCTTCGGCAGCGTGCCCCACAGCGGTTTTGGCTTGGGGCTGGAACGGACTGTGGCCTGGATCTGCGGCATCGACCATATCCGCCAGACCATCCCATTCCCGCGAACACTCAACCGGCTGACACCGTAGAACAGAGAGAAGGTTATTCGTGGCCTACGCAGGTTATGTCAACTATGGGCCTGCGGACCAATGCTGCATTGGAGAAATCATGAAGATCGGCGTATTGGCGCTGCAAGGCGCGTTTATCGAACATATTAACAAGCTGCGTGAACTGGGTGCGGAGGCGGTGGAAGTGCGGCTGCCGCAAGACCTGGAGGGGCTGGACGGCCTCATCATCCCCGGCGGCGAGAGCACTACCATCGGCAAACTGGCCGAGACCTATCACATGACCGACGCCCTGCGCCGGTTCGCGGCCGAGAAACCCGTTTGGGGCACGTGCGCCGGGATGATCTTCATGGCCAAGCGCATCAGCGCCACTGTCGGTCGCAACCAGCCGCTGCTGGGCGTCATGGATATCGATGTGGAGCGCAATGCCTTCGGCCGCCAGGTGGACAGTTTCATCACTCCTATCGAGGTCGAGGCGCTGGACGACGAGGCCCGACCGTTTCCGGCCGTCTTCATTCGCGGGCCGCGTCTGATGGATGCTCGCGGTGATGCCTGTGTGCTCGCCCAACTGACCGACGGCACGCCGGTTGCCGCCCGGGAAGGCCATTGGCTGGTCACTTCTTTCCATCCTGAACTCACCGACGACGCCCGTTTTCATGAATATTTTCTGAAGATGGTGGCTGAAGGTAAAGAAAAGGACGGATAGCCGGTCAATAATAGCAACAACCTATCGATAACCGTCTTCGTTCCAATCGACACGACCATCCCGGTATCGCGCGGCGACGAAGAGAGGCTTTCATAAAAGCAGCATTTCGTCGCGCCACGAAGCCCGACAAGGAGACAGGCGACTATGCTCATCAAGAAACGTAACAGCAACGAAATCCCATCATCGGAGATCACCCCCGAAGACTGGTATATTTCGCGTCGAACCTTCATGGTCGGGGCCGCGGCGGCCGTCGGCGCGGCCGTTTTGGCCGCATGCGCCCCCAGGACCAATTTGAGCGGCTCGAGCAGCGTCTCTCGCCCGACCCCCGGGCCGGAGGCGGCCGAAGTGACCGTCATCCCCGGTCAGACCGACGAGTTGGGCGATTGGCTGACCGATTTCGATTCCATCACCAACTACAATAATTTCTACGAGTTCACCACTTCCAAGCAGGGTGTCGCCGAAAAGGCGCGGGATTTCCCCATCGCGCCGTGGCAGGTGGAGGTATCGGGGCTGGTCGCCAAACCGGGCATCTTCTCCATCGAGAGCCTGCTGTCCGATTTCGATCAGGAGGAGCGCATCTACCGGCTGCGTTGCGTCGAAGGTTGGTCGATGGTCATCCCCTGGCAGGGCTTCCCGCTTGCGGCGCTGCTGAAGGCCGTCGAGCCGACCTCCAACGCCCGATATGTTCGCTTCGAGACGATCTACGACCCGC
>CAYXNH010000099.1:0-10376 GCA_964466135.1 uncultured Ardenticatenaceae bacterium | reverse complement strand
TATTTCACCATTTCCGGCGCGTTGATCAGATAGGCGTCCTGCAGGGATTGGGGCGTGCGGTCCCCGACAGTATGTTGCAGGTAGGTGCGCGCCTTGTCGAGCGAGTCGTCGAGGCCATCGCGCTGCAGCAGGTAGTTGTTGGGAATCCACAGGCCGCCGCCGGACAGGGCGGTTGAGCCACCGTAGTATTCCGACTTTTCGACCAGCAGGACATCCAGACCGGCTTGCTTGGCCACCAGCGCGGCCGTCATCCCGCCACCGCCGCTGCCGACGACGACGACATCGGTTGTGTGATCCCAATTTGTCATGGCTCTCTCCTTTTCGGCCTATGTTATCCGGTTGTGGGGTGGCCGCAAGCGGGCGAGCATGGGCCAATTTATACCAAACAAAAAGGCCAACCCTTTCGGATTGGCCTTTTCACGGCTATGGGTACGGGAGCGACGGGGATCGAACCCGCGATCTTCGGCTTGACAGGCCGACGTGTTAACCGCTACACCACGCCCCCATGCGTGAGACCGGATATTACCAGATGCGATCGGGAATGTCAATGAACTGATCTGCGGATATTGCCGATTCAAATGTTCCCAAAATCCCCATTGACAGCCTTGTCAGCCTGTGATAAAGTTGCAGTGTCAACTTGTATCCGTTAGGACATGGGGGCATGAGCGATAAAGTGCGTCTGTATGATTTAATCAAGGAGTCATTCCTGCTGCTTGATTTTGGCGACCGCCAGTTTTTGGAGCAATTCGCGCTCACCGTGCCCCGCTACTACGCTCTGGCCCACATTGCCAATGAGCCCGGCATCTCACCCAGTTCTTTAAGCCAACGCATGTTCTGTGACAAAAGCAATATCACTCGCCTGGTGCAGGGATTGCAAAACGACGGGCTGGTAGAGCGACAGCCGCATGAACGTGATGGCCGTGCCCAACGACTCTTTTTGACGGAGCCGGGGGCGGCCCTCCATGAGCGCGTCGAGCAAGCCCATCGCGGCTACATCGAGCTGCGGCTGACGGCGCTGGAAAACGGCATGGCCGAACGGTTCACCGACACGCTCGTCCATCTCAACCGGTCGCTGACGGAAGAGTTGAACAGCCCTTCGGCCGCGATTCTTATTTAACATGAAATTGGATATACTCCCGCCAGGCAAACACTGGGCGGGATTTTATGGAGGTGGTGCATCTCATCGTAGATACTGCCGATCTGAACCATCTTTTTAATTCGTTTGCCATATCGCCATCTCGGCGATTGTTGTAAAACCAAAATGTAGAGGAGAATGATGAAAAATTCCAAGCAATATCTGTTAGTGGTCCTGCTGCTGCTCGGCGCCATTGCGCTGGTGGCCTGCGGTGGTGGCCAGACTGCGGCCCCGACGGAAGTTCCCGTGGCCGCTCCGACCGAAGCTCCGGCCCCGGCCCCGACCGATGAGCCGGCCCCTGCTCCGACCGAGGCCCCGGCCGAACCGACCGAAGCCCCGGTTGTTGAAGCGCCAACCCTGGCCAGCGACACATCCAAGACGATGCTTGAGCTGTTGGCAACCGATCCGAACTTCAGCAAGTTCGTCGAAGCCATGAACGCGGCCGGCATCGCCGATCCTGCGGCCGATTCCCCGCAGACCTGGTTTGTGCCCACCAATGCCGCCTTTGATGCTGCCGACCAGAACATTGTGGGAGGCTTCATGGCCAGCCTGCTGCCTTATCACGCCATCAATGGCGCTCTGAAGGCTGCTGACATCACCGGCGACGAAGACGGACGTATCGATACCGTAGCCGGCGAGCCGTTGCAGGTTGCCGACATCTCCATCTCCACCCCCGACGTTGAGGCCTCCAATGGCGTCATCCAGGTTGTGGACACCGTCCTCGTCCCGCCGACCGTGGTCAACACGCTCCGCGCGCAGGAACTGGCCGCGGCCGGTACCCCCGTCATCCGCATCTGGGCCGACAACACCCGCAAGCCCGCCCTGGAGCAGGTCGAGGCTTCGTTTGAGGAAGAGTATGGCGTCGAGCTGCTGATCGAAGAAGTCGGTTTCGGCAACATCCGTTCCAACTTCCTCATCGCCGGCCCGGCCGGTGAAGGCCCGGACATCATCGTCGGCGCCCATGACTGGCTCGGCGAGTTGGTTACCAGTGGCCTCCTGTCCCCCATCGATCTGGGCGATCTGACCGATTCGTTCACCCCGGCCTCCATCAGCGCCTTCAGCTATGACGGCGAGACCTACGGCCTGCCGAACGCGACCGAGAATGTGGCCTTCTTCATCAACACCGATCTGGTGCCCGAGTGCCCGGCGACGTGGACCGAGGTTCATGACATCTCGGCCGAACTGCACGCGGCCGATGCCACCAAGTACGGCTTCGTCCGTATGGAAGGCGACCCGTATCACTTCTACCCGATCCAGACCGCTTTCGGCGGCTACGTCTTCGGCCGCACCGAAGCGGGCGCCTACGACCCGACCCAGGTCGGTGTTGGCGACCCCGGCTCCATCGCTGCCGCGAAGTGGTTCGAGACGATGGTGAAAGAAGGATTGCAGCCGCCGGCCGTCACCTGGGACATCCAGCACGAGATGTTCGAGGCCGGCACCTCGGCCATGCAGATTACCGGCCCATGGGCAACCCAGCGCACCGTCGATTCGGGCATCCCGTTCAAGATCTGCAACATCCCCGCCGAAACGGTTGATGGCAAGCCCTTCCTGGGCGCCCAGGGTTTCATGGTCAGCGCTTTCAGCAAGGACCCGCTCCTGGCCCAGATCTTCCTGACCGAGTTCGTGGCCACGCCGGAAGTCATGCAGGCTTTCTATGACACCGACCCGCGTCCGTCCGCTTTCGTGCCGGTGCTGGAGAAACTGGATGATGAGTACATCCAGGCCTTCGGCCAGGCCGGTGTGAACGCCGACCCGATGCCGGCCATCCCCGAAATGTCCTCCGTTTGGGAGGCTTGGGGTAACGCTATCGTCCTGGTCGCCCAAGGGGCCGACACGGCCGAGAACGCTTTCACGACCGCGCAGCAGCAAATCATCACCGCGCTCGGTCAATAATCCAGTCTGACTTGACGGCGGTCTCACCCATTGGGCGAGACCGCCGTCAACGTATATACTAGGCTTCGCCACCTACTCGTGGTCGATCGGACCCGGTAGGTGGCGAGCTTATGGCGACATCGGCCTCCCGCCCGGGGAGGCCTGAAGGGTTTACAATCAGGCTGCGGGACGGGAACCCGTGGCCAGGAGGAAATCTATGTCCGCTATCGAGGTTCGACCCGATAAGCCACCGAACGCCCGGCCTGAAAGGTCATTGACGACGGGCGGGACCCTTCTGCGACTTCTTGGCCTCGTCATCTTCACCGCGTTCTCCCTGTTATTCATCTACCTGCTTCTGTCCGATGGGTTTTGGCCGTTAGCCATCGTCATCGGGATCATCACCGTCGGCATCAACTATATTTTTCTCAGCCCTGGTGCCTATCCAATGCGCTGGATGTCTCCGGGGTTGGCTTTCATGATGCTGATTTCCGTCTATCCCATCGCCTACACCATCTACATCTCCTTCACCAATTACGGCACGGGACATCTTCTGCCCAAGTCACAGGTTATCCAGAGCCTGGAGGCGCGGACTTTTCTGCCTGAAGAGAGCGGGGTATTGAACTACACCGTGTTCCGTAATAACGATACGGGTGAGTATGCGCTGTGGCTCGTCGGTCCGGAGGGCAGAACCTTCTTCGCCACCATCGGGGAGGAGTTCACTGCCGAGGAGGTTAAGGCTGGCGCTCTGAATGAGGATGGCGTACCGGCCAGCATCCCCGGATGGACGGCGCTGACGCGAGCCGAGACGGTGCGAAACGTCACGGCCATCAGCCAGCACTCATTCGGCCGCGAGGAGACGGCGGTGCAGCTGACAGGCCGGTTGGGGCAAGCGGCCCAGCTTCAGCCGCGTTTTGTCTACGATCCCGCGACCGACAGCATCACGGACATGCGCGACAACATCGTCTACACCGCCGATATGACGACCGGCTTTTTTACCGCCCCTGACGGCACTACCCTCAACCCCGGCTTCCAGGTCACCGTCGGTCTGAAAAACTACCGGCAATTCCTGACCGATCCGACCTATCGCGGGCCGCTCCTGCTGATCTTCGCCTGGACGGTGGCTTTCGCCTTGCTGAGCGTGCTGCTGTCCTTCTCGCTGGGACTGATGATCGCCGTAGTCTTCGGTCGTACCATGCCGGGGCAGAAAATCATCAAGTCGCTGCTCATCATTCCCTTTGCCGTGCCCCAGGTCATCACCTTGCTGGTCTGGCGCGGCATGATGAACCCGTTGCAGGGTATCGTGCCCAACACGCTCCAGGCTATATTCAATCAGCCCGTAGGCTGGCCGCCATTCTTCGCCGACCCGGTCTGGGTCAAAGTGGCGCTGATCATCATCAATGTCTGGTTGGCCTATCCCTACTTCATGCTGATCAGCAGCGGCGCGTTGCAGGCCATCCCGACCGACATGTACGAGGCGGCCGATATCGACGGCGCCAGCGCGTGGCAGCAGTTCCGCGCCCTGACCCTGCCGTTGCTGCTGGTGTCAGTCGGCCCGTTGCTGATTTCGTCCTTCACCGTCAACTTCAACAGCTTCAACGTCATCTACCTTTTCAATAGCGGCGGGCCGCCCATGGTCGGCACGGCGACGGCCGCCGGACACTCCGACATTCTGATCAGCTACGTCTTTAAGCTGGCCTTCGGATCATCAACCCAGCAACTGGGCTATGCGGCGGCCATCACCTTTATTATCTTCTTGCTGATGATCTTTGTGACGTTGTTCCAATTCAAGCGCATGGGCACCTGGGAGGAGGTAGGAAACGCATGACCTCGACAGTCGATACCGCAGGCCGTTCCGCGGCCAAAACCGCCCCCGATTGGCGGCATAGCAAGAAAGCGCGTTTTCGCATAACGTTGGTTTTCAAATACATCATCGCGGCCATCGTCGTGTTCTTCTCGCTGTTTCCCATCCTCTGGACGATATCCGCCTCGGTCAACCCGACGAGCAGCGTCTCGGGGCAGAAATTGATTCCCACTCCGGCCACGCTGGAACATTATCGCACCATCCTGAACCAGGACTTTTGGCTGTGGATGTGGAACTCGTTCAAGATCGCGGCCATCTCGTCCATCCTGGTGGGACTTATCACCTTAATGTCGGCCTACGCCTTCTCGCGTTTTCGCTGGGCCAGCCGTGGCAAGCTATTGCTGCTCATCCTGCTGATCCAGGTCTTCCCGGCCATCCTGGCCATGGTCGCCCTGTTCTCCATCCTGCAGCAGATCGGCACCTATATCCCGTTTCTGGGTTTGAACACCCATGGCGGGTTGATCCTGATCTACATGGGCGGGGCGATGGGCATCAACGTCTGGCTGATGAAGGGCTTCTTCGACTCCGTCCCGCGCGAGATCGACGAGTCGGGCAAGGTCGATGGGGCGTCGGATTGGCAGATCTTCTGGCAACTGTTGTTCCCGCTGGTGCGGCCGATCCTCGTTGTATCGATGATCCTGACCTTCTTCGGCACGTACAGTGACTATCTGATGCCGCGGGTCATGATCACCTCGGCCAGCAAGTACACGCTGATGCTGGGTCTGTATAACTTCATCGGCGACAACTACTCCCAGGACTGGGGGCCGTTCGCCGCCGGCGCGGTTCTTGGCGCCATCCCGATGGTGGCGGTGTATCTGCTCTTGCAGGACTACATCGTCGGCGGCCTGACGGCCGGATCGGTGAAGGGGTAGATTAATAGGACGAGATGTTGCAGGTTACAAATTAATCGCGTGTAACAGGTGGGCGGGATGAATCCCGCTGCTGGTAGACCAAACCCACTAAAGTTGGGTTCTACCTCTGCCGAAGGCCGCTCGAAGCCTGTATCAACCGGTCTTGCCGGTTGATACAGGCTTTGGTCTAGCAGCAGTAAATATCATCCGCGCGCAGTGATTTCAGAATAATTTATTAACGTGTATTAAACTTGTCTCTGGGTTCGGTTTTGTGGCAAGAAAAATGCGTACCCCAAATCGACTTCGTATTGGGACGGCAAAACTGACTGAGAATCGCCGTCAAAAGCGCTAATCCGGGCCGAATAATGGAGGACGATGGATCATTTTACAGGATCAATTAATAGCCAATCGCAAGCCGGGGTCGCGAACGGAAAAAATATCTGGCCATGGTTATACGTCGGCGTCGCCATCTGCGCCGGAGTGCAAATCTGGGTTCACTTGGACCTGATCGGTCGCGGCGTTGAATTCATCGTTAGCAACGTCACCATTGACGACACCTACTATTATCTGCAGACGGCTTGGAACCACGCCGCGTTGGGTTTCCCGACATTCGATGGAATGCACCCCACCAATGGCGTCCAAGCCCTGTGGTACTTCATCATCCTCGGCCTCAGCTATGCGGCCGCTACCAAAGAACAACTCCTGTCTCTGACACTATATGCCACGATAGCGCTGCTTGCTCTGTGCTATATCCCCATCATCGTTGAGGGTCGGGTGATTGGACGAGAGTCGGCGCTTCTCTTGTTATCACTGGGCTGGCTCTATCTTAACGCACGCTACCGCATCTTCATCACCGGCATGGAAAATGCTCTCCACGCCCTGATCGTCTGGGCTATCCTGGCGGTGGGCATGATCATCATCCGGGACATCAGGCGTGGACAGGTCAGATGGCCTCTCGTTTGGGGCCTGGCCGTTCTGTTATCTCTCAACGTTTGGGGTCGAATTGACGCCGCGCTTCTTTCGCTGGTAGTTTATGGCTACGTTGCCTGGTCGCTTTATCGCCACTCGGGCGGCCGGGCGGCCAGGCGATTCCTTGTCGTCGCGGGCTTAATTGGCGTGACTTTCGCGGTATTATTGCTGCTTGCCTACTACCTGATGGCCGGCACACCTTTACCCATATCCGGACAAATAAAAAATGAATTCTACCAATTGAATGGAGCTGTATTTCTGGAAACTATCTGGCGAGGCTGGCGCTTTACGACGCCATATCTGGCCAATATTTCCGATGACAATGTCCGGAGGTCGATAGCTACCCTGGTATTGTTGATCCTTCTGGTGTTGGGGTCATGGCTCTTGCGCCGTCGTTTCGCGGACGCTGATTTAGCCCACGAGCGGCTGAATTCCTATCGCGCCGCCTACGCCCCCTATCTCGGCTTGTTCGGCGTTTTCGCCGTCAGCAGTATCGCCCACATCATTTATCTGAGTGGCCTGGGGGCGTACACGCTCTATGGGGTCTGGTACATCACGGCTTACCTGATCATTTGCCTCATCGGATTCGTGATGCTGAGTGATTGGGTGTGGGTGAATGTCAGCTCTGCCATCTATACTTTCATTGACGGGCCCAGAGCACGGTTCGCCGTGCAGGCGATGGCGACAACCCTCCTGGCCCTCACATTTCTACTCTTTCGACCCCATCCCCATCACTGGGTGAGTCAGACCGAACTACAGATAACACATCATAACACCCGCTACCACATCGCCAGGCAACTAACCGATCAATTGCCTGAAGGGGCGATCGTCGCGTCCTGGAACGCAGGTGAATTAGGGTTTTTCATGGATCGGCCGGTTATCAACCTGGATGGACTCATTAATAGTTATGAGTATTACCAAAACGTCCTGATTGGTGAAGTATCGTTACTGGATTATCTCGATCAGGAAAACGTAAGCTACATCATTGATTCCGATATAGCCTTTCCCGATATGCCGCCCACACGCTGGAGGTTGGTAAGAGAATGGTCCGCTGGGCAGGGTCGCATGAATCGACTGCTCTTGCTAGCCGCCCAGGAACAACCATAACGTATGCAGGAGGCGGGATTGAACCCTGCCCTATTCAATTTATAAACAGGGAAGAATTATGCACGCAACGCTTCATCGCGTACTGATCTTGTTGGTTTTATTGATCGCTCTCGCAGCCTGCCGCCAGGAGCCGGCGGCCGCGCCGACGCAGGCCCCGGCCGAGGCTACTTTGCCGACAGCCGAGCAGACGACCGCCCCAACCATGGCTCCGACGGCCACCGTCCCGCCCCAACCTACGGCCGCGCCGACAGCGGTGCCGCTGGCCGACCTGTGTGTGGAGCCTATCTATCTGGCGATCATCTGGCACCAGCACCAGCCGGTCTATTTCCAGGACCCGGAGACGGGCGTCTTCGCCAAACCCTGGGTGCGCCTGCATGCCACCAAGGATTACGTCGATATGGCCGCCACCTTGCGGGAATATCCCGATGTCAAGGCCACATTCAACCTGACGCCCAGCCTCATTCGTCAGCTGGACGCGCTTAGCGCCGGGGCGACGGATCTCTATTGGGAACACACGATCATCCCGGCCGAGGCTCTGGACGACGCGCAAAAACAGTTCATTCTCGACCATTTCTTCGACACCAACCGCAAGATCATCGCCCGCTTCCCGCGCTATCAGGAGTTGCTGGATTTGCGTGACGGCAGTAGCGACGCGCTGAGCGTCTACTCGGTCGATGATTTCCGCGATCTGCAACTGTTGTTCAATCTGGCCTGGACCGACCCCGATTGGCTTGCTCAGGAACCGCTGGCCGCGCTGGTCGAGCAGGGCTCGGGCTTCAGCGAGGAAGACAAGCAAACTGTCCTAGACGAGCATTTGCGCCTGATCAATGAGGTCATTCCCATCCATCGCGAGATGCAGGAAGACGGGCAGATCGAAGTCACCATGACGCCGTTCGCCCATCCCATCTTGCCGCTGCTGGTCGATACCGATCTGGCTTTGCGCGCCACGCCCGACATGACCCTGCCCAGCCAGCCGTTCCGTTGGGGGCAGGATGCCGTGGCCCAGGTGGAGCGCGGCGTGCAACTCTACACCGACCATTTCGGCCAACCCCCGCGAGGCATGTGGCCCAGCGAAGGCTCGGTGGCCCAGGAAATGGTCAGCATGGTTGCGGATAACGGCATCCAGTGGATGGCCAGCAGCGAAGGCGTGCTGGCGCGCAGCCTGGGCATGGACAGCTTCACCCGCGACGGCAACGAAGTCGTCGTCGAGGCGGACCAGCTCTACCAACCCTATGTGGTGCAGGGGCGGAACGGCGGGCCGGTGGCCATGCTTTTCCGCGATCTGATCATCTCCGACAAGGTGGGCTTCACCTATTCGGGCGTGTCGGGCACGGCCGCGGCCGATGACTTCATCGACCGTATCCACAACATCTGTGGCCGCCTGCAAAGCCCCAACGCCGAAGGCGAGATTCCTGCCGGGCCGCATCTGGTCTCGGTGATCCTGGACGGCGAGAACGCCTGGGAACATTACGACAACGACGGCAAGGAGTTCCTGCATGAGCTTTACCGGCGGTTGAGCGAGGATCCCCGCATCATCACCGTCACGCCGAGCGAGTATCTGGCGCTCGACGACGATCTTCCGCGCATCCACAATCTGTGGGCCGGATCATGGATCAACAGTGACTTCTCGACCTGGATTGGCGAGGAAGAAGAAAATCGCGCCTGGGATCTGCTGCGCGAGACGCGCATCTACTTGCAGACTTATGTCACCGGCCGGAATCGCGATACGGTCACGCCCGAGGCTCTGGAAGAAGCCTTCACGCTGATGTATATTGCCGAAGGCTCCGACTGGTTCTGGTGGTATGGAGCCGACCAGAGTTCGGGCGACGACGGGTCGTTCGATCAGCAGTTCCGTAACACGCTGAAGGCCGTCTATCAGACGCTGGGCGCGGAGCCGCCGCGTATCCTGGATGTGCCTATCATCCCCGAGACACCGGCTGCGGCCGAGCGTGCTCCCACCGGCCTGATGACCCCCGTCGTCGACGGCGTTGCCGGTGATGGCGAATGGGATGCCGCTGGATTATACGCGGCCGAAGGGGGAGTGATGGCCACCGGCGCGCCGCCATTCAGCGAGCTGGCCTATGGCTTCGATGCCCGGAACCTGTATCTGAAAATCACCCTCGATCCTGAATACAAATTGCCCGCGGGCCAGGGTCTGCTCAGTATCTATCTGGGCACGCCGGCCGGCGGCCCGTTGAACGCCTTCTCGCAAACCGGGGACCTGCTTGGCTTTGGCGGCGAGCGGGCGATGGCCTTCAACATCATCATCCAGCTGGGTGCCATCCTCGCGGTGATGTGGGAGTACCGGCGCAAGATCCTCATCACGGTGTTCAACGTGCCGCGCCAGCGCGAGGCGCAGCGCTTTACCGCCAACCTGCTGATCGCTTTCCTGCCGGCAGTGGTGATCGGCGTGGCCTTCGCCGACCTGATCCACGAATACATGTTCAACGCCATCACCGTGGCCGCGGCGCTGATCATCGGCGGGCTGGTGATGCTCTGGGCCGAACGTCGCCAGCACGAGGTGACGGTCGAGGAAGTGGACGACATGACCTGGAAGGAGGCGCTGAAGATCGGCTTCGCC
>CAYXNH010000098.1:0-10485 GCA_964466135.1 uncultured Ardenticatenaceae bacterium | reverse complement strand
TATCAGGCGACCCGGCGAAACCGACGCCAAAGACGGGATAGCGGGCGATGAGGCGTAGCGCGTCGCGATATTCACCGAAGCGCATCTGTGTGGCCAGGTCGGAACCCTGGAATCCGGCCGTGAAGCGAGCGATATACCCCTGGGTGATGGGCAGGAACAGCAGCAGCATCGCGGCCAGAGCCATATAGGGCAGCAGGCGGCGATAGCGAGCGACCGTGACCAACCCCAGCCCGGCCGCCAGCCCCAGCATCGCCCCGCGCGAGAAGGTCAGGACGAGGGCCACAAGGATCAGGAGGGCGATGGGCCACAGGATGCGGCGGCGGAAAAGAGGTTGTGTCGTGACCAGTTGCGGCCCGACCAGTGCGCCCAGCATCAGCAGCAGCCCGCCCAGCGAGTTGGGATCGACAGACGTGCCGATCGCCCGCTCCGATAGCTCGGGGTTTTCCTCGATATAGCGGATGACCCAGCCGCCGGGATAGCCGAGGCGGGTCAGCGCGTTAAGGGCGCTATTGGCGGTATCGTCGGGCAAGGCGTACAGGCCGATGGCGATGATCGACGCTACCGCGCCCATGAGCAACAGGAATTTGACCAGCCGCTCCAGCCGCAGCCACGTGCGACAATAGTCTATGACGATGATGACGAACCCCAGGCTGATGAGCAGCTCGGCGAATTTGCGCAGCAAGGTGGGCGTCAGGGGGCCGTTGGCCAGGCCGAAGATGAAGGCAAAGACGGCCACGATGAGAAACAGCACCAGCGGCAGGGCGACCGGGGCGGTGATGAGTCGTCGTTGCTTGCCGGTGACGATGCCGAGGAGCCAGACCAATACAGCCGCCCCCAGAGCCATATCGAGAAAGGTCGGCGTCAGGCCGATGTCGATGGGCAGGGTGGCGAAGGGTAGCAAGGTGGCGACGGCGATGACGCCGAAGAAGCCCAGCTCGATATTGCGCAGGACGAGGATCGTGGCCAGACCGCCGAACACCACGCCCGCCCCGGCCACAGGACCGCCAAAGGCCAGAACGATGCCTGCCAACACGGCCGTCGCGCCTGCGAGCAGGCCCAGACTGAGGGCGGAATCGGCGGGATTCAGCGTACGCTCGTCCTTCATCATGGCGCGTCCACCCTTACCAGGGTCAGGATCAGAAAGTCATCGGTGAGGCGTCCGTCGGCGGTCACCTGTTGCAGGCGGCCGAAGCCGCCGTCGGCCGTACGCGTATAGAGGCCGACGATGAGCGGATAGGCGTCGGGCGGCGTGGCCGGATCGACGGGCAGCGAGAAACGAAGTTCGACGACCTCGCCCATCTGCCAGCCGCTGGTGGGTTGCGGGGGAGCCACATCGGCGGCTGCATAGCGCGTGGTGTCGGGACCGACGATCTGGGCGAAGAAGGTGAAGTCGGCGGGCAGAGGTTTGGACGGCCGCCAGAAGGTCGCCAATTCCACTGTCTCGCCGGCGCTAACACGACGCGGCTCGACGGAGAACCCTACCAGTTCCAGCCCATGCTCGAAGAAGAGCGAGACAGGGTTGGGGTACGGCCCCTCCCCGGCGGCCAGCGGGATGGTCTGCAAGGTCAGGGCGTCGCGACCGTCGGGCAGTAGCAGTCGCTCCCCCGTGGCGAAGTCATACAGGCCGACGACCAGTTCCAGCTCAGCCGGGGCAACGGCCGTCGGCGGAACGGTCAGCACGTACTCGTCGATGACAGTCCGGCCCGGCTCCAGCAAATGAGTAGCCAGCAAGCCCGCGCCGGGATACATGTCCCGCTGGGCAATAGGCCGGCCGAGAACAGGGTCGTTGAGGTGAATGAAGACGCTCCAGTCGCGATCCATCGGCTGCAGAATTTTCCACTCCAGCCGCACCCGCACGGGATCACCCGGCCGCAAATCGCCGGTTTCGACCTCATACCCGGCCAGGCGCATCCGGTCGCCGAATGTAACGCCGAGGCGTTCAGACAGGGACGCGGACGCGGCAGGCGGCTGGTAAGTCGGGCGAATCCATACCCAGGGGGCGGCAGCGGCGATGAGGAACAGGAAGACGCCGAACGCGCCCAGGACGGCGGCGGCCGGCTTGCGCGGCAACCAGCCCGCCAGCCCCAGAGCCATCAGGGTCGCCAGCGAGGCTATGGCGGTGAACACGAGACGGCCTTGCGACGACCACGTCGTGGTAGCCCACTGGATGAGGCCATAGACGACGGCCGCGGCGAAGATCAGGTTAACAATGAGACCGAAGTGGCGCTCGACGATCCGGAGTAGCCGGGCGAACCAGCCGTCTTCGGTACGGGCGCGCCAGTGACCAAGTTCAAGGCGCAGCAGGCGGCCGAGATAAACCACGAAACCAAGCACGCTCGCGACCAGCACGGCGTTGAGCACGGCATAGACCCACGGCGACATGGACACGTTGACGCCGCCGAACAGACCCCAGAACGACATCAAAAAGCCGCGCCGCTCGCCCCAGAGCTGGATGAGGGACGCGGGATGGCCGCGCTGACCCAGGACGGCCATGAAGGCGCTCCAGCCCAGCCAGTCACCATAGAGGACGATATTGCGGTAGTACCACCACCCGGCGATGAGCAGCACGGGGATGGTTATGAACGCGATGGCCGACAGCAAACCGCGAATGGCGGAAGAAGCAGAGGAGCGAGGGCGCACAGGAGCAGAAACGATGGATTGCTCCCCTGCTCCTCCGCCCCCCTGCTCCCCTGCCGCCAGTATTTGCCACGCGGCCACGACGGCCGTGCCGAAAGCCATGGGGAGCAGGCCGAGCGTCCCTTCCTTGGTCAGGGCCGCCAGGCCGATGACCACACCGGCCGTGGCCCACTCCCACCAGTGCACGGGAAAGTAGGTCACGCGGCGTCGCGTGACGATGCGGATCAGCAGCAGCAAGGCCAGTGAAGCCAGGAGAACGGCCAGATTGTCGTTGTTGACCGCGCCGCTGATGAACAGAAACATCGGCAGGAAGGCGTTGATGGCCGCCGCGCCAAGGGCGATCTCCGGCCGGTCGGGAGCCGTCTCCCCGGCGATGCGGTAGGTCAGCCAGACCGTGACCGCGCCCAGCAAAACCGAAAAGAGGCGGACGATGTGCAGAGCCAGCAGCGCGCCCGCCCAGAGATCGGCCGCGGGGTCATGAATGGCCAGATTGTTGTTGCCGTCGGGGGTGATGACCCCATTATCGACATGGGGGTTGAGAAGGCGAACAGCGGGCATGTCCGACTGGTCGATCCAGAACGTCAGCGCCGCGCCGAGGTAGTAGTAGAGCGGTGGCTGGCTGGCTTCCTGATTCCACGGCCCGGCCAGCGCCGGATCGAAGACCTGCACCGGCAGCGGGTTGCCGTCCGCCAGATGCTGAATCATCGGGTAATGCCACAACTCATCCGAGGCCTCAAACGGCGGGGTGATGAGGGCGTAGATGAAGCCGAGGAGGACGAACAGGATGAGGATCAGTGCCAGTAACCGGCGTTCAGTAAGGACGTGCCAATGCATCAGAGGGATTTTAGCAGCGGGCGGCCGATCCGTCATCGTTGCCCCGGCCATGACAAGCCTACGATTGGTCGGCTGAAACAGACCACCAGGCGACGTTTCATCGGCGGTGGCCGGCCAGTGTCTCGGCGTAGAAGTCGGCCGTCTGTTCGGCGATTGCCTCCCAGCCATAAGCCCGCGCCAGTTCCCCCGCCCCAATGCCCAACGATTCGCGCAAGGTCGAATCGGCCGCCAGAGTAGCGATTGCCTCGACCAGCGCGGCGGGATCATTGGAAGGGACGAGCCACATGTTCTCGCCATGACGAAATTCGGATGACGGCTCGGGCGGGGCGGTCGTGACCAGCGGGCGGCCGTGGGCCAGGGCGGCCATAAGCGTCCCGCGCCGCAGCGAGACCCCATCGCGATAGGGCATGACCATCATATCAGCGGCCATCAGATAGGTTGAGACACGCTCCGGCGGCAGAAAACCGGTCCAATGGACGCGCCCGGTCAAACCCAGTCGTTCGATCTGTTGCCGCAGCCCGCCCAGAAAAGTTTGATTGTTATCGGGGTCGCTGGCGCCGGTTTGACCGCCGATGAAAACGAGATGATAGCGCTCTTCAAGCCGGCTCAGAGCATCGATGAGGTCATCCGCCCCCTTGGTCTCGTTGAGAAAGCCGAAATAGCCCAGCAGGTAATCGTTCGCCCCCACCCCAGAATGAAGGCGGGCCTCCTCGATCTCGATATGGTTCGGCTTGTAGGTATCGATATTGCTGCCGATGGGGATCTGCCGCACAGGCGACTTGGTCCACGCCTGCAGGCGACGCAGGTCGGCCTCATTGGTGGCGATACAACCGCTCGCCCGCCGGGCCAGACCGCGCACCGCCCGCTCGCGCAGGCCACCCGCCTTGGGGAACAGATAGGGCACGCGGAGATCGTGAAAGGTGACGACGGTCGGGGTAACGCCCCGGAGCCGCCACGGCAGCCAGGAGACGGCCGCGCTGTTCATATTGAAAGCGGCCGCCTGATACTGCAGGTTGACGAGTTCCAACTCATAGCGAATGACAAGGTCGGCCACGGCCGAGAGCGACGGCCACCGCCAGCGGCCGATGCGCGGATGCACCCGCGCATAGCCAAGTTCGAGCGGCTCGCGCAGGCTGGCCACGGTTTTGGGCAGGTCGGCCGGGCGGGCTTTGGTCGAGGTGATGATGTGGAGATCATGCCCCAACGCCGCCAGCGCCCGCGCCAGCTGGTCGGTGAACGCCCCCACCCCGCCCTCCATCGGCGGAAATTCGCCCGTGACTAGTCCAATGCGCATCGACTTAATATCCCGCCGGCCGCAAGCCGGAACGCAACACGTCGTAATAAGCCCGAATCCGTTGGCGGCGCAACTCGCGTTGGCTGCCCGCCAGCCATTTCAGGCCTTCCAGTTTCATCTGCCAGACATAGACAGCCAGCAGGAAAAGGCGCAGGACGGCCGCCGGAAAACGACCGTGGTACCGGCGAAAGTAGCGCAATTTGGCCCGATTGAAGTTGATGTGGCGGGCGGTGACGGCTTGCTCGCTGCTCTTGCCGACGTGATGGATGACCCGCACCTCAGGGCAGTAGACTACGCGAAAGCCGACTTCCTTGATGCGGCGACACCAGTCCAGCTCCTCGGAATACATGTAATAGGCCTCGTCCATGCCGCCGACCTGCGCATACACCGCCCGCGGAACCATAAGGCACGCGCCGGTCAGCCAGTCGACATCGGCCGGACGGTCGTCGGGCAGGTCGAGCGCGTAATAGCGGCGCAGAACGCCCGGCGCGAGCGCATCCAGCCATGTGCTCTCGAAGAAAGCAGTCGCCAAAGTCGGGAATCGGCGGCGCGACGATTGGACGCTACCATCCGGGTTGAGCAACTGTGGGCCAAGCACGCCGATATCGGGTTGGGCATCAAGCCGGGACAGCATGACGGTCAGGGCGTCGGCAAGAACGACCGTGTCGGGATTGAGCAGCAGGAACGCGCGGCCGCGCGCCTCGGCCAGCCCGATATTGTTCCCGCGCGGGAATCCAACATTCTCGTCACACGGGATAAGCCGAACCCACGGGAACTCAGCCCGCACCATCCCGACGCTGCCGTCAGACGAGGCGCTATCGACGACGATGACCTCCAGAGACAGATCACCCCGCCCAACATCGATGGAGCGCAGGCAGTCGCGCAGCAGATCGCGGACGTTCCAGTTGACGATGATGATGGAGAGATCGATGGGCATAAGGATCGATAATCAATCGTCGGCGGGCGCCATCCCGTCCGGCAGGCCGAAGAGGCGCATGGCGTTAGCGGTGGTGGCGCGGGCGATGGCTTCCAGAGACATATCGCGCACCTCGGCCAGCTTTTCGGCCACGTAGCGGACCCAGGCGGGTTCGTTGCGGCGGCCGCGAAACGGGTGAGGCGCCAGAAAGGGGGCGTCAGTTTCTATCAGGATGCGATCCAGCGGTGCGCGAGCGGCGATTGCGCGCAATTCATCGGCCTTTTTATAGGTCAGAGGCCCGGTGAAACCCAGGTAAAAGCCGAGAGCCAGAGCCGCCTCGGCCGTCGCCCAGTCGGCCGCGAAAGAATGGAGCACGCCCGGTCGCGCCCGGCCGGCCAGAGGCGACGCGGCCAGCAATCGCAGGACGTCGGGGGAGGCGTCGCGGTTATGGATAATGACCGGCAGACCAAGCTCGGCCGCCAGTTCCAGTTGGAGCCTCAGCGCCTGCTGCTGGGTCTCGGTGGGGGCTTTGTCCCAGTAGTAGTCGAGGCCGATCTCGCCGATGGCGACGACCCTCTCGTGCCGGGCGGCCGCGCGCAGTTCACCGAGCCAGGCATCCTGCCAGCCCGCGGCCGAGTTGGGATGAATACCGATCGCGGCGAACACGGCCTCATATCGCTCGGCCATGGCCAGGACAGCGGGAATGTTAGTCAAATCAAGCGCGGGGACGATGATTCGACCGACCCCGGCGGCCGCTGCTCGGTCGAGGACACCGTCGATATCTTCCGCCAGAGCATCAAAATCGAGATGGCAGTGGGTATCGACGAGGGAGACGGCCGCGGGGTTGGCGGTGGCAGATTCGTCGGGCGTCACTCTTTGCTCGCCGCATCTGCCATGATGCGGGTCATGAAGTCCTCGGGCACCTGCACGGTGACGACCTCGCCCCGGGCGCAAACCTCGCCGTGGGCCAGCAGGTCGACAGCCACGGTCACCTTGCGCCCCTTAACCTCCCGCACGCGGCCGCGCAGCTCCAGCGGTCGGTCGATTGGTGTGGGCTTGAGGTAGTCGACATGGAGCGAGGCGGTCAGGAAGCGAAAGGCCGGCTCCGTATCCATAGCGCGCCCAGCCTCGCGATATTTGGCGGCGGCGGCCGTGCCGGTGGCGTGGCAGTCGATGAGCGAGGCGATCAGCCCGCCATAGACATAGCCGGGCACGGCCGTGTGGTACGGTCGGGGCTGGTAGAAGCAGACCGATTCCTCGCCGTCCCAATAGCTCTTGATTTGCAGGCCGTGGTCGTTGAGGCGGCCGCAGCCGTAGCAGTAGCTGACTTCGTCAGGGTAATAGTCCTGGAATGCTTTATCCATGGTGTTTATCAGTCAGTGGCCGGTTTTTGAGGATTGACCACATGATTCACTTGGCCAGTCCCGCGATACGCAGGCCGTCCTGCAGGATGTCCTGCACCTTGTCGCCGTGGGTCGTCTCGGTATAGACGCGGATAATCGGCTCAGTGCCGCTGAAGCGGATGAGCAGCCAGCCACCATCCTCCATATGGAACTGGAAGCCGTCGAGGGTCGATATTTCGGTCACCTTCAGGCCACCAATGGTTTCCGGGCGTGCGGCCAGGACGCGAGCCTTCACCTCAGCGCGACGCTCGGTGTCAAAGGCGGTGTCGATGCGGTCGTAATAGTGCGGGCCGACCTTCTCGAAGAGCAGGTCGAGCAGCTGCGACGGCTTCTTGCCCGTCCTGAACATCATGTCGAGCAGGTAGAGGCCGCCCAGGATGCCGTCCCGGTCGGGGGCGTGGCCGCGGAAGGCGTAGCCGCCGCTCTCCTCGCCGCCGATCATCGCCCCGACTTCGGTCATCTTGGGGGCGATATATTTGAAGCCGACGCCGGTCTCATAGACAGGCACGTTGTAGATCTTGCCCAGCTTGTTGAGCATCTTGGTGGTGGAGATGGTTTTGACGATGGGGCCACGCTCGCCGCGTATCTCCAGAAAGTAGTAGCCCAGCAGGCCGAAGACGCGCAACTGGTCGATGAAGCGGCCGTTCTCGTCGCCCAGACCCACGCGGTCGGCATCGCCGTCGGTGATGATGGCCACATCGGCATGGATCAAGGGGACGTAGCTGAGGCCGTCGTCAACGTTGGGCGGGATCGGTTCCGGCCGGGACATCCTGGGGAAGATGGGGTTACGCTCGTTATGGACTTCGTGCACCTGGGTCGCCCCGCCGGCCAGCAGCCGGGGAAACCAGCCCGCGCCGTTGCCCCACATGCAATCGACCAGCACATTGAAACCGGCGGCCTTGAGCGGCTCGATATCGACCAGGCGATTCAACAGAGCGATGTAAGCTGGGGCGGGATCGAATTTGACAACGATGCCGTCGCTCAGCGCATCGTCGAGCTTCATCCGCCGGACGCCGTCGATGTCGGGGATAGCGGCCTCAATGCGCTTCAGCTCGTCGGGCGGGACGGCCCCGCCGGTGGCATCGCGAACCTTAAAGCCGCAATCGGTGGGCGGATTATGGCTGGCGGTGATATTGATGGCCCCGGCCGCGCCCTTGTGGGGCACGGAGTAGGAGATGGCCGGGGTGGGTGTGTTGCTTTGGGTCAGCCAGACCTTTATCCCATTGGCGGCCAGAACTTCGGCCGAGGCGGCGGCGAAGTGTTCGGCCTGGAAGCGCTGATCATAGCCAATCACCGCGCCACGATCGGCCAATCCCTGCTGATGGAGAAAGGTGGCGAACCCCTGGGCGCAGCGGCGAACATTGTCGAAAGTATAGTCCTCGGCAATGCGGCCGCGCCAGCCGTCGGTGCCGAATATGATTTTATGGGTCATTGGGTCTCCTTGATCACAGGGCGGTGTCGCCGTTTTGGATCAGTTGCATGTCGGCATCGACCATCATCGTGACCAGTTCAGTGAACGAGACGGCCGGCTCCCAGCCCAGTTCCCGGCCGGCTTTACTCGGGTCGCCCACCAGCAGATCGACTTCGGCCGGGCGCATGAAACGTTCGTCTTGCACCACGAACTCCTTCCAGTCCAGGTCCAGCCGCCCGAAGGCTACGTCAAGGAATTGCTCGACGGAATGGGTTTCACCGGTGGCAACAACATAATCGTGAGGTTCGTCCTGTTGGAGCATAAGCCACATGGCGCGAACGTAGTCCCCGGCAAAGCCCCAGTCACGGCGGGCGTCCAGATTACCCAGTCGCAGTTCGTTGGCCAGACCGAGCTTGATGCGGGCTGCCTGCCGGGTGATCTTGCGCGTGACGAACTCCAGCCCGCGACGCGGCGATTCGTGGTTAAACAGAATGCCCGACGTAGCATGGAGGTTGTAGCTCTCGCGATAATTAATGGTGATCCAATGGCCGTAGACCTTGGCCACGCCATAGGGGCTACGGGGGTAGAAGGGCGTCGTCTCGCGCTGGGGCACTTCGACAACCTTGCCGAACATCTCGCTGGAGCTGGCCTGGTACATACGGATGCGAGGATCGACGATGCGAATGGCGTCGAGCATGCGGGTGACGCCCAGAGCGGTCACATCGCCGGTAAAAACAGGCTGGTTCCAGGACGTCTGGACGAAGGATTGGGCGGCCAAATTATAGACTTCATCGGGCCTGTATTCATCGAGGATGCGAATGAGCGAGATCTGGTCGCTCAGATCGCCGGGCACAAGCTCCAGCCGATCCTGGATGTGGGCGATACGGTGGAAGTTGAGCGTGCTGGTGCGGCGGACCATTCCCACCACGCGGTAGCCGCGTTCGAGGAGGAACTCGGCCAGGTAGGAACCGTCCTGTCCGGTGACGCCGGTGATTAATGCTGTTGGCATTGATTGACTCTCAGTTGCGATCTCGGCCGAAGCCGGCAGGGTGTAGTATAGCGCAAGCAAGTGGGCGGGTAAACTTCAGCGAAGCGACGATACACCACCCCTCGCCCGCCTCTCCCCCTACATTTGTAGCGATCTTTAGGCCGGCATTATTTGTTTGGCTCGCCAGTCCCGGCTTCGCCCCCGGCCCAGCCGTGGCCACCGGCCAGCTTGATCGCCAGATGCGCGGTCATGTCATCGAACGTAAAACCCCACAGATGGGACAGAACAGCGACGTAATACAACACATCGGACAGTTCATCCTTGACCTTGTCCTGCGTGGCCTCGTAACCGGGTTTATAGAAATGTTTTTTGAACACATCCACCAGTTCGCCCGTCTCGCCGGCCAGGCCGAGGAGGGCGTGGATGCGCTGCTCGCGGAGCGAGGCGCCGTCATGGAACCAGGTGTTGAGCGCTTGCCGCTGGATGGCGTCGGGAATGTATTCGTCGGACTGCATAGCTACTCCGTGCGATGATTGGCCCAGTAATCAGTTGCCCAGGCGACGGCGCGGCCGATACCGTCGCGCAGCGGCGTTTGTGGCGTGTAGCCCAGCAGCGCCCGCGCCTTACCGATGTTGGCGACATAGTGGGTCACCTCACCGACGCGGGAGGGTTCGACGGTCATGTCCGGCGCGATGCCCAGCTCCTCGCCGATATATTCGGCCAACGATACCAGGCTGTTGCCCTGCCCATAGGCCAGGTTGATCGTCTGATTGGCCTCGCGGCCGCTCGCCAGCAGTTCGATGCCCTGGTAGACCCCCGCCACACAGTCGTCGATATAGGTGAAGTCGAGCACCTTCCGGTCGCCATATACGACGATCGGCTCGCCGCGAGCGATTTTGCGGATGAACAGGGGAATGACGCGTTCCATCCGTTCGATGTCCACGTCATAGCGGCCGTAGACGTTGCTGAAGCGAAAGACGAGGTAGCGCATATCGTAGCATT
>CAYXNH010000097.1:0-10660 GCA_964466135.1 uncultured Ardenticatenaceae bacterium | reverse complement strand
CATCAAACCCGATACAATTAGCCTCATTCATCGGCAGGAGGTCTTGTCATGCATTGTTTAATCATCGCGGGTGGGACGGTCGGCCCGGATAGTCCTCTCTACGCCTACTCCCACGGCAAACCCAAGGCGCTCATCGACATGGGTGGCCGCACGATGCTGGAGCGGGTTATCGACGCGCTGCAATCGTCGACCTACGTCGAGGATGTCCTCGTGGTCGGAATTGACGAGCAAGTGATCGTGGAAAATGGCCTGAGTTTCCAGCGGCCGGTGACCTTCCTGCCCGACCAGGGCGGCATGGTCTCCAACATGCTGACAGGGTGCGCCTGGTTACTGGAGAATCGGCCGGGGACGGAGATCATTCTGGGATGTTCGGGCGACATCCCCACCATTACCGGTCAGGTTGTCGACACGTTTATCGAGGCCTGCCGGCCATGGGACAAGGGTGTCTACTACAATTTCGTTCAGCGCAGTCAAATGGAAGCCCGGTTCCCGCACTCCAGACGAACCTACTCCCGGCTGGGCGATATCGAGGCAGCCGGCGGGGATATGGTCATGGCGCGGCCGGATGTGGCCTTGCGCAATCGGGAGCTGCTGGAGGGAGTGACCGGCGCGCGCAAACAGCCGTGGCGCGTCGCCAGCGTCGTCGGATTGCGCATGATGATTAAGTTTTTGTTTCATCGGGTGACGATCTCCGATGCTGAGGCGACGGCATCGCGGATCCTGAAAGCGCCGGCGAAGATCATCCTCGATGGACCGCCGGAATTGGCCATGGACGCCGACAAACCATTTCAAATCGAAATGCTGCGGGCAGAGTTCGCCCACAGCGGCTAGAGATATGACCAACAAATATATCGCCATCGAAGGTGTGATCGGCGTGGGCAAGACGACCCTCGCCCGCCTGCTCCAACCTCGATTCGACGCCACCAACTTGCTGGAAGTCTTCGAGGACAACCCCTTTCTCTCCAATTTCTATCAGGATCGGGAGCGCTATGGCTTCCAGACGCAGATATTCTTCCTGCTCAGCCGGTATCATCAGCAATACCAGGCTATTCCGGCGGCCCTCAGGCGCGGCAATCTGATCTCCGACTACACCTTTTCCAAGGACGAGTTGTTCGCCTGGCTCAACCTGAAGGATGACGAGCTGGCCATGTACGGCCGCGTCCATGCCGCCCTGGGCGAGAAGATCCCTCGGCCCGATCTGATCGTCTATCTGCGAGCCGACCACGACGTGCTGATGCGGCGGATCGCCCTGCGCGACCGGCCCTACGAGCGTGACATGGACCCGGAATATATTCGTCAGGTAGCGTCGGCCTATGACGCCTGGCTCTCGCGCCTGTCGGATATCCCGGTGTTGACGATCCATACCGACGATCTTGACTTTCTGTCACGGCCGGCCGATCTGGATCAGATCACGCGATCGATCGTCGAGGCCCTGGAGACGGCCGCGCCGCGGTCGGCGGCGACGCTGGACCCGCAACTGCAAGGCCTGCAACAGGGTCGCCTCGCCGCCTTCCAGCAGTTCCATCGCGAGCTGGACATCGCCAAGGGGTTCGATGGCGATCTGTTCTTCAACTATCTGTTCCTCGTCGAGGAGATGGGCGAACTGGCGACGGACCTGGTCAAAATCTGGTCCGAGAGCAAGCGGCAACTGGTCAACGGCCGCGGCCCATCCGATGCGCTGGAAGAGGCCATCCACCAAAACCGCCCCGCCCTGCGTGGGGAGTTGGCCGACTTGCTGGCCTTCATCCTCAAGCTGGCCAACTATACCGGCATCGATCTGGAGCAGGCCTATCTGGAGAAAATGCGCCTCAACATCGGCCGCACCTGGCCGGCCGAACGCGGGGCCGCCGAACCAGTCGAGGCTCATGAAGGTTAGCGACTTCGATTACGACCTGCCGGAGCGGCTCATCGCCCAACGGCCGGTGGAGCCACGCGACACGAGCCGATTGTTGGTCCTCGATCCGGTCACGGGCGAGATCACCCACCGCGCCTTCCATGATCTGCCCGATTACCTGCGGCCGGGGGACATCCTCGTGGCCAACGATACCCGCGTGATGCCGGCCCGCATCTTCGGGCAAAAGGCGACCGGGGGTCGGGTCGAGATCCTGCTACTGGAGCGGAATGAAGACGGCGGCTGGCGCGCGCTGGTTGGCGGCCGCAAGGTCGGTGCGGGGCTGATCATCCACCTGCTTGATCACACCGGGGCGCAGACAGCGATCACGGCCGAAGTGACCGACGTCGGCGCGGAAGCCTTGCGAGTGTTGCGGTTCAGCGAGCCGGTCGAGACGTGGATCGAATCATTGGGTTACCCGCCGTTGCCGCCGTATATTCACGAGACGCTCGACGATCCTGAACGCTATCAGACTATTTACGCCCGCCGAACCGGTTCGGCCGCCGCGCCGACGGCCGGGCTGCACTTCACCCCCGATCTGCTGTTCCGGCTGCGCGACATGGGCGTGCTGTTCGAGACAGTGACCCTCAACGTCGGCCTTGACACCTTCAAACCGGTGACGGCCGATGAGGTGGCCGGGCACGCCATCCATAGCGAGTGGGCGCAAGTGACGCCGGAAGCGGCGCGCCGGATCAACGAGGCGTTCCTGGCCGGGGGTCGCATCGTGGCCGTGGGGACGACAACCGCCCGCGTGCTGGAGACGGCCGCCCTGCGCTCGGCGGGGATCACCGGCAGCCTCAAGACCATCAGCGCGCGCGACGCGGCCGGAGAAACGACCAATCTATGCCCCTGGAAGCCGGTGGCCGCCTTCGAGGGCTCGACCGATCTGTTCATCTACCCCGGCTACCGTTTTCGGGCGGTGGACATGCTCATCACCAATTTTCACCTGCCCCGCTCCAGCCTGCTGATGATGGTCTCCGCCTTCGCCGGGCGAGGGACCATCCTAAGCGCCTACCACGCGGCCGTGAGCGATAACTATCGCTTCTTTTCCTTCGGCGACGCGATGCTTATCCTGGAACATCAATAAGGCGGGCGAGTTGGCGAGTGGCCTCGAACGAGGGCGCGTTAATCCAAAACTAACGCGGCCGAGGTATGATGCTAATTGTTGGGTTGCCCCAACTTGGTTCAATTTGTACAATTGAAGATTGGCGTGCGCGATGGATCACGCCAGAGGTAACCAGAAATGCCGTTATACACGTATCGATGTAAAGACCACGACCACGAGTTTCAGGTTCGCCAGCGCATGACGGACGATCCGATCATGGAGTGCCCCGTCTGTGGCGGGCCGGTACGGCGCGTCGTCAGCACCGTCGGGGTTGTGTTCAAAGGCAGCGGGTTTTATGTGACCGACAACCGCTCGAGCAACGTGAACGGCCGGGGCAGCGCTTCATCGAAGAGCAAGGAAAGCAAGGAAAGCAAAGAAACGGCCGGTAGTACCGAAGCGTCGTCTACCAGCGCCCCCGCAAGCAGCTCCGACGCGGCGAGCAGCTAAATCTGGAAACCCCTCGTAGCCGGAATCACCTTCTGGCTGAAATCCTCCACAAAGCCCTGCAACTTCTCGGTCAGATCGTGCCACTCAGCGGTTCGCATGATCTCCAGCATCTTCTCAGTCGATTCGCTGATTCCCTCGGCCATCTTCTGCTCACAATCCCCATAGGCGGTGTACCAAACCTGAATATCACTGATACCCAGTTTATTCATGGCCGGTATGAGTTCGTGAACCAGGAACTCGAAATACTCCGACTCCAACTCGGGGCGAACATTCCACCGCATGATCACCTTGGCAGACATAGCCTACTCCACACCGGCGAGGGCCGGTCGGTTCACTCTTTCGATGACAGGATAACGACCTCGGTCCCTTCGGGGAGACCCTCCACGCTGGTGGCCTTGAAGCTGGTTTCTTCCTTGACGTCAGTCGCCCCCATCTCCTTGAGAAACTTGTCGAGCGGATCGAGCTTGGTTTTCAGTCCCGGCAGATGATAATGCATGGGAATGACGATATTAGGCTCGATCATTGAAACCAGTTCGGCCGCCCGCGCCGCGTTGAGGCTGGATCCGCCGCCGACGGGCACGAGCAACACGTTGACCAGCTCCAGGTCCTCAATCTGCTTCTGGGAAGGCACATCGCCGATGTCGCCAAGGTGGGCGACGGTTAGCCCGTCATAATCAAACACATAGATGACGTTGTTGAACTTCCTGTCCCGGCTGGGCGTGGCGATGCCGGTGATGAAAACACTGCCGATCTCATATTCGCCGGGGCCATTCAGGACATGTTCCACACCGGATACGGCCGGGCTATAATTATGGCCGGGCGCGTCATGACTGATGGTCACGACATCCCCCTTGAGTTTCAGTTCCGCAAGACCCAAACCTGTCGTGTAAGGGTCGGTGACAATCGTGGCGTGCTTGCGTTCCGTGATGCGGAAACAACTCATGCCATACCAATGAATTTCCATTGATGAGACGCTCCTGTTGCCGGACGGTGTTTCCGCCCGCAAACGGTGTATTATATCCCATGGAACACATGGTTCAAAGTTCGGAAATGTCGAACGATTACCGGAGTTGACATCAAAGAATAAATCGCACGTCACATTCAAACCGAGGACAACATGGAGGACAAGCCTGTGACAGATATTCTCCCGCCCGTCACCGTATCACCCACAGCTCCCACAAGCGACGCGGCTGATTCCGCGGGTTTCGCCACCGACGTCGATCTCGACCGCGTACCCGCCGGGGCTATCTTTCGCGCCACATGGACCTTTCGCAACAGCGGTCCGACGACCTGGGATCGACGTTACCGCCTGGTCTACGCCACAGAAGGACATCCGCAGACGGCCGGTTTCCCTCTCTCAGCGATGGGCGCGGCCTCGGCGACGATCGACGAACTGGGCGCGCCGGAGTTCGTGCGGCCGGGTGAGTCGGTTTCCCTGACGCTGACCTTCACCGCCCCCGAATCAGCCGGCACACAGGCCACCAGTTGGCAACTTGCCGCGCCGGATGGCAACCGCTTCGGGCCGGTTCGTTGGCTGCGCGCCGTCGTCGTGGCCCGGCCCGGCAGCCTGAGCTATGACGTGCTGAGTTTCCGGAATACCGCCGGCGATTTCAACCAACTCCAGCCCGGCCGGCAATTCAGCGGTATCTGGACGATTCGCAATACCGGCCGACGAGTATGGAGCGGCGACTTCCGCGTAGCCTATGTGGATGCCCCGGTAGCCGACACCAGCGCCACGCCGCGCGATCCGATGGGATCCCAACCCGTCTACACCCTCCCCCAGGTCTCCGGCCGGGATAGCGTCGCTCCCGGCGAGACGGTTGAGATCAAGTTCGATCTGGTCGCTCCTCTGCCGACAGGGGCCTATGCGTTTCACTGGCAACTGGAGAGCGCCGAAGGCGAACCATTCGGCGGTGTCCGTTGGCTACGGATCGGCGTCACCAGCTCCACCCCCGACGGCGATAGCGGAGACCAAAAGCCGGCCGGCACTCCCGCGGTGGAGTTCGGCATGAACATTAATCCCGAAGCACATGGCCTGGATGTGGATATGCTGGCGGGGCTGACGTGGATACGCTGGGTGTACTGGGCCTCGCGGCTGAAGCTAAGCCCCGAGGAAGCCTACCAACGCAAATATCGCAGCCTCATCCAAACCTATGCCGCCGCCGGCATTCGCTCGCTCATCATCCTCCATCAGGATACGGAGTGGGGTAATGCGCCCTGGGATAATGGCGGCTGGGAAGCGTATGCCGAGACATTTGCCCAAGCTTGCGGCCGGGTGGCGGCCGTTTGCTCCGAGTTCGGCGATAAGGTGGCCTACCAGATCTTCAACGAACAGGATAGCGGCCCGGACAATCATTCAGCCATCGGCATCGCCGCGGAGAACTACGCCATGGTGTTGGACCGGGCGCAGGCGGCCATACGGCGGGCGCATCCGGGGGCGACGGTCGTCATTGGCGGCCTGAACACCGGCCCGGACAATGCCGTCCGCTACGTTCGTGACGTTCAGGACGCGCTGGACGGCCGCTTGCCGGTCGATGCGTTGGCGATCCATCCCTACGGCCGTTATGTCAAGAAGATATTGTTCAACTACGGATCGATCGGCAAACTTTCGGATTCGCTCAACAAGCTCCGCCGGGCCTTCCCCGACCTGCCATTGTGGATCACCGAAATAGGCGTGGCCAGCGACTCGCCGATCGGGCCGGAACACTACGCCGACATAGAGGTTTACATCCGCGAGGTCGTGGACGAGGTGGCCGATCATTTCGCGGAAGCCGTGCCGGTGCTCATCTGGTTCGGCTGGACAGACCTGATGCGCAACGCGGGTATCCTGACGGCCGACGGGCGGCCGAAACCCCACGTCTTCGACGCCTTCGTCCATATGCGCGAGCGCAGCAAGATCCCATTGGAGGGGCTGGAGAGCCTGATCGGCGGGTTGGAGTCCCTCGACCTGTCACGGGCCGAGTTCATCTCTTTCGGTACAACACTGGACAACCATAACGCCGTCCCTTCCGGAACGACCTTCACCAATACCTGGCGCTTTCGCAACACGGGAACGACGACCTGGGGCGAGGGATACCGATTGGTCTACGTGCCGGACGGAACCAACAGCGATCCGTTCGGGGCAACCACCGAATATGAACTCGCGGCCGTGGCCACGCCCACGCCCATCCCGCCCAGGAGCGAGGCCGAGATCGTGCTGACCATGACCGCGCCGGCTCAATTCGGCCGGGTCTATCGTAGCCGCTGGCAGATCAGAGACCCGGAAGGGAACGCCTTCGGCCATCTGTTCGCCGAGATAACTGTGACGGCTGCGCCCACATCGGGCACAGGCGCGCGCGCGGCGGGGATGGCGTTCGTGCGCGACCAGACGGTCCCAGACGGGACGATCTTCGTGGCCGGAACGGATTTCCACAAGCAATGGCTGGTGCGCAATACCGGCGCGCGGCATTGGGGCAGCGGCTTCCGGCTGGTGTTCATCCAGGGTGACGTGCAGATGGCGCGAGGCGCGACGGCCCATTTGGTACCGGATGCTCGCCCCGGCGATGAGGTCATCCTGTCGATCCCGATGACCGCGCCGCCGACCCGTGACGGCCGCAAGACCGGATTCAGCAGTCTGTGGCGCTTGCAGGACGATCATGGCTCATTCTTCGGCGACCCTGTGTGGGCTAAAATCTTCACCACCGGCAGCGTGCCAATCGTCGACGGCCAGCCGCCGGCGGGCCAGGGATCGGCACTGGGGCGGCTGATCAATGATCCGACAGCGTGGTATTCGCAACTGGACGGCCGCTGGTCGGGGGTGAATGTCGGCCACGGGGCACAGCGCATCGAGGCCTGGGGTTGCCTGCTGACCTGCATGGCAATGACCCTGACAGCCTGGGGCGTGCGTCTCAATCCCCAGGAACTCAATACCCGCCTGCTGATTGAGGGCGAGAACGGCTTCGTCGGCTCGAACGTGCAGTTCATCGCTCCGACCAAGGTACTGACAGGATTGAATCAGGGGGTTAACCTGCGATCGTTTGAGGATTCCAATATCCCGGATACCCAATGGACGGGAGAGAACCCCATCGCGCGAATCGACAACGCGCTGGCGGCCGGCTATATAGTCCTGGCCCAGGTGGACGTCAAGCCCAACAACGGCCTCTTTGATTCCAACATCGAGCAGCATTGGGTGATCATCGTGCAACGGACGCCGCTGGGAGACGATTACCTGATCCTCGACCCGGTCGTGGCGGCCGATCAGGTTCGGGATCAGCCGCGCTCGCTGATGCTGAAATACGGCAATCGAATCGCCGGACAGACAAACGAGGAGAATTTGCGGCAGGCGATTAAATCGACCCTGGTCTACTGGATGTAAAAGACCGGTCTTTCCGGCAAGGATTGGCATGAAAAAATCCCGCCGGTCGTTCGGTTGGTCTGGTGACCAGAGACCGAACGTCCGGCGGGATTATTTATTGTTTCAATTCGCTCTAATGTGAACTCAGGGCAGATATCACATGACCCGCAGGCTCATAACTGAATATCTGCGATAGTCTTCTCCATTAGGGCGAGACGAGGGTGATGACGCCGGTCGAGCCATCGGCCAGCGTGTAGTTAACCGAGCCGTTGGTGATGAACGAATTGGGAGCGACGGCCCATTCAAAGCTGGTGGCTCCACCAAGAGCAGCCAGGAAAGCCGCCTCTTGCTCCATCACACCTTCCGGCTCGGCGCAAAACATCATCGTGCTGCCGAAGGGACCCATGCCGAAAGCGCCCGATTGCGTGCGCAGCTCGCCAAAGAAGGAGTTGCAGCCCGAAAAGCCGCTGACCCGTCCGCCGGCCTGATCGAACGCAACGCTGATTTCTGTGCCATCAATGATCGGCGTCTGGGCTCCGGCCGGGCCGAAGGACACGACGCGGAAGGGCAGATCGCCAGGGCCGGTCGTCTCAGGGGCCGGACCCGGGGCAGGCAACCCCGCGGCGGTCGTGAACCGCATGGTGCCGCTGGAGGATGCCTGGTCGATGAACATATCGTTGCCCTGGAAGAAGTAAATGGCGGCATTGCTCAGCTGCGAGATAAACAGGTCAGCCTGTGAATCGGCCGGGCAAGCGGCCATCGTGCTGGGTCCGGGAGTGATGGTGATCGACTGGCCGTCTGTGGTGTAGGCGGCGACGACGCGATTGCAATCGGCCTTGATGGCGGCAGTGCCGTCAGCCAGGAAATCAATGGTATAGCGGGTGGGGTCAGCCACATGGATTTCTTCTACAGGCGTGGTCGTGCCTCGCCACAGCCAGGTGCGACCGATGAGCGAGCTGGGCAGCGGCGGCGTCGGCACAACCGGCAGGTTCTCCGCGCCGGTGGCGTCGATGAACTGGGCGAACGCCCAGACGCGGCCATTGGGGAAACCGGGGGCCTGAACCACGAACCACTGGCTGTCCTCGCTGATGCCGATCAACGTACCGCTATCGCCCTGCGCGGCCGCGCCGACGCTGGGGAAGTTGGTGCCGGGGCCGGTGCGCAGGAAGACGCCATCGGGCGCGTTGACGGTGCCGGTCGGAGCGCCGGTCTCGGGGGCGGGCAGGTCGACATCGGGCAGCGGGCTGAAGCGCATCGTACCGCCGTCGGCGAACATATCGATGTAGAGATCGCCTTCCTTGAAGAAGTAGATGGCGGCGGCGCTCAACTGCTGAACGAACAGATCGCCCTGGGAATCCCCCTCACAAGCCACCAGCGTGCTGGGGCCGGGAGTCACGGTGATTGAACTCTCATCGACGGTATACTGGGCGATGACGTTGTTGCAATCGGCGGTGATGACGACCGAACCGTCGTCCATGAACTCCACGAGATAGCGAGCTGAATCAGCCACAGTGATGGGGCCTTTGGCCGTCATCGTGCCCAGCCACTGCCAGGTCGTGCCGGTCAGGGTGGGGGTTTTATCCGTGGCGGCGCGGAACATATCAACAGTGCCGTCCTCATGAGTTATCACCAGGACATCGCCGTTCTCATCAAAAGTATAGGTGATAGCCGAGCCAAATAACGCTTCCATCGGCCCGGTGTAGGCGTCATCGGGGCAGTAAGCCATGGTCGTCCGCTCCAGCGTCATCTGCATGGCGCCGGGGGCATCGCTGGTGTAGCTGCCGCCGCCGACATTACAACCGAGGGTGGCGAAGAACGAGCCGTCATCATTAAAGGTCAGGGCATATTTTTCAGGTGTCGCGATCGTGGTAACCTGCTCACCGACGGCGCGGCTGTACCACTGCCAGACGCGGTCGACCAGATTGGGGTCCGCATTTTCCATGGCAGGCGGCGCGGCGGTGAACGTATCGGCCGAGCGGAAGGAGTCGGTCGAGCCGTCGGCCGCGGTGATGAGCAGGATTTCGCCATCTTCCACGATCTCATAAGAGGCCGCGTTGGCGATCAGAGCGCCCATCGTGTCGAACAGTGAATCTTCCGCGCACATGGCGGCGGTGGTCATGCCCAATTCCATCGAGAGCGTGCCGTCGCCGGGCGTGGCGTAAACACCGCTACCCCGGTTGCAGTCAAGGCCGGCGAAGAACGTGCCGTCCTCATTGAACAGCAAGTTATAGTTCTCGGGATTGGAAACCTCGATCGGCTCGGCCGCGTCGCGGCGGGTCCAATACCAAAGCGTGTTGACCAGGGTCGGGTCGACGACGATGGCCGGGGCCGGCTCCTCGGTGGGGGCGGGCACAGCCGTCGGCTCCACTGCTTCCGGGGCCTCGGTGGGGGCAACAACGGCCTCGACCGTCGGTTGGGGCTGGGGCGTCTCTTGTTGGCTACAAGCAGCCAACGCCGCCAGCGAGACAAGCAAAACTATCAGTAACAGACGTTTCATTCTCTTCTCAACTCCTTACGAAATATGGTTGGAAAATCAGGGGCCGGGTCGAATAATCTTCGACAAGATGGGGCAAGCTCTGGGTGAAGGACGATCCACGCAGCAGGAAACAGATCCGCCTGTCATGGATGCTCTGGAACAATGTTAACGTCGGCGCGATTTTGAGAGGAGTTCGGGAGTTCAATCCCGGCCTTCACTCCAATCCGCATCCGGTTATATGCCCGCGGCCACTTAGCAGTATAACGTTCCCCTGGATACCCCGGTTCCCAAACTTAGATTCTACTCATAATATATCGCGCAATCGGCCGCATATTGAATAGTGAGCCGACAGCCCAGGGTTTTTCCAAAGTCAGCCAAATGCCAAGGCAAGGGTCAGCTTGGCCTCAA
>CAYXNH010000096.1:0-10663 GCA_964466135.1 uncultured Ardenticatenaceae bacterium | reverse complement strand
CCCCACGATCGACTCGGCCGTCGTCATGCGTGTGGTCTCGGCCGGGAAAGACAAGCGCACGGCCGTCGCCAAGTCATTGGGCGGGACGCAGACCTATACCGGTGATAACGACGAGCTGGTGACGGCAGCCGAGGCGGCCCTCTATGCCGGCAAGATCACTGTCTACGCCCAGGGCATCGACCTGCTGCAAACGGCATCCAAAGAGTATGGCTGGAGCCTGAATATCGCCTCCATCATGCGTATCTGGCGCGCCGGGTGTATCATCAGGGCTGCGCTCCTGGATGATGTCGCCGACGCGGCCGAACACCAGCCGGACTTGCCCCATTTGTATCTCGACGAAACCTTTGCGCGAGCTTTACTGGACCGTCAGACCAAATGGCGCGAGGTAGTCAAGGCTGGGATCGCTTTGGGCATTCCCATGATGGCTATCGGCTCCACGTTGGCCTACTTCGATGCGATGCGATCGGAGCGTCTGCCGGCCAATCTGATCCAGGCCCAGCGCGATTTCTTCGGCGCCCACACCTTTCGCCGGATCGACAAGGAAGGTATTTTCCATGAAGAATGGGAGTAGGCGCCGATTCACTACCAGTCCATTATTTTGAGTAACATATCATGCAAGAAACCAAACAATTACAAGATCAGGCCATCAACACCATCCGGTTCCTGTCGGCCGATGCCATTCAAAAAGCCAACTCCGGCCACCCCGGCTTGCCGATGGGCGACGCGGCGATGGCCTATGCCCTCTGGACGCGCCACTTGCGTCATAACCCAACCAACCCGCACTGGGCCAACCGCGATCGTTTCGTGCTGTCCGGCGGCCACGGCTCAATGCTCCTGTATAGCCTGCTTTACCTGACCGGCTACGATCTGTCGCTGGACGATATTAAACAATTTCGCCAATGGGGCAGCAGGACGCCGGGCCATCCTGAATTCGGGATGACGCCGGGCGTGGAAACGACCACCGGCCCACTGGGGCAAGGGTTCGCCAACGGCGTGGGGATGGCGATGGCCGAGGCCCATCTGGCGGCGACGTTCAACCGCCCCGGCCATGACATCATCGATCACCATACCTACGCCATCGTCACCGACGGCGACCTGATGGAAGGCGTATCCTCCGAGGCGGCCTCGCTGGCCGGACACCTGCGACTGGGCAAGCTCATCTACCTGTATGACGACAATCACATATCTATCGAAGGCTCGACGGATATCACCTTCACGGAAGACCGCGGCAAGCGATTCGAGGCTTACGGCTGGCACGTTCAGTACGTGTTCGATGGTCAGGATGTTGCCGGCATCGATCGAGCTATCACGGCCGCCAAGGAAGACCCGCGGCCGTCCCTGATCATCGTGCGAACCATCATCGGCTATGGCCTGCCCACGCGGGCCGGCACCGCCAAAGCCCACGGCGAACCGCCCGGCGATGCCGAACTGAACGGAGCCAAGGAGGCTCTGGGCTGGCCGATCGAGCCACGCTTCTATATACCCGAGGATTCGCTGGAGTTCTACCGCCAGGCGCAAACTATCGGAGCGGAGCGGGAAGCGGCCTGGAACGCCAAATTCGACGCCTACAAGGCTGCCTATCCCCAGGAAGCGGCCGAACTGGAGCGCCGTCTGGCCGGGGAAATGCCGGCCGGTTGGGACGACGGCCTGATCGTATTCCCGGCCGACGAAAAGGGCATGGCCACACGAGCCTCGTCGGGCAAGGTGCTCAACGAGTTAGCGGCCAGACTGCCCGAACTGTTTGGCGGCTCGGCCGACCTCGCACCTTCGACCGACACCTGGCTCAAAGGCATCCCCTCCTTTGGCGATGATCCGGCGGGGCGCAACGTCAACTTCGGCGTGCGCGAGCATGCGATGGGGGCGATCGTCAATGGGCTGGTCTATCATGGCGGAATCATTCCCTTTGGGGCGACCTTCCTGGTCTTTTCCGATTACATGCGGCCGCCCATTCGGTTGGCTGCGCTGTCACACCTGGGGTCTATCTATGTCTACACCCATGACAGCATCGGCGTGGGCGAGGACGGCCCCACCCACCAGCCGGTCGAACAAGCGGCCGCGTTGCGGGCCATCCCCAACCTGCTCTTCATCCGGCCCGCCGACGCCAACGAGGTGCGTGAGGCATGGAAGGTGGCCATCGCCAACCGCCACCGTCCCACTGCGCTGGCCTTCACGCGACAAGCCGTGCCCACACTGGATCGCTCGGTCTATGCTGCGGCCGAAGGTTTGAAACAGGGAGCTTACGTGCTGGCCGACCTGGGCGAAGGACGGCCGGAGATCATCCTGATGGCCACCGGCTCCGAGGTATCGCTCATCGTCAAGGCCGGGGAACGGCTGGCGGCCGAGGGCACGGCCGTGAGACTGGTGTCCTTCCCCAGCTGGGAGCTATTCGAGGATCAGGACGAGGCGTATCGCAATGAGGTTCTGCCGCCCGATATCAAGCCGCGGCTGGCGGTCGAGGCCGGAATCTCGCAGGGCTGGCATCGCTGGGTGGGCGACAGCGGCCGAGTCCTGGCGCTGGATCGCTTCGGGGCGTCGGCTCCCGGCAAGGTCGTCTTCGAGAACCTGGGGCTGACGGCCGACCACGTGGTGGAGCTGGCGGCCGAATTACTGAACAAATAAAACCCTGTTTCCCGCCACCGAACCGCCAATTAAAAAGGCCTCGATCGATATCGAGGCCTTTTATTTTATCAGTCGTCTGCTACGAACAGGTGCGCTCAGACCTCGCCGGTCTGGACGCGCCACAGGGAGGCGTAGATTCCTTTATTGGCCACAGCCAATTCGATATGGGTTCCCTGCTCGCGCAGCTCGCCGTTTTCCAGCACGAAGATTCGATCGGCATTGCGCACAGTGGACAGACGATGGGCAATGACGATCATCGTGCGTCCCTTCGAGATGCGCTCCATCGAGCGCTGGATGGCAGCCTCGGTCTCGTTGTCCACAGAGGACGTGGCTTCGTCCAGGATGAGCACCGGCGGGTCCTTGAGCACGGCGCGAGCGATGGAAATGCGCTGGCGCTGGCCCCCGGACAGCTTCTGGCCGCGCTCGCCGACGATGGTGTCGTAGCCGTCGGGCAACTCCATGATGAAGTCATGCGCTTCGGCCGTTCGGGCGGCGGCGACGATCTCGTCCAGGGTGGCGTTGAACGTGCCGTAAGCGATATTTTCGCGCACGCTGCCGTGGAACAGGAATACATCCTGGCTGACCAGGCCGATGGAGCCGCGCAAATCGTCGAAAGTCAGGTCTCGTATATCATGGCCGTCCAGACAGATTCGACCGGCCTCGACATCGTAGAAGCGCAACAACAGCTTGACGACGGTCGTCTTGCCCGAGCCGGTGGAGCCGACGATGGCCGCCGTGGTGCCCGCCGGGATGCGAAAGGAGAGGTCGCGCAGCACGCGCGGTCGGCGGTCGGAATAGCCTTCATAATCGCGCCACTGGTAGCGGAAGCTGACATCCTCGAAGACGACCTCGCCGCGAACGCGCGACGGGAGTCGGGTCGCGCCTTCGATCACCTTGGGCTTCACATCCAGCAGGCGGAAGATGCGGCCGGTGGAGGCCATGGCCCGCTGGTAAAGGTCGAGCGTCTCGCCCAGGCGGGTTAGAGGCCAGAGCAGCCGTTGGGTCATGAAGACGAGCACGCTGTAGATGCCGATATTGAGCTTGCCGTTGATGACCAGCAGGCCACCAAAGATCAGGATGGCGATAAACCCGGCCATGATGAACATGCGGATGATGGGTACGAAGGCCGAGCTGAGACGAATGGCGGCCGTATTACGTTGGCGATATTGGTCGCTTTCGACGGAAGCCCGGCCGACCTCATACGCCTCAGCCGTATAGCTCTTGACGGTGGCGATGCCGCTGAGGTTGTTGGACAAAAAGCTGTTGAGGATGCCAACCTGCTCGCGAACGGCCGCGTAGCGTGGCGCCAGCCGTTGCTGGAACTTGAGCGAGCCGTAAACGATGAAGGGGATGGGCAGGATGGTCAACCAGGTGACTGATGGCGCGGTGATGGCAAAGCCGCCGATGACGACGACGATGGTGGTGACAAGCTGGATGATCTCGTTCGCTCCGATATCGAGGAAACGTTCCAGCTGGTTGACGTCATCGTTAAGGACGGACATCAAGCCGCCGGTGCTCTGCTCCTCAAAATAAGCCATGTCGAGTCGCTGGACATGATCATAGGTGTCCAGTCGCAAGTCGTGCTGGATATCCTGGGCCAGGTTGCGCCAGCCAACAGCCTTGAGGTAGTCGAAAAGCGATTCGAAACCCCAGAGGACGGCCGTGATCAGCCCGACGCCGATAAGCTGATGGGTGACGTCGACGATGCCGAAACGAGCCAGGACGGAATCCTCCCGGGAGACGACGACGTCGACGGCCATGCCGATGAGCACCGGCGGGGCCAGATCGAAGATCTTGTTGAGAATGGAGTAGAGGGTGGTCAGCAGGATGCGGTGGTTATATTGGCCGGCGTATTGCGACAGCCGCCGCATGGGATGAGCAGAGGTGGTTGCGGTAGACATCCCCCGATCATAGCAAAATTATTGAATTGGGCGGAATCAATCGGGTTTATTTGTGGCGATGCGGACCTTTGGTCAACCGGACTTGTTTAGCGCATCACGTAGCATCTGATGGAGTTTGACGTCCTTGCGGGCCATATAATCCATCACATTGGCCGGCGGGCGATTCCAGCGCAGTTCACCAGCCATGAAATCCATGGCCTCGCTGATGTGGTGAAAAAACTGCTTGTATCCCGAGCAAAGGTAGTTGAGTCCCGGCTCCCCGTCCGGCGCGGTGATGAAACGGTCTTTGGGACAGCCTCCATGGCAGGCGAAGCGGACGTCACAGGTCAAGCAGTAGGCGGGCAGGCGCTCGAACTTGTCCCGGCCAAACTGGCGCTGCCTGTCTGAGGCCACCAGCTCGATGAGATGCTCCTGGTTGATATTGCCGAGCCGATAGGCAGGTTCGACGAAATGGTCACAGGAATAGACATCTCCGTTGTGCTCCATGGCCAGAGCAGTGCCGCAGGTTTCGGAGTGGATGCACAGGCTCGATGGCGCGCTGACCCAGTTGGCCAGGGCCACGTCGAACATTTGCACATAGACCCGGCCGACGTCGCGCCGCACCCACTCATCAAAGATAATGCTAAGGAAGCGGCCGTACTGCTCGGCCGTCACCGATCGCTCGGTTACCACATCGCCGGACTGGGTATACAGCGGCCGATCACGCCACGACGTCCAGACCTCGCCCGCCGCCTCCGGCGTCAGGCGCTCAACAATGGGGATGAATTGCATGAATTCAGCCTCTAACTCGTCGCGAAAGAAATGGTAGATCTCCAACGGCCGTTCGGCATTCCTCCGGTGCAGGGTGCACAGGATGTTCCAGTCCACGCCATGCCGTTTCAGCACATCCAGGCCGCGCATGACTTTGTCGAAGGTCGGTCCGCCCCCCTTGTCATAGCGATACAGGTCGTGCATCGCTCGCGGGCCATCGATACTGATGCCCACCAGGAAACGATTGGCGGCCAAGAACTCGCCCCATTCGTCATTGAGCAGCGTGCCGTTGGTCTGGATCGTGTACTCGAAGGTCATCCCCGGTCGGCGATACTTCTCGGCCAGCTCGACAGAGCGCCGGAAGAAGTCGACGCCCATCAATGTCGGCTCGCCGCCTTGCCAGGCGATGATGACATGAGACGTCCGGTGGGCCTCGATGAGCTGGCGGATGTAGGTCTCCAGTAGCTCATCGGCCATGCGGAAGCGACTGCCGGGGTAGAGCATCTCCTTGGACAGGAAGAAGCAGTAGGCGCAGTCGAGATTACAGGTGGCGCCGGTCGGCTTGGCCAACAGGTGAAAAGCGGGAGGCGCATCAGGCGGCAAAAGCGGAGACATACGGCAAACGCCCATCAACCCGGATGGTAGTCTTTCTCCCCGGCCCGGATCGGCACCGTCAACCAATTCTCTCGCGGCGGAAGCGGGCAAGAGAAGTAAGTTGAGTAAGCGCAGTACGGATTATAGGCATAGTTGAAGTCGACCTCGAACCTGTCCTCATCAAGCCGCAGAAGTCCCGGCCGGTGATTATCCAGGTAGCGCCCCGCCCCATACGTCTCGCCGCCATTCGTGGCGTCTCTGAAAGGCAGGAAAAAATCCTCGACGACGGGATCGCTGTAGAGTGTCAGGCGTGCCGTCTCGCCGTCGACCTCAAACTCAAATGTTCCCCAGCGGCGAAATTCACGAACATCGCCCGTGCTGGTCTCCATCTCGATTAGCGGCTCATCGTCCGGCAACCGCTCGACCGACACCGTGAGGGCCAGGGTCGGGTTACTTTCATAGTAATCCAGCCCCTTAAAGTTGGAACGTCGATCCTCCTCCAGCGGAGAATGGGGATGGAACTGCATGAAGTCGTCGACCTCGACGCGGAACTGGTGCAGTTTTTGGTTCATTCAAAATCGCTCCTGCGATGCCCGAGAGGCGAGCATCCACGCCGGCATCACCGACGGCCGCTCGCCTATTTACCGGACAGCAGCTTCTTGATCTGCTCCCACCCTTCCTTGATCCTGAAGGAGCGAGCGCGGAACGTGCCGACGATGCCATAGGGCAGGAAGATCACGATCAGCATGAAGATCAGGCCATAGATCAGCGTCCAGTTGGAGCCGAACCAGCGTTCCAGCCAGTAGCCAAGCAACTGGATGATCGACGCGCCCAGGATGGGGCCAACCAGCGTGCCCAGTCCGCCGATGATCGTCATGGCCAGGGCGTCGATCGTTCGGCCGAGCGATAGCATCGACGGTGTAACACTGACCCGATAGAGCGCCGATAACGCCCCGGCCAGAGCGGCAAACACGCCGGCGGCTACAAAGGCGGTCAGCTTGTACCAAAAGGTATTGAAGCCGATCATCGTCGCCCGGTTCTCGTTCTCGCGGGTGGCGACCATGACCTTGCCGGTCGGGGAATCGACCAGCCGCTTGATAGTGAGGAACACGGCGACGAAGAAAACCAGAGTGAGGAAGTAGAACCGCGTGCGGTGCTCCGTGGCGCTCAGGTAGGCCGGAACCGGGAAACCATGCAGCCCATCATCCGCGCCGGTGTAGACGCGAAAGTCGCCCGCCTCGGCCAGGATAAAGAACATCTCGGCGAAGGCCAGCGTGACCATCGCCAAATATACGCCCTTCACCCGCAACGATAACACGCCGAAGATGAGGCTCTGGGCCAGGGCGATGACGATTACGGCCGCCAACGCCATGCCGAACGACCAGTTGAAGTTGCGGCCGATGAGGATGGCAATAGCATAACCACCCGTGCCGAAGAACATCGCGTGGCCAAACGACAGGATGCCCGTATAGCCCAGCAACAAGTCATAACTCATCGCAAAGATGCCCAGGATGAGCATCTGGATGATCATGCCTTGCCAGAACTTGGCCGCGCCGCTCTCGGCGCGCAGCATCAGGCCATTGAAAAACCCCACCCCCTCGGGCGCGGCCGAAGGATTGCCGATCGTCATGCCGGCCACAAACGGGAACAACACCAGCAAAGCCAGGATGAGCAAGTACGGCCACCATTCGACCAAACGGGATTTGATCGATGACTTCTGGGATAGCGACAAGGATTCTTCCATAAGTTCTCCCGGGGTGAAATTCAAGCGCGTGGGGCGCTCTACTCCTTCTTCCCAAAAATCCCGGAGGGTTTCACCAGCAAGACGATAGCCATGATGAGCACGGTCGAGGCGCGCGCGATGGCGGGGCTGCCTTTGATGACGGTATCGATAAACGGCAAGGTAATGCCGGCGGCGACAAAATGATCGCCGAAGGCGCGGGCCATGCCGAGGATGATCGTGCCGACGGCCGCGCCGATGAAGCTGCCCATGCCGCCGATGACCACGGCGATGAAGGCCTGGAGCTGATAGATGGCCCCCATGCCGGGGAACACGCCCAGGTACGGCGCGGCGATAACCCCACCCATGGCCGCCAGGGCCGAACCCAGAGCGAAGACGAGCGTGAATACCCGGCGCACATTGATGCCCAGCGCCTGCACCATCTCGCTATCCTGCACCCCCGCCCGAATGATCATGCCCAGCCGCGTGCGTCGCAACATGAGGCCGACGCCGATGAAAACAAGGACGCCAACGACGATGATAAACAAACGATAGGTCGGGAAAGCCCGGCCCAACACGTCGATCGATTGGCATTGTTCGCTAAACCAGGCGACAAGCGAATCCGACCGACAATTCCCGCCGAACATGGAAGGCGTCGGCATCGGCGGGTTGGCCTCTTCGCCGAACATGGCCTCGATGAGGTCGATGCCCGCGATGCTAAGGCCGAGCGTCAGCACCAGTTGGGTCACCGGATTGCCGTAGAATGGCCGTATCAGCGCGGTTTCGATACCTACGCCACCCAACGCGCCGGCGATTGTGCCCATGATCAGGGCCAAAATAAAGCGGATATCCGTGGACAAGCTGAGGAGCCATTGCTCGCCGGCGTCACGAACCAACAGCAGGGCAATACCGATGACGGCCGCCAGTCCGGCGATCAGCAGCGTTTGGGTGAACGGCCGCAAGGGAACTTCATCCTGACGCTCCTTGGGCGAGAGCAGGATGCCGAGCGGGATGCCCGCCAGCGCCAAAAGGGCCAGGCGACGGAACATCATGGCCATGGGTTCCTGAGCGTCGGCCGTCAGGACGGCCCCACCCACGGCAGTGATATTGAAGGCATTGAGGGCGCGAATGGGAAAGCCGCGCAAGGCGAAAAAGAGGAGCGCGGCCGCCAGCAACATGAGGGCAATGGATGCCAGGCGAATAGCCCGTTGGCCGTGGATGCGCGGCCAGAAGAGGCGAGCCAGATGCTGCGACAACATGATCGCAGCGATCAGGATGAAAAAAATCGGCAGCGTGTTGAACAGCAGGCGCGGGTTCATGAAGGTGGCAAGGCCCACATACGCCCCCAGCACGAACAAAACGCCGTGGGCGAAGTTCAGCACATCCATCAAGCCGAAGATGAGCGACAGACCCGAGGCAACGAGGAAATAGAGCGAGGCCAGGGTCGCGCCGGAGAGCATGATCGATACCCATACCCGTGGTTCCATCGATTGGACAATGCCGGCAAAGATGAGTACCGTCAGCGCGACAGCGATCAGGATGGATCGGTTATTTTTCAAAATCGAAGTCATGGGGACTCCTCTAGGCGGCTCCCAGATAACGCTGGATAGTCGCCTCGTCCTGAACGAGATCGGCCATCATGCCGCTCTTGACCGAACGGCCGGACTCAATGATCGTATAGCGGTCGGCCAGCATGCTGGCCATGATGAAGTTTTGCTCCACCAGCAGGACGGTCGTATGCGCCGAGAGGGCGCGAATGGACTCCATCATCTGCTCGATCACCACCGGAGCCAGACCTTCGCTGGGTTCGTCAATCAACAACAGGTGGTTTTCGGGCACAAGCGCGCGCGCCACCGCCAGCATCTGTTGCTGCCCGCCGGACAGATTGCCGCCCGGCAATTTGATCAATCGCTTCAGATCGGGAAACAGGTCAAATATGAATTCTTCCCGACGCTTCAGATCGCCGGACTTTCGTTCGGCAATCCGCAGGTTCTCTTCCACGGACAGGTCACGGAAGATGGCGCGATGCTCCGGCACATAGCCGATGCCCTTGGAAGCGATACGGTAGGCCGGCTCGCCCTGGATCTCCTTCCCGTTTAAAAGGATAGCCCCCTGGCGCGGCGGCGTCAGGCCCAGGATGGACTTGAGCGTCGTTGTTTTGCCCGCGCCATTTCGCCCCAGGAGCACGGTGATACTGCCGTCCGGGACGTCGACGGAAACGCCATCAAGGATGTGGAACTGCCCGATAAATGTTTTAATATCCCGGACTTCCAGAACATTGGATCGTGTTGGTTCCATTTACTTCACTTCCGTCAAGTCGCCATACAGATCGCCCAGATAAGCTTTCTGGACGGTCGGATTGCCGGCGATTTCCATCGGATTGCCCTCGGCCAGAAGCCGTCCCTGATGCATCACCGATATCCGGTCGGACACATTCATCACCAGATCCATCTTGTGTTCGACCAGGATGATCGTCTTGTTGCCCGCATTCCGGACGCTCTGTATCACGTCCATGAGCATCGGAATCTCCTCACGAGCCATTCCGGCCGTGGGTTCATCCAGCAGCAACAGGTCGGGGTCCGAAGCCAGCAAGATACCAAGCTCCAGCTTGCGTTTGCCGCCATGGGGCAGCAAACGGGCGGGTAATCCGGCCTGTTGCCCCAGCCCCACCTGCTCCAGGATCGACAGCGCCTGTTCCTCATAGCGACGGAAGGCGCGATAGTGCGACCAAAACCTGAAGCTGTCCTTGCCCACGGCCTGGGCCGCCAGCCGGACATTCTCCATCACGCTCAAATTGGGGAAGACGTTGGTGATCTGGAAGGAGCGGCCGATACCGATGTGGGCGCGCTGATGAGTGGGCTGGTCGGTGATGTCCCGGCCCTTGTAGATGACCTTGCCGCTGGTGGGGCGAATATTGCCGCTCAGCAAGTTGAAGAAAGTCGTCTTGCCGGCCCCATTCGGCCCGATGATGGTGTGCAGCGTGTTGTGCTTCACCAACATGCTGACCCCATCGACGGCCACCAAGCCGCCAAAGGCCTTGCGCAAATCCCGGGTTTCCAATAGGTACGAATCATCCATA
>CAYXNH010000095.1:0-10684 GCA_964466135.1 uncultured Ardenticatenaceae bacterium | reverse complement strand
GGAGGTTAACGTGTACGCTATTGTAGAGAGTGGTGGCCGGCAATACCGCGCCGAAGAGGGTAATACCTTCTCCGTGGAGAAGCTCCCTTATGAAGTCGGTGACCAGGTGGAACTGAGCAACGTGCTGCTGATCGCCAACGGGGATTCCGTGCAGGTGGGTCGGCCGACCGTGGACGGGGCTACCGTGAAAGCGACTGTTGTCGAACAGTATCGGGGCAAGAAAATTTTCGTCTGGAAATACCGGGCGAAGCTCCGTTATCGCCGGCGTCGTGGTCATCGACAGGATTATACGCGCCTGCGCATTGACGAAATCGTCGCCGGGTAATCCGGTTGAGAGTAGCTTAGGAGATTTGTAAGATGGCACACAAGAAAGGTGGCGGCTCAACCCGTAACGGTCGCGACAGTAACGCCAAGCGCCTGGGCATCAAGCGCTACGGCGGGGAATACGTCGGCCCCGGCACAATTATCGTCCGCCAGAATGGCACCAAATACCGCCCCGGCAGCAACGTCCGCCTGGGCCGGGACTACACCATCTACGCCCTGATCGACGGGCAGGTGACTTTTGAAAATCGTTTCGGCCGCAAGGTCGTCAGCGTCTATCCGGCACAAACGGCCGCCGCGGGAGATTAAATCATGAAGGAATCGATTCATCCCAAGTGGTATCCCAACGCCAAAGTGATCGTGGAGGGCGAGGTCGTCATGACCGTCGGCTCAACCAAGCCGGAACTATCCATCGAAGTCTGGTCAGGCTCGCACCCTTTTTATACCGGGACGCAACGCCTGATGGACACCGAGGGACAGGTTGACCGCTTCATGCGTCGTTTGCAAAAGCGTGAAGAGATCCAGACCCAAACCGAGACCGTGAAGCAGAGCCGGAACCCGGAAAACTTCAGCGTCGAGGAAATGGAGCTGGGCACGCGCGCCAACAGCGCCCTGGCACAGGCCGGTCTGACGACCGTGGGCGACGTTCTGGCCCTCTTGAAGAAAGGGGACGACGAAATCCTGGCCCTGCAGGGTATCGGCCAGACAGCGCTCATCAAGATCAAGCGCTACATGCGCGATGAGGCGTTGATCGACTAATCCCTGGTCGACCACCGAACACAAGGTCGAATCTGCCTTCTGTCCGAGACAGCCTTAAAACCTGCCCCGGAATGATCAGATGCGGTTTTGTAGGATTACCCCATTAAGAGGATAATAGGGCAGGTGCGTAACAACGTACCTGCCCTTTTGTTTTCAGGAGATGCCCATGAGCCCACCAACCCACGTCACCCATCCACCCGGCCGGATCGAGCTTATTTGTGGGAGCATGTTTAGCGGCAAGACGGAGGAGATGATCCGGCGGCTGCGGCGGGCCGTCATCGCCCGACAGCGCGTGCAAGCCTTCAAGCCGGCCCTGGATTCCCGCTACCACATCGAAAAGGTGACCTCCCACGACGGCTTGCATTTTGAGGCTCAGCCTGTGGCCCGCTCGCGGGATATTCTCGACGCGCTGGATCCGGATACCGACGTGGTTGGAATCGACGAGGTGCAGTTCTTCGATGAGGAAATCGTCGAGGTCTGCGAGAAGCTGGCGGAAGGGGGCAAGCGGGTGATCTGTGCCGGGCTGGATATGGATTTTCGCGGCCTGCCGTTTGGTTCGATGCCCGCGCTGCTGGCCCGCGCCGAAGATGTCCACAAGCTGCACGCCATCTGCGTGGTATGCGGCAAGGATGCCAGTCGCACCCAGCGACTGATCGAAGGCAGACCGGCGGCGTTCGACGACCCGATCGTGCTGGTGGGCGCGGCCGAGGTCTATGAGGCACGCTGCCGTCAATGCCATCAGGTCTTGCCGGCTTCAGAGCGTGCCAACCTCATCAACTAATCTTGACATAAAGCAGAGGAGTAGTGCCATGCGCGATATTTGGGCCGATATTGACAACGTGCTTATCGATGAGACGGCGCTGCAAGCCAGAATCAGGGAGCTGACGGCTCAAATCGAATCTGACTATGCCGATCAGGATGACCTGTTGCTCATCTGCGTTCTGAAGGGCGCGTTCGTCTTCCTGTCCGATATCACACGCGAGATGAAACGCCCCCACAGCGTGGATTTCATGGGTATCTCCAGCTACGGCAAGGGCACAACCAGCATGGGCGCGGTGCAGATTATCATGGACCTTAAGGCTCCCATCGAAGACCGCAACGTCCTCATCGTGGAGGACATCATCGACAGCGGCCGCACCCTCAACTATATGCGGCGCAACCTGCTGGCTCGTTCGCCGGCGTCGTTGCGCATTTGTACCCTGCTGAACAAGCCGGCTCGTCGCGAGGTGGACGTCAAGGTGGACTATATCGGCTTCGATATCCCTGATGAGTTCGTCGTCGGCTACGGGCTGGATTTCGATGAACTGTATCGCAATCTGCCGTTCATCGCCGTCCTGAAGCCGGAAGTGTTCGCTCACCTGTTTGAATAAGTCGGGAGCCTCAGGCTCGCCTGATCATGACCGAGAATAAGGAACTGGCCCTCACTCCCCTGATGGAACAGCTTCGCCCGTTGCTGATGGCCGAAGCCACGCCAGTCTACCTCGTCGGGGGGACGGTGCGTGACGCGATCCTGGGTCGTCCCATCCACGATCTCGATCTGATCGTGCCCTCGGGAGCTATCTCCCTGACGTTTCGCCTGGCGGATGCGCGGGGCTACCGTCGCGTTTACGCCCTGGACGCTGAGCGAGACGTCGGCCGTATCCTGCCGGAGGGAGAAGGGACGACGCTCGACATCGCCCGCTTTCGTGGCCCAACCCTGGCCGATGATCTAAGGGACCGCGACTTCACGATCAACGCCATGGCGCTGCCGGTCGGCGAACATACGGCCGCGGATGTCATCGACAATCATAACGGGCTAAACGATCTGGAGGCGAGACGCATCCGGGTCATCCACGATCGGTCGATCGAAAACGATCCGGTTCGGGCGTTGCGCGCGGCCAGGTTCGCCGTCCAACTGGGATTTGAACTAACCGCCGAGACTCAGGCCGCGGCCCGGGCGGCCGCCCCGATCTTGCTTCAGCGAACATCCGCCGAACGGATCCGCGATGAACTCTCGCGATTGTTGACTCTCGATGCCCCCCACCGGGGAATTGAGCTGTTGGACGAGCTGGGGCTGCTGTCCGTCGTCCTGCCGGAAGTCGCCGCGCTCGATGGCGTCACCCAGTCGCCGCCCCATCATGAAGACGTGCTGCATCATATGATGAGCGTTCTCCGCTATCTGGCCCAGGTTGAGCAGCTGGTCGACGGCCGCCCGGTAACGACCGAGTGGAGCGAAGACGTGGAACGCCTCATCGCCCCTCACCGCGAGAAATTGCGCAGGCATCTGGACACGCCGGTTGACGGCGGCTTCCCGGGGCGCTTGTTGCTGCGATGGGGCGGCCTGTTCCACGACACCGGCAAGGCGGCCACCCGAACGGTCGACGTGAACGGCCGCATCCGGTTTTTCGGCCACGACGAAGTCGGGGCGCGAATCGCCTCGGCCAGGCTGTCTTCGCTCGGCTTTAGTAACGATGCCGTCCGCCGGGTGCGCCACATCGTGGATGGGCATATGCGGCCGCTTCATCTGGCCATGGACATACGGCCACCCAGTCGTCGCACCACCTATCGCTATTTCAAGGCTTTGCACGAGGCCGGGCTGGACGTGGGTTTGTTGACCCTGGCCGATCACCTGGCGACATACGACGGCATCGGCGATGAGGAGGGCTGGCAGTCGCTGCTGGTCATCGTAGGGTCGCTATTCGATACGTATTTTGGGGATTACGAGCAAACCGTCGCGCCGCCGCGCCTGCTCGATGGCCGGTCTTTGATGGATTTGCTGGATATGCCGCCCGGACATGAGATCGGCCGCCTGTTGCGCCTGCTGGAGGAAGCCCAGGCCGCCGGTGAAGTGAGTACGCGCGACGAGGCCATCGCTTTCGTCAGACGGCACGCGGGAATGTAGATCAAAAGATCGGCACCCGATACGGTATCGAGGGCCGATCTGATTGCAGCCTAAATGGCCTTTCGCCCCTGGAACCCTGTATGGAGTTCGTGATAGTAAAGGATCGAAGGCTCCCCATATCGCCAGCATAAATAGACATCGCGGCCGTCGCGCTCGCAAAGGAAATCGAGCAGCCCCGACTCCAGATTCTTCAGGATGCAGCCATAGGACTGGATACGCTCGACCAGTGATTCAATCTCCGCGAACTCGGCCACCAGTTGGGACGCCTCCGCTCCGCCGACGTCGCTATGCAAGTCGGCCAATATGCCGCTAATCGCGCGGCTCTGCAGGCTGACATGAGCGCGCAAATCGAGCAGCCGGCCGACAAGCGGCTCAAGTTCGGGTAAAATTTCGTTCGCCTCTTCGACGGTGAAGTATCGTATCGTCATCCCGGTTTCGCCCTATCGGCATAAAAAAAGGCGGCGGCCTTCCGACCCCCGCCCTTAATGTCTTTCAACCAGTTGGATTTAGTGGCCGCAACCACAACCGCCGCCGGCTGCCTCGGCATAGCCACCGCTGTCTTGCGTCTTGAAGGACGTACCGCAACCGCAAGAGGTCACGGCATTGGGGTTCTCGATCTTGAAACCGCCACCCATGATACTGTCGACATAGTCGATCGTCGCCTTGTCAAGATACATCATGCTGGTGGGGTCGATGAAGATCTTGACGCCGTCATGTTCGATGACGTGGTCGTAATTGCGAGGCTCTGCTTCCAGGGCCATGCCGTACTGCATGCCGGAACAGCCGCCACCGGCCACGAAGACGCGCAGACCGTAGTCGGGCACATTCTTCTGGACCAGCAGATCGCGGACGGTCGCCGCGGCCGTGTCCGTTAAATAAACCGTTTCCGTTTGAATCTGCTCAAGTTCCTGAACATCCATCGTGTTTCTATCCTTGTCCCAAAGACAACGGTCATCTTTGAATGATTTCGGTGGGATTCTAGCAACGCCGCCGGCAGATGTCAATTTTTATCAAGATCTTCAATCTAATTGCCGCCCATCCCCGGTAAACCTGCCGGCTTCATGATGTCGTCGTGATAACGGGGGGCATCTCCTTGACGGAGCCATACGGCTTGGCTATTCTGACAGGCGATATGGATTCAGTAACCCGACTCGTCAGAGTAAAAAAGGCGAGAGCCGTCTATCGCATCGGCTTTTCATTAGGTATTGCGTTGGCTCTGGGCTTGTTGTCGGCCGCTTGCAGCGGAGGCGGCGCACCGGAACCGACGGCCGTTGCCCCAACAGCAGTGACGGTAGTCGAGACTGTCAAACCGCCGCCACTCGTCACGTCGTCCATCATCCAGACGCTACCCACGCCCGCCGAAACTCCGACGCAGCCATCCTCCCCAACCCCGCCACCCACAGCGAGTATCGACGTCGATGCGACGGGGACGGCGATCGTTCAGGCAACCCAAACGGCCGCGCTGTCCCCTCCTACCCCACCCGTCAGCGAAGAAGCCGCCACTCCGGCCCCGACCGAGGCGATCGCCAACGAGCCGCTGCCCACACCGATGGGCATCTATAGCTGGACGTTGAAAGTGCCCATCCTGATGTACCACTACGTCAGTGAGCCGCCGCCCGGTTCCGATATCTACCGGACGGATCTCTCCGTGACCCCCGACTCGTTCCGCCGGCAGATGGCCTTTCTGAGCGAAAACGGCTACACACCTGTGGACCTCTACACGTTGTCACTGGCCATCGTCAACCAGGCGACACTGCCCGAAAAACCGGTTGTCCTCACCTTCGATGACGGCTACCTGGATATGTATGATCACGTCTTTCCCGTCCTCCAGGAATACGGCTTCACGGGGACATTCTTCATCATCAGCGATTTCATCGACCAGGAACGCGAAGGATACATGACCTGGGACATGGTCACCGAGATGGCGCGAGCGGGCCACCGGATCGAATCACATTCCAAAACGCACCCCGACCTGACCAGGAAGAGCCGCGATGGAATGATCCACGAGATTCTCAGCGCCCAGGAAACCATCGCCGCCCATACCGGCGCGCGGCCGCGCTATTTCTGCTATCCGGGCGGCACCTATAACGACGAGACGATCGCGGTTTTGGAGGAGTTGGATTACTGGGGGGCGGTGACGACCAGGAACGGAACCTGGCATGGCTTCGACGACCGGTTTGAGTGGCGTCGCGTGCGCATTCGCAACACAACCGGCATCAATGAGTTCGGCGTTTTGCTGGATATGGAAGGCACGCTACACGGGAAGCCACCGGGTTGATGCGGCCAATTGCCGGCGTACCGGGGTTGGGTTACAGTTCCTCATACCTTATTTGGACAAGCCTTCTATGGACAAAATCATCATCAAAGATTTGTTGCTTCGCGGAATCATCGGCATCAATCCGGACGAGCGAGTGAAAAAACAGGATATCCTGTTGAATATCACCATGTATCATGACATTCGGCCCGCGGCCGAAAGCGATGACATCGAGCAAGCCGCCAACTACAAGAAAATCAGCAAGCGCGTCATTGAATTCGTCGAGAGTTCGTCCTTCTTGCTGGTCGAGAGGCTGGTGACGGAGATCGCCAGACTCATCATGACCGAATTTCCCATCAGCCGCGTGCAGGTGCGAGTGGAAAAGCCCGGCGCATTGCGATTCGCCACGTCGGTCGGCATCGAGATCGACCGGCAGCGCGAGGACTTCGGGTTATAGAGCGACTGCCCCCTACGGCGGAAGTTCTCACGCGCGGTATGCACCAGGTCGTTCTGCTGCTCGGTTCCAATATCGACAGGGAGAGGATGCTGCCCGAGGCCGTCCGCCTCCTGGGGGGGAAAGAGAGGCTGCTGGCGGTCTCGCCCGTCTACGAGACCGTGGCGGTGGAAGGGCGCGAACACCCCAACTTCTTCAATGCCGCCCTGTTGCTCCAGACGGACAAGTCGGCCGCGGCCCTGAAAGACGGCCCGCTGGCGAGCGTCGAACGAAAGCTCGGCCGCCGGCGCACGACGGACAAGAACGCGCCGCGCACCATCGATCTCGACATCGTCCTCTACGACGATCTGATCTTCGATTACACTCCGGCCGACGATCAGCCCCGCCACATCCCCGAACCCGATCTGCTGCTGCGCGCCCATTGCGCCTTCCCCGTAGCCGACCTGCTGCCGGAGATGGTCCACCCTGAGACGGGTGAGACGATGCGCTCAATAGCCGGCCGTATCGCCCGGGAATTGGCGGCCGGGACTGATCCGACCATCTGGAAGCGGGAGGATGTCGATCTGCGACCGTTAATCGACGCGCCGAAGTCTAATCGCTGAGCTTTATCTCCAGCGCGTCCGCGGCGGGGTTGGCGGCCTCATCCAACAGGGGGACGTTCTCCATCGAAGGATACCGGTACATGCCGACGCGCATGGTCAAGGGCGGTTGCGGCTCGGTCGAGAGAGGCAGCCAGAACCGGCTGATGACCACATCGCCCGACCGCCACTGCGTCCCCGCGAAGGCCGATCCATCGACCTGGGCGACCCTCGCGCCGCTCCCGTCCAGCAGATGATTGAAGAAGTGGTAGTCGGCCGAGTCAGGGTTGTCGGCCGTTCGCCAGCGGACATCCCAAAGCGCGCCGCCTGATTGAGGCCGGAGACCCTCATAGCCGAGCAGGTGAACGAAGTTGGCGAGCAACACCGGTTGTGGCAAGGGTACGCCGGTGTCGGGCGCGGCCGCCGGCGGCAAAGCGTAAAGGGTGTAGGCGGCCGTCTCATTGATGTCGATTATGGACGATCCGGCCGCGGCGGCGGCGAACAGGTCTCGCGTTGACGTGCGGCCGTCGGCCGAGACGGGTTCCAGCAGCGCGACCGACGCGGACGCCGGAAACAGGGCTTCGGCGTTAAGGTCGACATAACGTAACGGCACGTCATGGAGCAACGCGCGGAATTCTGCCGGGAAATCCTCGCGTTCCGGGTCGGAGCCGTCGCCCACAACCAGCACCTCGGCCGCGCCGGTCTCGGCCAGCATGGAGCGCGCGCGGTCGGCCGCGGCAACTTTAAAGCCCAAAGGAATGCCGAACCCGCCCGCGCCCGGCTCTCGGCCGATAGCCGTCATGAGATGGATCCACATGCTCAATTGCAGGACAGCGAGAAGGCCGATAGCCGGCCAGACGAACCGGCGCACTCGCACCCTGCCGAACAGATCGCCAACCAGTCCCCCGGCCATTAAATACAGCGCGGGCAGCGAGACGATGAAGTAGTGGATATAGACCGGCGTGCGATGCCACAGGAAAAACAGGATCGGGCCGAGGAACCACGCCAGACAGACAAAGGTCGCTTGCGAGGCCGGATCATTCCACCGGCGGGCAATCCGGTAGACGCCCCACCCCACCGCCACAAGCAGGACGACGAGCCAAACGAACCGGATGACCGCCGCGCCGGGCAGCCCGGCATAACCGGGGGCGGCGATAGCCTCGATGCCCTGGCCCGTGGCGATCTCCAGAGAGAGCCGCAAGGAGTCGAGCGAGACCTCGGCCGCCGCCTGGCCGGTTGAGAACGGCAACCCGCCCTCGGCCCGCATTCGCCTCCCTAAATACCAGAAGAAGGGCGCGGCCGTCAGCCCGGCTAACACTCCGCCCATCACCAGCAGCCGCCAATCGACCCGACGACGAAAGACGACAAGGAAAAGCAAGGTGGCGGGGACAAGGCCGAGCGCCGACGGATGAATCTGCACGGCGACGGCCAGAAAGATCAGGTGAGGGATGATGGCGCGGGGACGCCCTTCAACAAAGGCCAGCGCGGCGGCAATGGCCCAACCGACGGCGAAAACCGGCAGCAAGTTCTGCGCCCAGATTTTGCGCGAGAAGATGATGGCCCATGGGCTGACGGCCAGCATCAGGGCGGAGACGGTCGCAGCCTGAACCCCCCAATAGCGACGGCCGAACCAGTAGACCCCGGCGACGGCGGCCACGCTGAGCAGGCCCGTGAAGAGCGTCGCCGCGTAGGGATGCCGCCAAACGAACAGCGGCAGCGAATAGAGCCACACGCTCATCGGCGCGTTGGGGAAGCCGACCGAACTGCTGATGCCGCGCAAGGCGAACTCGCCCTTGCTCATCTCCAGCGCCGCCGTCAACAGGCGGCCTTCGTCAGACTTGAATTCCGTCAGGCCGGGCAGGGCCAGCCGCACGACGGCGGCCAGGAACAGGATGCCCAGCAACACGGCCGCCTCGGTCCGCGACCTGTTCATACGCTTGCCTGCGGGCACGCCCGGAAACGATTCAGTCGTCATGCCGGTCAAAATCGAGGGTCAGACTGACGGGACAATGGTCGGAACCCGTCACATCGGGATGAATGGCCGCACCGGCCACGCGCGACCCCAGGTCGGGCGAGACGAAGAAATAGTCCAGCCGCCAGCCGATATTCTTCTCGCGCGAGGCCGACACCTGCGACCACCAGGTATAGGCTCCGGTCTGGTCGGGGTAGCGCGTCCGGTAGGTATCAAGATAGCCGCGGCCGACGACCTGATCGAGCCACGCCCGCTCGATGGGCATGAAGCCGGTCGTGTTCTGGTTTTGTCGCGGCCGCGCCAGGTCGATCTCCTGGTGGGACGTATTCACATCGCCGCAAAAGATCACCGCCCGGCCTCGCGATCGCAAATCCTCGATATAGTCCAGAAAGTCAGCCTTGTACTGCATCTTGAAGGACACGCGGCTGTGGTCGCGGCTGCCGTTGGGGAAGTAGGCCGTAAAAAACACGAAATCGCCATAGTCGGCCACGATGGTGCGGCCCTCGCGGTCGTAGGCCTCAATGCCGAGACCGATCTGAACCGACAGTGGCTCGCGCCGGCTGTAGAGGGCGACGCCGCTGTAGCCCGCGCGCTCGGCCGACGCCCACCAGGTATGGTAACCGGGCGGGTTACGAAGCTCATCGGGCAGCTGTTCGGGGCTGCTTTTGGTCTCCTGGATGCCGAGGATATCGGGGCGGGCGCTCTCCAGCAACGCCGCAAAAGCTCCCTTGCGATGAACGGCGCGCAGCCCGTTGACGTTCCAACTATAGAGGTTGAGCATAGGCAAGAATTGGTGAAGTCACGGCACTGGTGCAGTTGCCAACGGAATGACTCCAATCAAATGTTACCGTTGTGGCATGGAAATGAGGCAGGGGTCCGTTTGATGGTAACAATTTCTATTGACGCAAGAGGGCCTCGACACGCGAAGAACTACGAGCGAGGCGGCCGAATCCGACCCATCACGAACGTATCGACATATTCCCCATCGCGAAAGGCATAATCGATGAGGCGGCCTTCAATGACGAAGCCGAATTTCTGGTAGAGGTGAATGGCCCACTCGTTATCGACGTAGACCTCCAGTTCCACTCGATGGATATTGAGCCAATTATCGGCCAGGTCAAGGCTGGCCCGCATCAATGCCGTGCCCACGCCTTTGTTCTGCCAGTCGTCGCGGACGGCCATGCCCAAATCACCGGTGTGCTTGCGGCGGGAACGGGGGTTGGCGCGGAAGGTGAGCTGGCCGACAACCTCGCCGTCGACCACGGCCACCAACGGGTAGGTGTGTTCATCAGCTTCGACAATTCGCTTGCGGCGTCCTTCGATCGACATGTAGGCCGTTTGTAGCGTACCCCAACAGGCGCGAGGTGAATCGAATATGTGGGCGATGCCTTCGGCGTCGTCGGCGACGGCGCGACGGATGGTGATCAGTGGGTCATTCATATTCACTCAATCGGTTTCAAATTGA